>CAZNGB010000099.1:0-7829 GCA_964572465.1 uncultured Hyphomicrobiaceae bacterium
TATCTCGACTTCATCAACCTGTTCATCATGCTGCTGTCGCTGTTCGGCAACCGCGAATAGCGCAGTCTGCCACGACGAGCAGGCATAACGCTTCAAGAAGCCTCGGCATCAAAGCCGGGGCTTTTTCTGTGGCTGGCGGTTGATCAAATGGGCCCGAATTCGCAACGCGGGGCCAACCGAGTTTACGGCTTCATTGTCTGGATCAAGCCCGGAACGGGTTTCTTGGGCGGGCGCGATGGGGGGCTAAACGCTATCGCGCGCGCCTGCGCTCCCGGCCCGCCGCGCGCGCTTTAATCACGAAGCGGAGTAGCCTTCGGGCGCACCGTCATCAGAGCTGCCCTCCACGCCATTCGCGGCGGCGCCATTCGTCTTCGCGGACTTGGGCGCTGACTGCTGGCGCGCGCTACTGGTCGACTCGACCTTTGGACGCCTGCGCCGGGCCTGGGCGCCGCGCGATGGCTTCGCCGCCTCGCTGCCGTTCGCATCGCCCTTTACCTCGGCGTCGCCGGAGCCATTGGCGGCTTTGCGCCGGCGAGCCGGCTGCGGTTGCTGTTCAGCTTCGCTGGCGGACGCCTGCGCCGTGCTATCATGTGCCGGTGCGCTGTCCGATTCCGACGATCCGCCCCCTTCCAGATCGAAGTCATCGCCGTGGTCGCGGCCGTTCCCGCTTTGCGCAGGGCGCTGCTCGGCGCCGTTTTGTCGCTCTGCCTGCGCTGCCATGATGATCCGGTTATAGTGCTCCGCGTGTTGGAAGTAGCTTTCCGCAACGATGATATCGCCGGACGACAACGCATCGCGCGCAAGCGTCAGATATTTTTCTGCAATGTGCGATGCGGTCCCGCGGATCTTCACGTTGGGTCCGTTGGATTCGAAATTCCGCGTCAGCGCGCTCTGCGGCTTGCGGCCGCCGCCGCCGCTGCGGTTGCGCCCCCTGCGATTTTGCTGTCCTTGCCTCATGGGCTCCTGTCTTGATTTGTTGCCAAAACAATTTGACGTGCCGGCGCGCAGCGCCATCAACGCCAAGCTTACTGACGCCGACCCCTGCGCGGCCGCAGGCAAGCGTCGAGCTTACGGCTCACTTGCCGTCTGATACCTTCAGGTGATGGCTTACGCATTCATCGTCGCCGGAACGTCCTGGGAGTTGCCTGCATCGCAAACCGTGAACGCGCGCAGAAACTTGCATCAGGGGCTGACAAACCTCAGCTGTTGTCGGCCACATTATCCGATTGCACCGAGCGTGCTCGCCTGAGAGCCTTTCTGCAGGTCGCTCAGCTGACCGCCGGTACCACGTTATCTTGGCGAATTGCTTGACCGCTAGGACTGCGCTCGAAACCGAAGCCCAAAGGGCCATATGCGCTAGTGAACGCCCGCGATGTTTAGTGCAGGCTAGCGCGAATGACGCGGCTTTCCAACTCTTTTTTTGCCAATTCACCGGCTTCCCGGCGCTTCATGACTAGCGCCCGCTCGATACCGGCGAGATCGCGTTTAATCGCCGCCTGGTCAGGCTGCACAGGCGCCAAACCGGCCGCGGTCATGATCGCGCCGACGGCCGCCGCCTGGCCCGCACCGACCTCGAAAGCGGCGATCGCTCCGGGCGCCATCACGCGGCCAAGTTCGCCGAGAATTGCGCGATATGCGCTCAACCCATCCGGCCCGCCGTCAAGCGCAGAAATCGGGTCATGCGCGCGCACTTCCCGGCTCAGGCCGCTCAACTCCGCGCGCGCGATATACGGCGGATTTGAAACGATCACGTCGAACTGCCCGTCGATGCCGCGCAGCCAGTCGGCCTGCGCGAACCGCGCGCGCCCCGCGACGCCGGCCTGGCTCGCATTATCTCGCGCCGTCACAAGCGTGGCATGTCGGATATCCGTGCCAATGCCGAGCGCGTTTGGCAGCTCGCTGAGTAGCGCGATCAGGATACAGCCCGTGCCGGTTCCCAGATCGAGAATGCGCAGACAGGCATCGCGCTGCGGCACCATCGCCAGCACGGCCTCGACCAGCGTCTCGGTCTCCGGGCGCGGATCGAGCGTCTCGGGCGACAAGCGGAAGTCCATATTCCAAAAGGCGCGGTTGCCGAGAATGCGCGAAACCGGCTCACCCGCCAGCCGCCGTTCGGCCCAATCGTCGAGGCGCGCGCGCTCATCATCGCTCAGCGCCCGCTTCAGATCGCAAATCAGCTCGGCATGGCTCGCCCCGCAGGCCGCCATCACCAGCAGGCGTGCATCGAGCGCCGGCGTGGCGATCCCGCACCCGCGGAATGCGGCCGTCAGCGCACGCCGCGCCGCATCCAGTCCTGCTCCGGCCGGCAACTCAGGCATAGCTTTCCTGCTGATCCATCGCGGCGAGCTGGCGCGTCTGATGGTCCGTGATGAGCGCGTCGATGATCTCGTCCAGCCCCTCGCCGGCCAGCACCTGCTGAAGCTTGTGCACGGTCAGACCGATACGGTGGTCGGTCACTCGGCCCTGCGGGAAGTTATAGGTACGGATTCGCTGTGAGCGGTCGCCCGAGCCGACCTGATCCTTGCGGGCGGCGGCGCGTTCATCTTCCGCGCGCTGGCGCTCATCGTCAAACAGCCGGGCGCGCAGCACCTGCATGGCCCGCGCACGGTTCTGATGTTGCGACTTCTCTGATGATGTCACGACGATCCCGGTCGGCAAATGGGTGATGCGCACGGCGCTGTCCGTCGTGTTGACGTGCTGGCCGCCCGCGCCAGAAGCCCGCATGGTGTCGATACGCAGGTCCTCATTGCGGATTTCGATGTCGATATCTTCGGCCTCCGGCAGCACCGCCACCGTCGCCGCCGAGGTGTGAATGCGCCCGCCCGATTCCGTCTCCGGCACGCGCTGCACACGGTGCACGCCGGATTCGTATTTCAGCCGCGCGTAGACGCCCTTGCCCGAGATCGACGCCACGATTTCACGATAGCCGCCCGCTTCCGATTCGCTCACCGACAGCAGCTGCACCGACCAGCCCTGCGCCTCGGCGTAGCGCTGATACATGCGAAACAGATCGCTGGCGAACAGCGCAGCCTCGTCGCCGCCGGTGCCTGCACGGACCTCCAAAATCACGTTGCGCGAATCAGCAGCGTCCTTGGGTAGCAGCTTGATCTGCAAATCGGCTTGCAGCGCCTCAATCCGCTCGCGCAACTCGGCCTGTTCCGCGCGGGCGAGTTCGGTCATTTCCGGGTCGGTGTCCGGCGCGGCGAGCAGTTCAGTGGTCTGCGCCAGCTCATCTTGCGCGCCGCGCAGGTCGCGGATCACCTCCACAATTGGATCAAGCTCGGAAAATTCGCGCGACAGGGCGACAAAGCGCTCCTGCTCCGGCGCGGAGGACAGCTCGGACTGCACCGCCTCCCAGCGTTCCACGAGCCTGTCGAGCTTATCAGGCGAAATCTCTGGCATGGTCTTTTTCAGTGTTGATCTTGAAGGCGCCGATCACCCCAGCGGGATGCTGTTGGCCTCGGCGAAATCCTGCAGCCGCGCGCGAATGGACTGGTTTCCGGTCTCCAGCCACTCCAGCACATAGCTCTCCAGCTTTCCCGCATCAAGCTCAAGCACCATGGCCTTGACCGGGCCGATCGACGCCGCCGACATCGAAATCGAGCGATAGCCCAGCCCGATCAGCGCCATCGCCTCTATCGGCCGCCCCGCGATCTCGCCGCACAGCGTCAGCGGCACCTGATGGCGCTCGGCGCTCTCAGCGATCTGGCGCAACACCCGCAGGCCCGGCGGCGACAGCGGGTCGAACCGCGCGGCGACATTCGCATTGCCGCGGTCCGCAGCGAAGAGGAACTGAAACAGATCATTGCTGCCAACCGAGATGAAATCCACCTCAGGCAGCAACTCATCGAGCTGCCACAGCAGAGCGGGAACCTCGATCATCGCGCCCATATGAATTTCGCGCGGCATCTCGTAGCCATGCCGCTTGGCGTGCGCCACCTCCTTGTTCAGATAGCCACGTGCTTCGCGCAGCTCGCTCACATCGGTGACGAAGGGGATCATCATTCGCAACTCGCGCCCGGCGCATGCGCGTAGCAAGGCGCGAATCTGGGTCCGCAACAGGGCCGGCCGATCGAGCGCGATGCGAATGGCGCGCCAGCCTAAAGCCGGATTCGGCTCCTGCATGTGCCGGATATAGGGGAGCACCTTGTCGCCGCCAATATCGAGTGTCCGGAATACGACCTGCTTGCCGTCCGCGTTTTCCGTGATCTCGCGATAGGTGCGCATCTGCTGATGCAATTTGGGCAGTTTCGACGAGATCATGAACTGCAGCTCGGTGCGGTAAAGGCCGATGCCGTCCGCGCCACTGTCCCTCAGATGCGGCACGTCGATGGGCAGGCCGGCATTCATGCGCAGGTAAATTCGCTGGCCGTCGCGCGTGCGCGCTGCGCGCTCGCGCAGCCGGGCATACTGGGCCTGCCGCCGAGCCCGGAAGCGGACCTTGTCGGTATATGACTTGACCAGATCGCCCGTGGGGCGGAGATGGAGTGCGCCCTGCTCGGCATCCAGGATAGCGGCATCACCCGGCGCGGTCACGCTCAGCACATTTTCGGTCTCCCCGATGGCGGCGATACCCAGCGCGCGCGCCACGATCGCGACATGGCTGGTCAGACCGCCCTCCTCGAGCACCAGCCCACGCAGCTTCTCGCGGTTGTAGTCGAGCAATTCCGATGCGCCCATCGTCCGTGCAACGAGGATCGTGTCCTTGGGCAGTTCTTCGCTGGCAGCGGTCTCGTTGCGCCCGGCCAGCAGGCGCAACAGGCGGTTAGCGATGTCATCCATATCATGCAGGCGCTCTCGCCAGAAGCGGTCGCTGTGGCGCAGCATCTGACCGCGCTGTACGCCCTGCACGCGCTTGACGGCGGCTTCGGCGGTGAGCCCGGCATTCACGGCCTCGCGAAGCTTGCGCAACCACCCCTCATCGTGAGCAAAGACGCGGTAGACCTCGAGGATTTCGCGGTGTTCGCCGGTCAGCGGCACATCGCGGCGCTCAAGCATTTCATCGACGCTCTGGCGCAGCCGGTTGACGGCGGCGTCCAGCCGGCTCAACTCGCTGTTCAGATCGTCGGAAATCAGCCGTGTGACCATGACCTGCGGCTCGTGGAACACGATGTGTCCCAACGCGATTCCCTCGGACAGCACGACGCCATTGGACGATTGCGCCTGCGTGCGGCGCGGGTCCGCTTCAGCCGGGCTGACGCCCTCGATCGCCCCGGACCCAATCACCTCGGCAAGCACCAT
Organism: uncultured Hyphomicrobiaceae bacterium; assembly: GCA_964572465.1. Lineage (GTDB taxonomy): Bacteria > Pseudomonadota > Alphaproteobacteria > Rhizobiales > Rhodomicrobiaceae > Dichotomicrobium. The sequence continues at coordinate 5,242 of CAZNGB010000099.1, forward strand.
TGCGATGGTCTGCAGCGCCTCGACTTCTTCGTCGGTGTATTTGCGCGGCTGCACGTTCTGGATCGTCAGCACGCCCTGCGTTTTCCCGCTGCGCAGCACCGGCACGCCAAGGAACGACGTGTAGCTCTCTTCGCCAGTCTCCGGGCGCAGCGAAAAGGCGGGGTGGGATTGCGCGTCAGGCAGGTTCACCGGCCGGCCGCTAGAGGCGATCAGGCCAACAAGCCCCTCATCCGGCTTCAGCCGCGTATTGTGCACCGCCTCTTGCTTCAGACCCTGCGTGGCATAAAGCTCAAGCATGCCGTCCTGCCTGGCGATGTAGATCGAGCAGACTTCAGCGACCAGATTCGCAGCGACCAGCTCCACGATCGTATCGAGGCTGACCTTGCCGACCGGGGAATTGGCCATGGCCTCGCGCAAACGCCTCAGCAGAACCCGTGGTGCGCTCAGTCTCCAAGGCATACGCCTCATGTCTCCTTGGTCGGGATTGGCCGCCTTCATTGCGGTCCGCTCACTTCGCTCACGAGCGTCCGCTGAGCCTGCCCGCGCCCCGACAATCGGCAAGCGGGTAGAAATGCGGAATACGGCTCGCCACCCCTCGATCTCGATATGCGAAAACACATGAGCGGGGCGGACGCTCAAAAACTTCCGTCAAATTTTATGCCGGTTCGGTCGCATCCAGGCCATAGACGCTGTGCAAGGTACGGATCGCGAGTTCGGCATAGTCCGCGTCGATGAGGACACTGACCTTTATTTCCGAAGTCGAGATCGCACCGATATTGATGCCTTTCTCCGCCAGAGCGCGAAACATCTGGGCCGCGACGCCTGCGTGGCTGCGCATCCCCACACCGATGATCGATACTTTGGCAACATCCTCCGATCCGCGCAAATCGGAATACCCGATTTCCGCTTTCGCAGTGGCCAAAACGTCAAGTGCGCGCTGCAGATCGCCCGCAGGCACGGTGAAGGTGAGGTCCGTGAACCGCCCATCCTCCGACAGATTCTGCACGATCATGTCCACGTTAATATTCGCCGCCGCGAGCGGGCCGAAAACACTGGCGGCAACGCCGGGTTTGTCCGCGACACTGAGCAGTGTGACCTTGGCCTCGTCCTTCGCATAGGCGATTGAGCTTACAACCTGCTGTTCCATGATCTCACCCTCATCACAAACAAGCGTCCCGGGCCAGTCGTCACCGCCGGTCTCCGTCGGCGCGAAACTCGACCGGACCTGCAACGGAACGCCGTGGACCATTGCCAGTTCCACTGAGCGGGTCTGCAAGACCTTTGCGCCGAGCGATGCCATCTCCAGCATTTCTTCATAGGAAATCTTAGGAATCCGGCGTGCTTTAGGCACTATGCGCGGATCGGTGGTGTAAACGCCATCAACATCCGTGTAGATGTCGCAGCGATCCGCCCGGAGCGCCGCCGCCACGGCAACCGCGCTGGTGTCCGAGCCGCCCCGGCCCAGCGTGGCGATGCGCCCATCGTCCGCGATGCCCTGAAAGCCCGCCACCACCGCGACCTCGCCGCGATCCAGGCTCTCGCGCAGCGGCCCCGGCTCAATGTCCATGATCCGCGCAGCGCCGTGGGCCTCATTCGTGCGGATCGGCACCTGCCAACCCAGCCAGGAGCGCGCTGGTATGCCCATATCCTGCAAGATGATCGCAAGCAGGCCGCTCGTCACTTGCTCGCCCGCGGCGACGACGCTGTCATATTCACGCAGATCATGCCGAGCGGCGGCCTCACGCACCAGCGTGACGAGTTGGTCGGTCTGCCCGGCCATGGCTGACACGACGACGGCCACCTGGTGCCCGGCCTGCGCCTCGCGCCGGACATGGCGCGCCACATTACGGATGCGCTCTATATCCGCCACCGACGTCCCGCCGAATTTCATCACCAGACACGCCACGGCTTGCCTCTCTAAACACAACGCAACAAAAATGCGCCCCGCTTATACCACGCGCGCCGGGTGCTGCAAGGACGCCACAGCGCAAGACGCCACAGCGGCAGAAGATGCGGGCCGTGCGTACATCTGCTAGGATCGCGCGCATGGCCCAGTCAGACAGCACAATGGACGAACGCGAGGTTGAGCGCTTCCGCGTGCTCGCGGCGAAATGGTGGGATCCGCATGGTGAGTTTGGGCCGCTTCACGCAATCGGGCCGCAGCGGATGCGCTTCCTGCGGGAGCAACTTGTGCGCCAGTTTAGCTGTGATGACAGCGCGGCCCGACCGCTAGCGGGTCTGCGCATCGCCGATATCGGCTGTGGCGGCGGTCTGGTGTCGGAGCCTCTGGCGCGCCTGGGCGCGGGGGTCACGGGGATCGACCCTGCGGAGGAGAACGTGGCCGCCGCGCGCGCCCATGCCGCTGCGAGCGGGCTTGAGATCGACTATCGCGCCACGCGCGTTGAGGAATTGGCGAGCGAAGGCGCGCAGTTCGACGCGGTAATTGCGCTAGAGGTCGTCGAGCATGTGCCGGATGTGCGCGCGTTCATCGGCGTGTGTGCGCAGATCGTGCGCCCTGGCGGGATGATGCTGCTGTCCACCATCAACCGCACGGCGCGGGCGTTCGCGCTGGCGATCGTCGGCGCGGA
>CAZNGB010000100.1:0-7627 GCA_964572465.1 uncultured Hyphomicrobiaceae bacterium
GCCATCCGTGAAAACAGCGACGGTGATTGGCGCTGGCCGATCCGGAAAATGATAGACGGCGTTGACCGAAAACGGACCTGCGCCCGAGTGGCCAAATGCCCGGCCAGCCTCTTCCATCTTGCCAGCCATAAAGCCCAGGCCGTAACCGCATTCGCTCCAAGGGCGGCCGGGCAGCGCCCCGCCAAGCGGATATGGATCAAGCATGGCGGCCAGGCTTTCGCGGCGCAGCAGATCGCCTCGGAAAAGCGCATGCAACAGCCGGGCGGCGTCGCTCGCTGTGCCCTTGAGGCAGCCGTGATAGACCCAGCCGGGGTGGTAGTTGCGCCCATCCGGCCAATGGATGTCGTCGAAATCCGACGCGCCGTTCGCCCATTCGACCGATGACAGCTCCAGCGGCGCAAGGACGAAGCGGTGAAGGGCGCTGCCTGCTTCCAGTCCGGTTACGGCTTCGATGGTCTCGCGTACGAACATGTAGCCGACATTGCTGTACGCCCAGCCTGTCCCGGGCGCGAAGTCGAGCTGGTCCGCGCCCACGGCCTCGAGAAGCGTATCGCGCGGCCAGGGCGTATCGCCTCGCGCCACCGCCTGATGATAGCTCTCCAGTGCGCCGTAATTCGGCACGCCGGCGCGGTGTTGCAAAAGCTGGCGCAGCGTGTAGGGCTTGCCTGGGCGCGGCGCATCGAGCGCCAGTAGCCCTTCCTCGACGAGGCGCATCGCGCAGATGGCAAGCGCCGTTTTCGTGAAGCTCCACCATGGAAACCGTGCGGACGAAGCTGCGATCGCTCGGTGCGTGCCATCCAGCAGAATAGCGGCGCTGTGGATCTCACTCATGGTGCGGGCGTGCTGCTAGGCGAGGCGATGTGCGGGCCGTGACCCGTCACAGCACAATGATGAACACGAGGATGGAGAAGATTGCGATGGCAAGAGCCATATAGCTGGTCAGGCCGAGCTTCTCCAGATACTCGGGCGCATCGATCACGGCTGTGCGGATCGCGGGGATCAACAGCAACAGCCCGAGCAGCCCCAGCACATAAAGCCCCACCGGCGGAAACGGGTAAACGCAGCGACAGCCGGTCGGGTCGACATACATCAATCCCACCAGCGTCCCGGCGACCAGAAACACGATGAAGGACAGGATGCCGAGCGCGATTATCAAGGCAAAGCGGGCGTAATCCGCCAGCGTCATGCTCACCTCCCCCGAATGAGGGGAAGACTAAACGGCATTCGTCTAAATTTATTGCTAACGTCTTCATCAGGGTTAACAAAATGTTAACGCGCCCGGGCACTCATGCGACTTTCCATTTGATCGAGCATCCCATCGACGGGGTTTGGTCGGCCGGGCCCTGGCCGGTTTGCGCCACTTGCTGCATGGCCTCGAACAACTCCCGGCGCGCGTCAGGCGCCGCGGGCTGCGCGCCGCTCTCGTCGAGCCGGCCGCGATACTGCAGTTCCAGATGGCTGTTGAAGCCGAAGAAATCGGGCGTGCAAACCGCGCCATAGCCCTGGGCCACGCGCTGGCTCTCATCGTGCAGGTAGGGGAAGGTGAAGCCGTGTTCGGCGGCGAAGCGCTTCATGTTGTCGAACGAGTCTTCAGGATAATTATCGGCGTCATTCGCGCAGATCGCCGCCGCGCCCACCCCGAGCGCCTGCAACTCGCGCACGTCGCGCACCAGCCGGTCGATCACCGCGCGCACATACGGGCAGTGATTGCAGATGAACATGATGAGCGTGCCGTTAGACCCGCGAATATCGGCGAGCGTATAAAGCCGCATGTCGGTAGCCGGCAGCTCGAAATCTGGCGCTTGCCAGCCGAAGTCACAGATCGGGGTTTTTGCGGCCATGCCTTCTCTCCTGCTTGTTCAGCCTGCGCGGTTCTTAGCCTAAGGCGGCTGGCAGGGCGTTTCAACTACAGTATTGACGCGAACAAATCCGAGGCGCATACTTTCAGAAGGTAAGGATAGGAGGTCTAAGAAAATGACTCCACCCAACTGTCGCCAGGCGCGGTGACAGTTGCGCTGGTTGCCCAGCGCACAAAACCGCGCAAAATCGACAATTGAACCCTGAATTGACGGACCTAGGCATCTGCATTAACACTTGTTTACTGCAAATCCTGTCCGTGAAAACTGATTGAAATCAGATGGCTGGCGAGGCGGTGCGCTCGTACCACGGAATGGCGGTCTGCGTTCACACAGACCCCGCCAGCGGTATGACCGCGTAGGGCAGCGATCGATGCCGCCCGGCCAGCAGATCAGACTCTCACGAGGACCTCACGGCGCGACCGTCGAGGTCCTCTGCGTTTTCGTCTCTCCGATATCCCCTATCACGCAAGCTTCGCGCGAAATTGAGCCGATGTGAAATCGAGGCGCGACCCGGTGATGGTATCCAGGACACCTGAGCTGGCAAATTGCGCCGCGCCGAAAAAGGGGAGTGTCATGGGAGTCGAAATCGGTTTGATCAGTTACGTGGCAGCACAGGGGCTTGACCTCCTGAGCAAGCTGTTTGTTTTCACGGTCGGACTGGCCGCGCTGGCTATCGTCGTCGTGTTCATCCTTGATATCGCACAGACGCGGGACGCGGTACGCCGCAATTATCCTGTCATCGGACGGTTCAGGCACATCTTCTCGACGCTGGGCGAATTCTTCCGCCAGTACTTCTTTGCGCTGGACCGCGAGGAGATGCCGTTCAACCGCGCCCAGCGCGACTGGGTGTACCGCTCGTCAGCAGGCAGCGACAATACCATCGCATTCGGCTCGACCCACAATCTGGCGGAGGTGGCATCACCGATTTTCGTCAACTGTCCGTTCGCGACGCTGGAGCAGGATGGCACAGATACGCCGCGGCTGGTCGTTGGCGAGTATACGCCCAACCCTTACGCGTTTACCTCGCTCATAAACATCTCTGGCATGAGTTACGGGGCAATCTCCAATCCGGCGGTGCGCGCATTGTCGAAAGGCGCGGGCCTGGCAGGCTGCTGGCTCAACACTGGCGAGGGCGGTCTCGCCCCGCAGCACCTGGAGGGCGGTGCGGACATCGTCCTCCAGATCGGCACGGCCAAATACGGGGTGCGGACGCTGGATGGCCGGCTCGATGAAGGCAAGCTGCGCGAGATCGGCCAGATCCCGCAGGTCAAGATGATCGAGCTGAAGCTGAGCCAGGGCGCGAAGCCGGGCAAGGGCGGCATACTGCCGGCGGTGAAGGTCACGCCCGAGATCGCAAAGATTCGCGGCATCCCTGCGTATCAGGACTCCGTCTCGCCGAACCGCCACCCGGAGATCGACAACGTACAGGAACTGCTCGACGTCATCGGCCATATGCGCGCGATGTCGGGCAAGCCGGTCGGGTTCAAGAGCGTCGTTGGCGCGTATGGCTGGCTGGAGCAGATGTGCGCGGAGGTGCAGCGTCGCGGCGTTGAGAGCGCGCCGGACTTCATAACGATCGACTCGGGCGATGGCGGTACCGGCGCGGCCCCGATGGCGCTGATGGATCATGTTGGCCTGCCGATCCGTGAAGCGCTGCCGCTGGTCGCCGATATCCTCACCCAATATGGTCTGCGCGAGCGCATCAAGCTGTTCGCGTCGGGCAAGTTGGTGACGCCGGCGGAGGTCGCTTGGGCCTATTGCGCGGGCGCGGATTCAGTGGTTTCAGCGCGCGGCTTCATGTTCGCGCTGGGCTGCATCCAGGCTCTCAAATGCAACAAGAACACCTGCCCAACCGGCATCACGACACACAATCCGCGGCTTCAGCGCGGCCTCGATCCGGCGGACAAGGCGGTGCGGGTGATGCGGTATGTGGAAAAGATGCGCAAAGATGTCGGCATCATCGCGCATTCCTGCGGCGTGCCCCATCCGCGTGCGTTGAAGCGCTATCACTGCCGGATGGTGCAGCCGAATGGCCGTTCGGTTCCGCTGGATCAGTTGTTCCCGCCCGTACCCCCGCGCAAGGAGCAGACTGCGGCGGCATAAGCAAATGACCCGGCGGCGAACGCCGGGTCACCGTCTCAGGCTGCGTAGCGCTTTGGCAAGTCGAGGACAGCCATCATGAAGTCGCTGCCGTCCGCCATCGCCTCGCTCCAGATCGACAAATAGGTCGGAATGCCTGGCTGGACCCGGCCGACGACATCGCCATGGTCAAACTGCAGCGATGCCTCGAACTTCTTGGCGACGCGCTGCATCTTCCGGTTCTCCAGCAGGCAATTCATGTAGAGCCGGCCGATGCCGCGGTTACGCGCTGAGCGCACGACCCGCCCGAGCAGTTCGCTGCCGATGCCTTGGTTCTGGAAGTCCGTCTCGACCGAAAACGCGGCTTCGGCCTCGCCCGACCAGTGATTGCCGATCCGGCGTAGTTCGGCCGCGGCGCGGACCTCGCCATTCACGACGAAGGCATGGATGATGCTGTCCCAATCGCCAACATGCGCTGCGTAATCTCGGACGAATCCGTCATTCACCGGCATACCGAAGCGCAGGCGGCGCGTCTCCTTATCCAGTCTCAACAGGTGGTCACGGAACTTCTCGGTTTCCGTTGGCCAGAGCTTGCGAAATGTTCCTCCCCAGAATTGAGATTCAGTCATGAGAACCTCTCCCGGGTTGCGTTGCGTTCAGCCAGGTGCCGGACGCTCTTCCAGCTTTGCTGCAGTGCAGCATACGCCAAATAATATGGCTACGGTAAGACCTCCCGGCCACCGCCCCACAGGCCAACGCACGCATGGCTGGCATGACCATCGGGCAGAGCTTGCCGAGCACGTGAAGTGAACGCACGGCGGAAGCGGCGCCGAGCGATGCAATCCTGGATTGTATGGTGGGGAGGGAAGTGGCCGGATCCTGATGGGGGTAAGGATCCGGCCGTTTTGGGCACTAGAGAGGGAGAGGACTGGGCTATGAAAACGCCAGATGATCAGTCCGACGTCTCTTGCCTCGTCCCAAACGCAGTACTTCTACGCTACGCACACGATACTAAACCGTGTGTTCGCACCCTTCAGGATCAGGCATCCGAAACTCGGATTCTGGTATCCGTTAGGGCCTGAACCAACCGATGCGGAGACTCGGGGCAATCATTGCTGGTCGAAAACAGTCTTTCGACCAGACAGAGCATGAGAGCGTCTTGATGGGGTGGAAGCGAGTTCGGCAAGTGTCCCTCAACATCTGCGCGACTCACAGATTTCCGTACCCCCTTGTTGCGCCTCTTGCCAATCATAATCTCCCGAGCAGATCGGGAGATGCCTTGCCCGTCGAGACCGCACTTGGTTGTGCCGTCCAGATGTCTGCACCCTATACGGGCATAATTACGCTTGCAAGAAAAATTTTATACAATCAAAGGTTGTTTTCGTGTTTGCGCGACTGTCGGGCGCGTCCAAGGGCCGGAGCTGCGCTGATGAGGAGGATTTCGCGCCAAGGTTGAAGAAGGGCATGGTGAGGTTGTGTCTGGTCATCCGATTTCGCGCCCAGAGACGGATGCAATTGCGGGCATTTCGCTTGGGCGGGCTCTTGCGCCGGGTGCTCGGCACATTGGCGCTTGGAAAAGCTGCGACGGTGGCTTAAGTGCACTCAGAGCTTCGAAAGCTGACAGGGGGTAGCTCATTGCGCTGTGGAAATCTTGTGGACGCGATGCCTTTGCGTCCCCCCATGTGCTTGCGCTCCGGGATACCCGCGCCTTGACCTCGCGGATTTTTCATTTTCGAGAGGCGATTGCAGAGCAATGATCTATGTGCAGCTTGCCGCCGGCCTCGCGTTGCTGGTCGTTTTCGGCGACGTTCTTGTGCGCGGTGCCGTCGATCTGTCCTATCGCCTTGGCATCCCGCCGCTGATCGTTGGACTGACGGTTGTCGCGTTCGGCACCTCCGCGCCGGAGCTGGTGGTTTCGGTGAAGGCGGTGCTGGATGGCCTCCCAGGCATCGCGATCGGCAACGTAGTTGGCAGCAACATCGCCAACATCCTGCTGGTTCTCGGTCTGCCCGCCATAATCAGCGCGACGCGCTGTGATCATCACGCGCTCGACCGCAACACCTATATCGTTCTGGGCACCAGCGTTCTCTTCACTGGACTGTGCTTCCTGACCCCCATGACCTTCTTGGACGGGGCGCTGCTATTCAGCCTGCTGATCGCTTTCCTATGGTTGTCCGCGCGCCGAGCGATGCGCAGCCGGACCGATGGCAGCATCGTACCCATCGACGATGATGTCAGTCCGCTGCCCGGCCCGGTCTGGGTCTCCGTTGGCGCGTTGGTTCTTGGGCTGATCGGCCTGCCCGTCGCGGCGCATCTGACGGTCGATGCGGCAGCCTCGGTCGCCAGCGCCTGGGGCGTGTCCGATACAGTGATCGGGCTTACCATCGTCGCCATCGGCACCTCGCTGCCCGAACTCGCCACCACCGTTATCGCCGCTCTGCGTCAGCACGGCGCGCTTGCGCTTGGAAATGTGCTCGGCAGCAATCTGTTTAATATGCTCGCTATTGTCGGCATCACCGCGATGGTTACGCCGATCAGTATTCCTGCCGAAATCCTGCGGCTCGATATCTGGGTGATGCTGGCCGCGACGCTTCTGCTGGTGCCGTTCGTGGTCTGGAAGGTGCCGATTGGGCGTACTGCCGGTATCGCGTTCTTGGCGGCCTATGCCGCCTATATCGGCTTCCTGCTCAGCCCGGGCGCGCAGGCGGGGTTCGCGGTCGTTCGTTAACGCAGATGTTGAGCAGCAATACGCGATGACTGACAACCTCCCTCCCATTGCGCTCGTTACGGGCGCAGCGAAGCGAATCGGGAAAGCTATCGCGCTCCGGCTCGCAGAAGACGGCTGGGCCATCGGCTTGCATTACAATCGCTCGCGCGAGGAGGCGGAAGCGTTCGCCGGGGAGCTGCGCGCGCTCAGCGCACGGGTTGCGCCGCTGCAGGCCGATCTCAGCGACCACGACCAGACGCTGCATCTGGTGCCGGCCTGCGTCGAGGCGCTCGGCCCGCCCGATTGTCTCGTCAATAACGCGTCGATTTTCGAGCGCGACTCAATCCGCGACTTCACCGCCGAAAGCTGGGCGGCGCATCACAACACCAACCTCCGCGCGCCGGTGATGCTGGCGCAGGCGTTCGACAAGGCGCTGCCCGCCGGCCGAGAGGGCAACATCATCAACATCATCGACCAGCGCGTGATGCGGCTAACGCCCGATTTTTTCTCCTATACGCTGGCCAAATCCGCGCTGTGGACCGCGACGCGCACCATGGCCCAGGCGCTCGCGCCGCGCATCCGCGTCAACGCGATCGCCCCAGGCCCAGTGTTGCGCAACATCTATCAAAGCGATGAGGATTTCGCCCGCGAGTGGCAGAGCACGCTCCTGGAGCGCGGCGCGAACCCTGAGGATATCGCCGAGGCGGTGATGTTCATCCTGCGCGCACGCTCGATGACCGGCCAGATGATCGCGCTCGATGGCGGCGAGCACCTGAAATAGCGCGCTGACAGTTCGACAGGCGTGCCCCTCTCCGAACGGCCGATTGTGCCGTGCGGCGCACTGCTGCTATAGCCATTCATGAGAATGAAAGATAACCAGCGGGCGGCTCATGACGAAATCGGTCCTCGGCATCATTGGCGGCAGCGGTGTCTATCATCTGCCCGGCCTCACCAACCCGCGCGAACTGGCGATCGAAAGCCC
>CAZNGB010000101.1:0-7545 GCA_964572465.1 uncultured Hyphomicrobiaceae bacterium
GCGGGGGCGTGGCGTATAACCGCGAGGAATACCTCCACATCATCGAGCGCGGGCTCGACGCATCACCGGCCGATCAGGTGTTGGTCGAGGAGTCGGTGCTCGGCTGGAAGGAGTACGAGATGGAGGTCGTCCGCGACAAGGCGGACAACTGCATCATCGTGTGCTCGATCGAGAATGTTGACCCGATGGGCGTGCACACGGGCGATTCCATCACGGTCGCCCCGGCGCTGACGCTGACCGACAAGGAATACCAGCAGATGCGCAACGCCTCGATCGCGGTGCTGCGCGAGATCGGGGTGGAGACCGGCGGGTCAAACGTGCAGTTCGCGGTCAACCCGGAAGACGGCAAGCTGGTCGTGATCGAGATGAACCCGCGCGTGTCGCGCTCATCCGCGCTGGCGTCAAAGGCCACCGGCTTTCCGATCGCCAAGGTCGCCGCGCGGCTCGCGGTCGGCTATACGCTCGACGAGTTGGACAACGACATCACGCAGGGCGCGACGCCGGCCAGCTTCGAGCCGACGATTGACTATGTCGTCACCAAGATCCCGCGCTTCGCGTTCGAGAAGTTCCCCGGCAGCGAGGAGACGCTCACCACCTCGATGAAGGCGGTCGGCGAGGTGCTGGGCCTCGGCCGCAACTTCCCTGAAAGCCTGCAAAAGGCGCTGCGCTCGATGGAAATCGGCCTGACGGGGCTGGACGACATCACGCTGGAGGGCCTTGGCCGCGGCGACGACAAGAACGTCATCCGCGCTGCGCTCGGCACCCCGTCGCCTGACCGCATCCTGAAGGTCGCGCAGGCGCTGCGCCTAGGCGTCGAGACTGAACAGGTCCATGCCTCGTGCAAGATTGACCCGTGGTTCATCGAGCAGCTTCAGGCCATCGTTGATTGGGAAAACTGGGTGCGCGAGCATGGCCTGCCTGACGATGCGGCGCATTTCCGCGCGCTGAAGAGCATGGGCTTTTCCGATGCGCGGCTTGCGGCGCTGGTGGACATCAACGCCGCAGAGGTCACTGCGAACAGGCGCGCGCTCGGCGTCAATCCGGTGTTCAAACGCATCGACACCTGCGCGGCGGAGTTCGCGTCGCCGACCCCTTACATGTATTCGACCTACGAGAGCGGGCTGTTCGAGGAGCCGGTCTGCGAAGCGCAGCCATCAGAGCGCCAAAAGGTCATTATCCTCGGAGGCGGGCCAAACCGCATCGGCCAGGGCATCGAATTCGACTATTGCTGCTGCCACGCGGCTTATTCGCTCGCACGCGATGGCTATGAGACCATCATGGTCAACTGCAACCCCGAGACGGTTTCTACCGATTACGACACCTCCGACCGGCTGTATTTTGAGCCGCTGACGGACGAAGACGTGATGGAGATCATCCGCGTCGAGCAGCAGGCCGGCACTCTCAAGGGCGTGATCGTACAGTTCGGCGGCCAGACGCCGCTCAAGCTTGCGCGGACGATCAAGGAGGCTGGCGCGCCGATCCTTGGCACCGCGCCCGAGTCCATCGACCTTGCCGAAGACCGTGATCATTTCAAAATGCTGGTGGACCGGCTCAATCTGCGCCAGCCGAAGAACGGCATCGCCTCAAGCGTTGAACAGGCCCAGATGGTGGCCGAGCAAATCGGCTATCCGCTGGTGATCCGCCCGTCCTACGTCCTCGGCGGCCGCGCGATGGCGATCATTTATGACGAGACCGACCTGCAGGACTATATCGACCAGACGCTCGCCGGCTTTGTGCCGCCCGATCTGCGCCAGAAGTTCCAGGAGAGTAGCGCCCGCGTCAATGCGCTGTTGGCGACGAATGCTCTGCTGTTCGACACCTATCTGCGCGACGCGATCGAGGTAGACGTTGACGCCATTGGCGACGGCGAGGATGTCTTCATTTGTGGCATCATGGAGCATATCGAAGAAGCCGGAGTACATTCCGGCGACTCGGCCTGCTCGCTGCCGCCGCACTCGCTGCCCGCGCATCTGCTCGACGAGTTGAAGGAGCAGACTCGGAAGCTGGCGCGCGAGCTTGCGGTCATTGGCTTGATGAACGTGCAGTTCGCCATCAAGGACGGCGAGATCTACCTGCTCGAAGTGAACCCGCGCGCGAGCCGCACGGTGCCTTTTGTTGCCAAGGTCATCGGACTGCCGATCGCAGGTCTCGCGGCCAGCGTGATGGCCGGAAAGAAGCTCGCAGATCTTCGGATCGAAACGCCGGCATACCGGCACATTGGCGTGAAAGAGGCTGTGTTCCCGTTCTCACGCTTCCCCGGCGTCGATCCGGTCCTCGGCCCGGAAATGCGTTCAACCGGCGAGGTGATGGGGCTGGACGACGATTACGCGGTGGCCTTCGCAAAGAGCCAGATCGCGGCAGGCAACATGCTGCCGGTATCCGGCACTGTGTTCGTCTCAGTGAAGGATGAAGACAAGGACCGTATCCTCGGCCCGGCGCGCGACCTGGTGGCGATGGGTTTTCGCATCGTCGCCACGCGCGGCACCAAGCGCCATCTGGAGGCGCACGGGATCGAATGTGAAAAGATCAATAAGGTGCTGGAAGGCCGCCCACACATCGTGGACGCGATGAAGAACGGGGAGGTGCATCTGGTTTTCAACACCACCGAAGGTGTTCGCGCGCTGTCCGACAGCGCCTCGATCCGCCGAACCTCGCTCCTCTACCATATTCCATATTACACGACCATCACGGGTGCGCTCGCCGTTACACAGGCGATCAAAGCAATGCGCGCGGGAATCCTTGAAGTTACACCCCTGCAGGAATATATCGCCCGACAGCGCTAATGGTCCGATTTGACAACTGAGCGAGAGCCTGGCCGTAAGCGAAAGTCAAATGTCAAATTCGCTCCACTGGGCGGCCGACGTTGCATTTCGACCCGAAACGCTGCTTCATTCACAAACGCTATCATGGAATCCGGGGTTGAACCGGGATCAGGAGACGACTGGAAATGTCGCAAGAAAAAGTTCCTATGACCGCTGAAGGTTACGCGTCTCTGGAGCGAGAAGTGAAACGCCTGAAGTCGGAGGAGCGACCGCGCATTATCCAGGCCATCTCGGAGGCGCGTGAACATGGCGATTTGTCCGAAAATGCCGAATATCACGCTGCCAAGGAGCAACAGAGCCTGAACGAGGCCCGCGTCGCCGATATCGAAGACAAACTTTCGCGCGCGCAAGTCATCGACGTGTCAAAGCTCTCGGGTAATACGGTGAAGTTCGGCGCGACGGTGACGATCATCGACGAAGAGACCGAGCAAGAGTTGCGCTACCAGATTGTTGGTGATGATGAAGCAGATGTGAAACAGGGCCGCATCGCCATCAGTTCGCCCATCGCGCGCGCGCTCATCGGCAAGTCGGAAGGCGACAGCGTCGAGGTTGTATCGCCCAAGGGCAGCAAGGATTACGAAATCCTTAAGGTCGAGTTCATCTAAAAGCGGTCGCAACGGCCCTTTCGCTGATCTGGAGTTCGTCACATGAATTACCTGCGCACAGCGATGCTGCTGGCACTGCTGACCGCCCTTTTCGTGCTCGTCGGCTTCGCTATTGGCGGACAGACCGGCATGTTGATCGCCTTTGTGATCGCGGCCGGCATGAACTTCATCAGCTATTGGAACGCCGACAAGATTGTCCTGCGCATGAGCGGCGCGCAGGAGATTGACGAGCGCACCGCGCCGGAACTGTTCGACATCGTCCGCCAGCTCGCGCGCAACGCCAACCTGCCGATGCCGAAGGTGTATCTGATCCATGAGGATCAGCCCAACGCGTTCGCCACCGGCCGCAATCCTGAGAACGCCGCTGTCGCTGCGACGGCTGGGCTGTTAAAGCAGCTCAGCCGTGAGGAGGTGGCCGGCGTGATGGCGCATGAGCTTGCGCATGTGCAAAACCGCGACACGCTGATCATGACGATTGCGGCGACGATCGGCGGCGCAATCTCGATGCTGGCGCAATTCGGCTTGCTGTTCGGCGGCGGGCGCAACAACGGCAGCCCTTTTGGCGTGATCGGGATCATCCTCATGGTGATCCTTGCGCCGATCGCAGCCGGGCTCATCCAGATGGCCATCAGCCGCTCGCGCGAATACAAGGCTGACGCCCTGGGCGCGGAAATCTGCCAGCGCCCACTATGGCTGGCGTCTGCACTGGAAAAGATCGCCGGCGCGGCCAAGCAGGTGCAGAACGACCATGCCGAGCGCAACCCGGCGACGGCGCATATGTTCATCATCAATCCGCTGGCGGGCCTGCGCATGGATAATCTTTTCTCCACCCACCCCCCGACCGAGGAGCGCATTTCCCGCCTGAGGGCCATGGCGGGTGAAATGGGCCAAGGCGGCGGCGCGGAAACGGACGCCGGCGGGCCATGGGGCGCGCGCCGCGAGGGCCCATGGGGCTGAGGCCGTCTACGGCGCCCGTCAGGGCGCGACATCCGTGAGCCAGGCGAACACGAAAAAATCCCGCGCGCGCACCCTTCCTGAGGGCTTTGCAACCCGAGACCTCTGCACGCGCGTCCTCCGGCAAATCCTTGCCAAACATCAGCCGCTCGATGAAGCTCTCGGTTTGCTCGACCGCGCCGAACCGCCACTGGCACCGAACGACCGGGCTTTCGTGCGCGCTATGGTCAGCACGGGGCTGCGCCACCAGGGACAGATCCATGATGCGCTCGGCCGCTTCATCACTGCGCCATTGCCCGAAAAGCGCGGCCTGCTTGATGACATCCTGCTCACGGCGTGCGCGCAACTGTTGTTCATGGATACGCCCGGACATGCGGTGATCAACATCGCGGTCGAACAGACGCGGCGCGACCGGGCCGCACAGCGCTTCGCATCGCTGGCCAACGCGGTGCTGCGGCGGGTCGCCGGCGCGCGTGCGCAGATCATCGCGGAGCAGGATGCCGCGCGGCTGAACACGCCGGATTGGCTCTGGCACCGCTGGGCGGCGAATTACGGCGAGAAAGCTGCCCGCGCGATTGCCGCACAGCATATGATCGAGCCACCGCTGGACCTGACAGTCAAAACAGACCCGGAGGGCTGGGCACAGCGCCTTGGGGGCATGGCGCTGCCAACAGGGACCGTTCGGCTCGCCGCGCGTGGCCGGATCGAGGCGCTCGAAGGCTATGGCGAGGGTGCGTGGTGGGTGCAGGACGCCGCCGCGGCGCTGCCCGCGCGTGTGCTCGGAGATGTGGCTGGTCAGCGCGTAGCCGACCTGTGCGCCGCGCCGGGCGGCAAGACCGCGCAGCTTGTCCATGCCGGCGCGCGGGTCGTGGCGGTCGATCAGTCCGCCAAGCGGCTGGACCGGCTGCGCGAGAACATGGCGCGGCTCGGGCTGGAGGCCGAGATGATCACTGCGGACGCGACCGCATGGCTGCCCGACGCGACTTTCGATGCCGTTCTGCTCGACGCCCCTTGCACGGCCACCGGCACGATCCGCCGCCACCCAGACATCGCGCATCTCAAGCGCCCCGCTGACCTGGAAAAGCTCACCGCCCTGCAAACCCGCCTGCTCGATAACGCGGCCGCCATGCTGCGGCCCGGCGGCGTTCTGGTCTATTGCACTTGCTCGCTGGAGCCGGAGGAGGGCATCGAACAGATCGAGCGGTGTCTTGCGCGGCGCGGCGACCTCTCGCTTCAGCCGATCGACGCAGCTTTGCTCGGCGCGCGGCCTGAATGGGTTCGCCCGCCCGGCGTTTTGCGCACACTGCCGCACCAATTCCCGGCCGACGACCCGGCGATGAGCGGCATCGACGGTTTCTTCATAGCCCGGTTGCGAAAGACCGGCGCATAATCAATAGTTGCAGCGCGTCGCTATTCCGCCGTGAAGGCGTCGGAAGCTATAGTTTTCGCGACAACAGCAAACGCTAAAAGCACCGCCGCCATGGCCAACAACGACGTCACCGAGAAAATGCGCCTCGCTGCGATGGCTGCTTCACATGCCGGGCGCGCCGCCCTGAAGACCGTGATCGGCTCCGCCCCAGTGCGCTGGATTGCAGGACCGCCTGCGGCCTATCAATTTGTGCTGATCCCGCAAGACCTGCGCACCGCGGACCCATCGCTCTCAGCGGAGATGTATGACGGTTATTTCGGCCTGGCTGGCGCGGTGGCGCCGATCGGCTCGCAATCGGCCTTTGAAGTACGCCCGCCCTCGCAGCCCTGGCTACGCGAATTGCATGCCTTTAGCTGGCTGCGCCATCTCCATGCCGCGCAGGACGATGTTGCCCGCGAACGCGCCCGTGCGCTGATCCGCGACTGGCTGACGCTGGGCGCACGCGCGCCTGAGCTGACATGGGAGACAGAAATCGCCGCGCGCCGCCTGATCGCCTGGCTGTCACATGCCGGGTTCGTGCTAGAGCGCGCGGATGCCGATTTCTACGACGCCTATATGGGCGGACTGACCCGCCAGCTTCATGCGCTTTCGCTCAGCGGGCGCGACGAGGGCCAGAACGTTGCGCGTCTGCGCGCGCTGATCGCCTCTACGCTCGCAACCCTGTGCGTTGCCGAGTTTGAATCGCATCTGGCCTCATACACGCCGTCGCTCGCCGCCGAACTGGACCGGCAGATCCTGCCTGACGGCGGACATGTATCGCGCAATCCTGGCGCAATGGTGGATATTCTCCTCGACCTGCTGCCGCTGCGTCAGTGCTTCGTCAGCCGTGGCTTCGATGTGCCAGACGCCTTGAACGAAGCCATCACGCGCTTGTTGCCGACCTTGCGCTTCATGCGGCTGGGAAACGGCGCGCTGGCGCGGTTCAACGGCATGGCGGCCACCCGCATCGACGAGATCGCCAACATCCTCGCTTATGACGATACGCTTGCGCCGACAGAAAACCTGACGACCAAATCCGGCTATGCGCGGCTTGCCAAGGGCGATGCCGTTGTGATCGCCGATGTCGGCGAGCCGCCGCCGCTTTCGGCCAGCGAAGGTGCCTGCGCTGGATGTCTCGCTTTCGAGTTCAGTTCAGGCCAGAACGAGATTGTGGTAAATTGCGGCGCACCTGGCGACGAGGAAAGCGAGTGGCACATCGTCTCGCGCGCGACGGCCGCCCATTCCACGCTGACGATCAATGACGCCTCATCGTCCCGGCTCATCAAGCGCCAGCTCCTGCAGCCGCCGCGCGAAATCTACCTGCTCTCCAACCCCAAGGCGGTGCGCAGCGAAGTCTCCATTGGCAGCGAGAGCACCACACTGCGCGCCGCGCACGATGGTTACCGTGATCGCTTCGGCCTGTTGCATCAGCGGCTACTGACATTGTCTAATGATGGTGAGAGGCTTGACGGCGTCGATCAACTGCTCGACCCGCGCAAAACCGCCACAAGCGCTTCCGCCGATGCGATCTTCGCCATCCGCTTTCACCTGCATCCGCGCGTGAAGGTGAGCCTGTTGCCCGACGAGCGTGGCATCGCGCTCATGCTGCCGAATGAAGAGCGCTGGCAGTTCACGGCGAAAGGCGCGGCGCTGGAGATCGAGGAGAGCATCTTCCTGGCCGACCCGATTTTCCGCCGGCGGTGCCTGCAGATCGTGTTGACAGGCCCTTGCTATCCGCCGCCCAACGTGGAATGGA
>CAZNGB010000102.1:0-7425 GCA_964572465.1 uncultured Hyphomicrobiaceae bacterium
TCCTGAAGAAATACGACATCCTTTTCATCGTCGACGAGGTCGTGACAGGCTTTGGGCGTCTCGGCTCCATGTTCGGATCGCCGCATTATGGCCTGGAGCCGGACATCATTACCATCGCCAAGGGTCTGACGTCGGCCTACGCGCCGCTGTCCGGCTCGATCGTCTCGCACAAGGTCTGGGAGGTGCTGGAGCGCGGCACGGATGAGTTCGGCCCGTTCGGGCACGGCTGGACTTATTCCGCGCACCCGGTTTGCGCGGCGGCCGGCGTCGCGAATCTGGAGTTGATCGACCAAATGGCGCTCGTGGCGAACGCGCGCGAAGTCGGCGCCTATTTCAATGTACAGCTTGCCAACGCGTTGGCCGATCACCCGAATGTAGGCGAGGTGCGCGGTGAAGGGCTGCTCGCAGCGGTCGAGTTCGTCGAGGACAAGGCGAGCCGCCAATTCTTCGATCCAGCCAGGAAAATCGGCCCGAGCGTAACGGCCGCGCTCGCGCGCCACGGCGTCATCGCGCGGGCGATGCCACAAGGCGACATTCTCGGCTTCGCGCCGCCGCTTTGCATCACGCACGAGGAGATCGACAAAGTCGTCATGGCCACAAAACGGGCCGTGGAAGAAACGCTTCCGCGCTAACGGCACAGTTGCGCCGAACTGTTGCTGGGGCGGGGCGAAAAGTCTCGCGCCCAACACAAAAGCCTTATTTTTGATTTATTTCTATACAACGCCTCAACGTTCCAAAGCTGGAATGCAACGCTCACCGGCATCCCGGCCGCCGCGAAAATTCGCCTTGGAAAAACAATAATTTTCTGGGAGGGGCGTCCGTGGTCCAGGTTATCCGCACACGGCACCAAGGTGTCCCGGATATTATCCATATCCGCCCGAGAGAGCTGCGAAAGGTCACTTTCGCATCGTCGCTCGGGACAGTCTTCGAATGGTACGACTTCTTCCTCTACGCCACGCTCGCGCCGTTCTTCGCCTTCCTGTTCTTCCCACCGGGCAGCGAAACGGCGGCTCTGCTGGCGGCCTTCGCGACGTATGCGGCTGGCTTCATCGTCCGGCCTTTCGGCGCGCTTCTGTTCGGCAGGTTCGGCGACACAGTCGGACGTAAATACGTTTTCCTCGTCACCATCCTGCTGATGGGCGGGGCGACCTTCGCGATCGGCCTGCTGCCGACTTTCGAGCAGGTTGGCTGGCTCGCGCCGGCGCTGCTGGTCACGCTGCGGATCACGCAGGGGCTGGCGCTGGGCGGCGAATACGGCGGCGCTGCGACCTACGTCGCGGAACACACCGTCAGCGAGCATCGCGGTTATGTCACCAGTCTGCTCCAGACCACCGCGAGCGGCGGATTTCTACTGTCGCTGATTGTGGTCCTGCTCTGCCGGGTGGCGATGGACGACGCGGATTTCGCCGAGTGGGGCTGGCGGCTCCCGTTCCTGCTCTCGCTCATTCTGCTGATCGTGTCGGTCTATATCCGACTACGCCTGAGCGAATCCCCGTTGTTCCAATACATGAAGTCGCGCGGACAAGCCTCAAAGCACCCGCTTCGCGATGCTTTCCTGCGTTATCCGAACAACAAGAACGCGCTGCTTGCGCTGCTGGGCGCCGCGGCTGGCCAGGGCGTGATCTGGTACACCGGACAATTCTATGCGCTGTTTTTCCTGCAGATCACGATGAAGGTCGATTACTTCATCGCGTACGGCATCATGATTTCGGCGCTGCTCATCAGCGTGCCGCTGTTCCTGTTCTTCGGCTGGCTGTCTGACCGGATCGGGCGCAAACAGGTGATCCTCGCGGGCTGTCTGCTCGCGGCAATGACCTACTTTCCGCTGTTCCAGATGCTGGCGCAGGCGGTGAACCCAGGGCTTGTCGCCTTTCAGGAGCGCGCCGATATCACGCTGCGCGCGAACCCAGACAACTGCCAGCTTCACGTCTTTGTCGGACCGTGGTCGAACTTCACCGACTGTGATCAGGCGCGCGATTTCCTGACCGACCGCGGCGTCTCATTCGACATCGTGGATGTTCCGCCGGGCGCGGCGCAGACCATCACGGTGGCAGGCAATGCGCCAATCCCCATAGATGACTGGCAGCAGTCCATGACCGGCGATGCGGTGGTTGCGGCGCTGCGCGAAGCCGGCTTCCCCGAGCGCGCCGACCCCCGCGATATCAACTTCCCGCTGGCGGTGTTCATTGTCGTCGTGATGATCGGTTATGTCGCCATGGTCTATGCGCCGATTGCCGCGCTGCTGGTCGAGATGTTCCCGACCCAGATCCGCTACACGTCGGTTTCACTGCCCTATCACATTGGCAACGGCTGGTTCGGCGGGATGTTGCCGCTGATCGGCACGGCGGCAGTGGCCGCGACCGGCAACATCTATTATGGCTTGTGGTATCCCATCATCATCGCAGTCATGAGCATTGTCATTGGCGGCCTGTTCCTGCGCGACACACGCGGCCGCGAGCTGACGGAGACGCGCTAAAGCGTATTCCGAAAAGTGGGAAGCGGCTTTCGGACAAAATACGCGCCAGAACAAATAGAGGGATAGCCGATGCGTCCACCCCCGCGGCGCTTTGTTCAGGGAACACGGCATGGCTGAATTTCAGGCCTGGGCAGCGACGGGAACGGTCAAGAACCTGAACTCCTGGCTACAGGCGTTCGCGAATTCCTCCGAGGAACCGATCGCGCCGAAAGGCCGCGTGGTCGTTGCCGAGCGCGTGGTCGAGCATCTGGAATTCATGCTCCAACAGGCCGAAGGCCCGGACATCGAGGTCAACCTCAGCAATGCGGGCATCTCGCTTGAGGATGGGCACGTCGTGACGATCGTGTGGGCCGCGCCGGAGGACAAGCCGAAGGGCAACACGCATTGCGTCGCCATCGCCAACCAGACAACAGGCCGTGTCTCGCGGCTTTCGCACAATCTACCGCTCCTGCGGGGCGAACCGGGACTGAAAAACGCGCTCGGATTTGGCCTGCTCTCCACAGTGCCCGCGCTGTTCGCCGCCTTGGCCTGGCAGCTCGCCCCAGAAGAGTCGCTGCTGCTGGATCGTGGCACTCTGTTCATGATCACTGCGATCGGCGCGGTGCTTCTGTTCGGCCTGGGCGCGCTGATATCACGCTGGATGATGGACATGCGCGCGCAGGACGACGACCGGAAGATATGGGCCGCGGCGAGCGAGGCGCTGGAGCGTGCTGGCGGGGGCCGGCACGATCTGGTGGGTGCGGCGTAGCGCTCAGGTCTCGACGCGGTCAAGGATCGTGAAGGTGAACGCATAGTCGTCGCGCGCACCAGCGCCATAATGCTCGCTCAGCGTCGTGCGCCACTCCTCCGGCGGCAGGGCCGGGAAATACGTGTCGCCGGTGACATTCGCGTGGACCCGCGTGAGATAGATCCGCTGGGTTTGCGGCAGGAACGCCGCGAAGATGTCCGCGCCTCCGATCACCATGATCTCATCCGTGCTGCGTGCGCGCGCAAACCCGCGCGCCAGCCAAAGCGCCGCGTCCGGGTTCGGCGCGACGTCCGCGCCCGCCACCTCGAAACCGCGATTGCGCGTGACGACAATATTATCGCGACCCGGCAGCGGCTTGCCGATCGACTGAAACGTCTTGCGCCCCATGATCATGGGCTTGCCCATGGTCAGGCGCTTGAACAGCTTGAGGTCCGACGACAGCCGCCATGGCAGCGCGCCCTCCCGGCCGATCACGCCGTTCTCGTCCATGGCAACGATCATCGCGATTTTTGCTTCGCCATCCGCCATTACACGGCGACCTCCGCCTTGATGTGCGGGTGGGGATCGTAGCCGGACAGGGTGAAATCCTCATAGGTGAAGTCGAACAGCGAGCGGACCTCCGGGTTCAGCGTCATTGCCGGGAGCGGGCGCGGCGTGCGGCTGAGTTGTTCGTGCGCCTGATCGAGATGGTTGAGATACAGATGCGCGTCGCCGAGCGTGTGGATGAACGCGCCGGGGCGCAGGCCGGTCACCTGCGCGGTCATCATCGTCAGCAGCGCGTAGGACGCGACATTGAACGGCACGCCCAGGAAGATATCGGCCGAGCGCTGATAGAGCTGGCAGGAAAGGCGGCCTTCCGCCACGTGGAACTGGAACAGGCAGTGGCACGGCGGCAAGGCCATCTGGTCGAGGTCGGCCGGGTTCCAGGCGGTGACGATGTGGCGGCGCGAGTGCGGGTTCGTCCTGATCTGCTCGACCACGCCCGCAATCTGGTCGATCGTGCCGCCGTCCCGCGCAGGCCAGGAGCGCCACTGGTGTCCGTAGACCGGGCCGAGATCGCCGTTTTCATCAGCCCATTCGTCCCAGATGCGCACGCCGTGGCGCTTGAGGTAGGCGGTGTTCGTGTCGCCGGACAAGAACCAGAGCAGCTCGTGGATGATTGACTTCAGGTGCAGCTTCTTGGTCGTGACCAGCGGGAAGCCGTCGGCCAGATCAAACCGCATCTGGTGGCCGAACACGCTCAGCGTGCCGATGCCGGTGCGATCGTTCTCAATGCGCTCGCCTTCGCCGAGGGCGCGACGCATGAGGGTGTGATATTGCTGCATAGCCTGACCCTACGCCGATTCCGGCACGCTGCGCCAGCCGCCGCGTCACCGCGTCAACTGTTGGTTTTGCCGCCGCCGCGCGCCGCGTCCAGCTCCGCGCGCAGCGAAGCCACCTCCGCGCGCATACCCTTCAACTCTTCCATCAGCTTGCGAAACTCAGCCGCTTGCCAATCATGTTCTTTTTCCATCGCCTGGCGCTGGCCTTCCGCGCCCATCATACCTTCGCCCTGCAGCGCCTCCAGCCGCTCGCGCGCCTGCTCCTGCATGGAATCCACGATAATGCCAATGAACAGGTTCAGTACGGCGAAGGACGTCATCAGGATGAACGGGATGAAGAACAGCCAGGCCAGCGGATGCACTTCGAGCACCGGCCGCACGATGCCCTGGGACCAGCTTTCCAGCGTCATGATCTGGAACAGCGAGTAGGCTGACTCTCCGATTGTCCCAAAATATTCCGGGAAAGTGTCGCCGTAGAGCATGGTGGCCATGACCGCGAACACGTAGAATATAAGCGCCAGCAGGGCGACCACCGCGCCCATGCCCGGGATCGCGCGGAACAGCCCGGAGACCACGCGGCGCATCGAAGGCACCGCCGAGATAAGACGCAGCACACGCAGGATCCGCAGCGCGCGCAGGCCGGACAGGCTCTCGGTCGCGGGGATGAGCGCGATCGCCACGACAATGAAATCGAACACGCTCCACGGATCCCGCCAGAAGCGCGCGCCATGCGCAATCAGCCTCGCGGTGATCTCGATGACGAAAATCGTGATGAAAATCGTATCCAGCGTGAGCAGTAGCGGCCCGACCCGCTCCATCACGCTGTCGCTGGTTTCCAGGCCGAGCGTGATCGCGTTGAGGACGATGATCGTGAGGATCGTGCGCTCCCAGGCCGGGTGGTCCACAAGGGCTCGTAACCGGCGGCGCCATTCCGAGGCATCGCTTGTCCAACGCGGCTTGGCACTGGTCTCGCTCAAATTCAGTCCTCCAGGATCAATGCTCGGGGCTCACGCGATGCACTCATCTGGCATGCCGCGCCGCCACGTGATATCGCCTTGATGGCGCTTTTTGGCAAGATGGTCGCGTGCATCACGAACTGCCGCGGTTGAGCGCATGATGGGAGAGACAGTGGCAGCTTCAGAGCAGAAAACCAGACGGCCGCTGATCGGTGTGTCGACTTCGCAGCGCCGTGGGCGTTTCAGCTACACGTGGAATGCGCTCGCGCTTCGGCTGGCCGGCGCGCGGCCGAAGCGGATCGGCGCAAATGAATCGCCGGAGATTGTGGACACCCTTGACGGGCTTCTCATCGGCGGCGGGGACGATATTTCTGCTCGGTTCTACGAGGGAGATTTCACGCTAGACGTGCGGATCGACGAGGAGCGCGACCGCTTCGAGCTTGCCGCGCTGGAGCGCGCCGTGCCGCGCGGCTTGCCGGTCATGGGCGTGTGTCGGGGCGCGCAGATGCTCAACGTATTCTTTGGCGGAACGCTACACCACGACATTGACGAGAAGCTGTGGCGGACCAATCGCCGAACTGTGATGCCGCGGCTGCGCATAGAATTGGTGCCAGGCACAAAACTGGCCCGGCTCATCGAACATCCGCGGGTGTTCGTCAATGCGATCCACCACCAGGCAATCGACAGGTTAGCAAGCAATCTCGCGGCCGCCGCGCATGACGAGGAGCACATCATCCAGGGCATCGAAGATCGTGATCGCCCGTTCCTTATCGGCGTGCAATGGCACCCGGAACTGCTGGTCTATCACAGCCACCAGCGCAACCTGTTCCGGGCGCTGGTCGCGGCAACTCATGCGCACATGCGCCAGGAGACGGTTTCGGCGGCGCGATAGGCCTTGTCGCCGCTTGCCCGTGCGTTCAATCGGCCTGCAAGGCTGCGCTGTCGCCGGGCGCGATCAACTCGATCTGCTCGGGATGGGTCACGTCGATCATCGGCCCATTGCGACGCTCCACCCAGCCGCGCACGCGCACTGTGCGCCCCTCAAGGTCGGGCAATTCTATTCCCGAGCCGTTGAAGCTGTCGCGGTCGGAAGGCGCAACCGTGGCGGTGAAATCGGTGCGCCAATCCTCACCGAAATTCAGATAGATGCGGCCACGGCTCTCGGCGACATCCTGGACCCGGCCTTCGACGATTTGAAAGCTGTAGGCAAGCCCATCCAGGCTGTCGAGATCGGTTGCGTCGCGCACCCGGAAGACGCCCTGTTCCCAGAAGCCCGCGCCCGCTTCGCGCGCAGCTCGTTCCACCGCTTGCAGCTCGCGCACGCACTCGCGATTATCGGAAAACGAATAGACCGTTGCCAAGCCCTCGCGGACCAGCGCCTCCTGCACCCAGACGGGATCATCGCCATCACCCACGAAGACATGCGTCATCAGCCTGCCATACCGGTCGCGCTCACGTGATCCAATGCGCAGCCGCACCTCCTTGCCGAGCAGACGCGCCTCGAGGGCGGCGACGATCTTCGACTCCAGCCCCATTGCCTGCGCCCAGCGCGTTCCGGTGCGCGGGCTCAACGTCCCGACAAGACGGATCGCCCGACCGTCCTCCAGCAGCAGCGATTCGGTGTTAAGGATCTCGACGATCGTCGCGTTGCCTGCTTCCTTGAGATCACATCCGGCTCGTGCAAGATCAGCGCTGAGAACAAGAGCGACCGGCGCGATCACAGAGAACAACCATTTACCAGCTTTTCTCGATAATGCCGTCATACGCAAAACTCCAATCCATAATTTTACGCATTATGTGATAACAGCAAGGCGTATGCAAGGATTGGGATGGCTGTATTGCCGCTTGAAATATGCTACATCTCTGCGCAGGGCCCCGTAGCTCAGCAGGATAGAGCATCAGATTCCTAATCTGAGGGTCGCA
>CAZNGB010000103.1:0-7400 GCA_964572465.1 uncultured Hyphomicrobiaceae bacterium
CTGATGACCGTTCGCGCCAACGCCTCAACTTCGTCATCGGGGCCTTTTTCTTCCTCGACCCGCGCGATCTCAGCCTCGAAATAATTATCGTTCTCGATATAGCTTACGATCCGCGCGCGCTCTGCGCCCTCCACCAGCACTTTCACGGTGCCGTCGGGCAGCTTCAAGAGCTGCAGCACAGACGCCAGCGTGCCCATCTCGTAGATGCCATCGGTTGTCGGTTCATCCTCGCCGGCGTCCTTCTGAGCAACCAGCAGGATCTGCTTGTCCGCGTTCATAACCTCTTCCAGCGCCGCGATCGACTTTTCGCGGCCAACGAACAGCGGAACGATCATGTACGGGAAGACGACAATGTCGCGTAACGGCAAGACCGGATAGGTCGATCCACCTTCTGGCGTCTGCGTCATTTCGTTGGGATAGTCCGTCATATGCATCTCCTTGGCATCGAACCGGCCCCGACTATGCGGCGGCCATGCGGCTTGGCAACCGTGAGCCCGCCCCCGATGCCCCGGTTTGTGTTGTCGTCTGTCGCAAGCCGCCGCCTGAAGCGCACGGCTTTCATATGCTCACTTAACTGAGTCAGTTGGCGAGAACGAGATACCAATTCAAGTTGCAAGATGCTGTCATAGCACGCATACAGCGTAGCGCTACGCACTGCTCTCCACTTCGTCCTGGCGCTCGGAATAAATCCGCAAGGGTTTTGCCTTGCCTTCCACCACTTCCGGGCTGATGACCACCTCTTCAACACCTTTCAAGCCTGGCAGTTCGAACATGCTGTCCAGCAGGATCGCCTCCAGGATCGAGCGCAGGCCGCGCGCGCCGGTCTTGCGTTCAATAGCCTTGCGGGCGATCACGCGCAGCGCCTCATCGGAGAAGGTCAGCCGCACATCCTCCATCTCGAACAGGCGCTGATACTGCTTGATCAGCGCGTTTTTCGGCTCAAGCAAGATCTGCATCAGCGCGCCTTCGTCGAGGTCCTCCAGCGTCGCCAGAACCGGCACGCGGCCGATGAACTCCGGGATCAGACCAAATTTGAGAAGATCCTCTGGCTCTACCTTACGCAGCAGATCACCTGTCTTGCGCTCATCCTCCGCTTCAACCGATGCGCCGAAGCCGATCGCGGTGGTGCGCCCGCGCTGGGCAATGATCTTGTCGAGGCCGGAGAAAGCGCCGCCGCAGATGAACAGAATGTTGGTCGTGTCGACCTGCAAGAATTCCTGTTGCGGATGCTTGCGCCCGCCCTGTGGCGGCACGCTGGCCACGGTGCCTTCCATTAGCTTCAGCAGCGCCTGCTGCACGCCCTCGCCCGACACGTCGCGCGTAATCGACGGGTTGTCAGATTTGCGGCTGATCTTGTCGACCTCATCGATGTAGACGATGCCGCGCTGGGCGCGATCAACGTTGTAATCCGCCGCTTGAAGCAGCTTCAGGATGATGTTTTCCACATCCTCGCCCACATAGCCGGCCTCGGTGAGCGTTGTGGCATCCGCCATGGTGAACGGCACGTCCAAGATGCGCGCCAGCGTTTGCGCCAGCAGCGTCTTGCCGCACCCGGTCGGCCCGATCAGCAGGATATTCGACTTGGCCAGTTCGACATCGTTGTTCTTGCCGGCGTGGCTCAGGCGCTTGTAGTGATTGTGCACCGCGACCGACAGCACCCGCTTGGCCGTGTCCTGACCGATCACATAATCGTTCAGAACGTCGCAGATCTCCGAAGGCGTGGGGACACCGTCGCGCGATTTGACATAGGCGTTCTTGTTTTCCTCGCGGATGATGTCCATGCACAACTCGACGCATTCATCGCAGATGAACACGGTCGGCCCCGCAATGAGTTTGCGCACTTCGTTTTGGCTCTTGCCGCAGAAGGAGCAATACAGGGTGTTCTTCGAGTCGTTTCCGTTGACTTTGCTCATAGACTCACACCTCGGTGTCTGGCCGTCCCGTTCACGAACGCGCCCAAAAAGTCGGCGCGTCGCAGCTTTGTCATATAACGCGACTTACGTTGCCGCTTCGCTGACAGACCGCCCGTCATATCAATTTGACCATGCCAACCACGCCCGGATCAAGCATCCAGTTGTGCAGCCAATGTTACAAATCGTTGAGAGTTGGCGCGCGATCGCCCTCGCAGTTCTCGCAACCCTGCAACCCGACTGGCTGGTGGAGCCTAATAGCCTAACGAGGCATACAGAGGGTAAACGTCGCGCGCGAACGTGCCTTTTCGTGGCATCGGGCCGACTTTAATTCCAGGTTGTGGACTGAAATCCCGCGTGGTGGACGAAGGCGGCGACCCTTCCGGCCGGCAGCATGCGGCTAACAGCCTCAGGGCTTCTCGTCCACCGGCAACTCGCGTTTATCAAGCACCTGATCAATCAAGCCAAATTCATTAGCATCCTCAGCCGACATGAAATAGTCGCGGTCGAGCGTGCGCTCGATCAACTCATATGGCTGGCCAGTGTGCTTGACATACACTTCATTCAAGCGGCGCTTGAGCTTGACGATATCTTCCGCGTGGCGCTCGATATCGCTCGCTTGCCCCTGAAAACCGCCAGAGGGCTGATGGAGCATGATCCGCGAATGTGGCAGCGCAAAGCGCATACCGGCCTCGCCACCTGCGAGCAGCAGGGACCCCATCGACGCCGCCTGACCCACGCAAAGCGTGGCAACCGGCGGGCGGATGAACTGCATGGTGTCGTAGATCGCCATGCCCGAGGTCACCACGCCGCCGGGCGAGTTGATGTACATGGAGATCTCTTTTTTCGGGTTGTCCGATTCCAGATACAAAAGCTGCGCCGTAACCAGCGACGCGACCGTGTCCTCGATCGGCCCGGTGACGAAAATAATCCGCTCCTTGAGAAGCAGCGAAAAGATGTCATAGGCGCGTTCGCCGCGGTTCGTCTGCTCGACCACCATCGGCACGAGCGAGGACATGTAGATATCGTTCGGATCGCTCATTTCTTCTTCCTGGTCTTTTTCGCGGCAGGCTTCGACGGAGCGGCCTCGGCCTCTTCGTCCTCGTCGGGCATCTTGAACAATTCCTCTTTCGAGACAGGCTTTTCAGTGACGCTGGCCATCGCCAACGCGTAATCCACCACCTTCTCCTCGAAGATGGGGCCACGCAACTCCATCAGAGCGCCCGGGTTCTGCTGAAAATATTCGATGACCTGTTTTTCCTGACCAGGATACTGACGGGCCTGATCCATCATCGCCCGCTTCATCTCCTCGTCGCTCACCTCGATATTGTTACGCTGACCGATCTCGGCAAGGACCAACCCAAGGCGCACGCGCCGCTCGGCCAGCTTACGGTTCTCATCCCTGGCTTCATCTTCGGTCTTGCCGCTGTCCTCGAAGCTCTCGCCGGCGCGCTCCATCTGCTGGGTTACTTGCCCCCAAAGCTCATTGAACTCCTGCTCCACCAGAGAGTTGGGCAATTCGAAGTCATGCGTTTTGTCCAACTCGTCGAGCAGGTGGCGCTTCAGCTTGGTCCGGCTCGCCTGCTCCAGTTCCTTGCCCAGCTTGTCGCGGATCGCATCGCGCAGCTTGTCCATTGTCTCAAAGCCGATATTCGAAGCGAATTCATCATCGGCCTGCGGCAGTTTCGGCGCGCCAACCTCCTTCACAGTGACCTCGAACTGGGCCTGCTTGCCCGCAAGATGCTCCGCGCCATATTCTTGCGGAAAGGTCACGTCAATGGTGCGCTCCTCGCCCGGCTTCGCGCCGACCAGTCCTTCCTCGAAGCCGGGGATGAACTGGTTCTTGCCGATCACCACCGCAATGTCCTCTGCGGCGCCGCCTTCGAACGGCTCACCCTCGATCTTGCCGACGAAGCTGACTTTCAGCTGGTCGCCGTCCTCTGCCGCGCTATCCTTCGGCTCATAGGCGGCACTGGATTCGAGAAGCTGCTGAACGCTTTTCTCGACGTCCTCGTCTTCGACCTCAGCCACCTCCTTTTCCAGCTTGAGCTTGCCCAGATCGGCCAACTCCATGTCCGGGATCACCTCGAAGGACATGGTATATTCGAGATCAGCATCGCCGCTGATGATGTTTTCAACATCTTTGGCGTCCTCTGGCAGGTTGATCTCCGGCTGCTGCGCCGGGCGCTCCTCGCGCTCGGCAAGCGCCTTCTGGCTTGTTTCGGAGATGGTCTGCTGCAGCACCTCGGTCATGATCGAGCGGCCATAAAGCCGGCGCAGATGTTCAAGCGGCACCTTGCCTGGCCGAAAGCCCTTGATGTTGGCGCGCTGCTTCATTTCGTGCAGCCGGGAGTCGACCTTTTCCGCGATCTCCGGGCGCGCGACCTTCACCTTCAGCTCACGCTTGAGACCGTCCGAGACAGTTTCTTCAATCTGCATAATTCGTGTTTTCCGTTCGTCTCTTGTAATCCTTGCCAGTCCGGGCGACCCTCGTTCGGCACTTTACAGCTTGGTGCGGGTGGAGGGACTTGAACCCCCACGGCTTGCGCCACCAGAACCTAAATCTGGCGTGTCTACCAATTCCACCACACCCGCAAAGCTCGCCGCCGAACCGCAAACTTGGAGCGCGTATATCACAGCGCGTCCGCGCTGGGCCAGCGCGATATCACGCTGCTGTCACACTCGCCCAGGTTATCAAGCTGGCACGCCGTTCCAGTCCCAATTCTCGGGGATGAAGCGAAATGCGGTGTTCATGCGCGCCACGCGCCCAACGCCTGGGAACGGCGCATGATATAGTGCGAGACGCATGTCCTCGCTTGCAGCCATCTCCAGGATCTGCATGCGCGTCTGCGCGGCGTTTTCGCCGTCCATATCGAAGCCAAAATGCCAGTCCGGCTTCTCGAACGAGATGTAAGGGTGCGTCAGCGCATCGCCCACGATCAGCAGCCGCTCGCCCGCCGACTCGACCATCACGCCAGAATGGCCCGGCGTATGGCCCGGCGCGGGGAACAGCCGCACGCCCGGCGCGACCTCGGCATCCGGGTTGGCACGGGTCGTCCGCGCGGAGACCGCGGTGAGGTTCTTCCGCGCGCCGCGTGCCATCGGCTTGCTGGCTTCGGGCAGTCGGTCGGCGAGTGTCTCATCGGTCCAAAAGCGCCACTCCTGCCCATTGATCGCATACTCCGCATGGGGAAAGCGCGCGGTCTCGCCCGCATCATCAAGGATACCCCAGACATGGTCTGGATGGCCGTGGGTGATCACCACAAGCCCGATATCCCCGGCCTTGTAGCCCGCGGCACTAAGGCTCGCATCGATCTGCCCAGCGCTATCCTGAAAATCCGGCCCCGCGCCCGCATCAATCAGGATGACCTGCTCGCCGGTGTCGATCAACGCGAGGTTCAGGTGTCCGCGCTGCATGTCGCCGCCTTGCCGCACCGTCTTGAGATAGCTGCGCAGCGTCGCCTCGGGCACGTTGGCGGCCAGCACAGGCGTGGGGAGGCCAAGCTGCCCGTCGCTGACCATCGTGACCACATACTCACCGACACGCAGGCGGTAAAAGCCTGGCGCCTGGCGCATCCGCGCTTTTGGGCTCGGCTCAGGTACCTGCGCCTTAGCCACACCGGCTAAAGAAATGAACGGCGCGGCCATGCCCGCGCGCAACAACACCCGGCGATTGAACGAAGATGCCGTCATGAAATCTGCCTTCCAGAAACGTGTGGCGATGATGAAATTCGCGCCACAACGAGCCTTAGAATAGTTGGCATATCTATGGCGAAAATCCAGACGCACACTCAGGAGCGATAGTACCGCCAGAGCCGCAGCATCGTGGCGTGGATGCGCTCAGGCTCCGGCCCGAACGGCTCCAGGCGGATGCGCACGAGATTGTCTGGCCCCAGTTTCCAGGGCAGCTTCATCAGGATGCGGTATAGCTTTTGACGCCGCCAGTCAGCGATCAGCGCGTGGTCCAGGTCGCGCTTGAGCTGGATGTGCAGCTCCTTGTTCGACATGTTGCGCACCGCGAATTCGCGCAGCAGGATATCGTTTACCTCGCGCCACGGGATCAGCCCCAGCCCGTCGCAAAACACCCCGTATTCATTCGCGCCGATCCGCGGCCGCCCCTCGATCAACGGGTAGAAGTAGTAGGCGATGCTCCCCGCGGCAATGCCCACGGGCAGCATCAACCGATGGCCGCCTGTGACGTAAAGACCGAACGCCATCACGGCGACGAAAGCCATGAAATAGAACCGGAAGCCGCCCCGGTTCGCCCCATAGGGCAAGGCGAAGCCGCGATACATCACCTGTTCTGGCGAGGGCGGACGTTCTTCGAAAGGATTGCTCGGGGGTTGCGCCTGTGCCGCCATCAAAAAGCGCTCTCGGGGTCTGGTGGACGTCGCTCACGTCCCGCCGCATTGCGCGCGGTGACGCAGCAGGTGGTCGGCCAGCACCAGCGCCATCATCGCCTCGCCGACCGGCACCGCGCGAATGCCCACGCAAGGATCGTGCCGCCCTTTGGTGATGATTTCCGCATCTTGCCCTGCAGCATCGACAGTCTGGCGCGGCGTAAGGATCGAGGAAGTCGGCTTGACGGCAAAGCGCGCGACGATCGGAGCGCCGGTCGACAGCCCGCCAAGCAGGCCCCCGGCATTGTTCGACAGGAACTCCGGCTTGCCGTCCGGGCGCATGCGCATTTCGTCGGCATTTTCCTCGCCCGACAGCGCTGCAGCGGCGAAGCCTGCACCGATCTCGACCCCCTTGACCGCGTTGATGCTCATGAAAGCGGCAGCGATGTCCTGATCCAGCTTGCCGTATAGCGGCGCGCCCAACCCCGGCGGTGCGCCCTCAGCGACAACTTCGATCACTGCGCCCGCGGATGAGCCGGCCTTGCGCACGCCGTCGAGATAATCAGCCCACACGGCGGCAGCCTGCGCGTCCGGCGAGAAGAACGGGTTGCGGTCCACCTCTGCCCAGTCCCAGTTGGCTCGGTTGATGCCGTGTGGCCCCATCTGCACCAGCGCGCCGCGAATGGTCATGCCGGCAAGCACCTTCCGCGCCACCGCGCCCGCTGCCACGCGCATCGCCGTCTCGCGCGCTGAGGAGCGCCCGCCGCCGCGATAATCGCGGATGCCGTATTTGGCCAGATAGGTGTAATCGGCGTGGCCAGGGCGGAACTTGTCCTTGATGTCCCCGTAGTCTTTCGAGCGCTGGTCCACATTTTCGATATGCAGCGCGATCGGCGTGCCGGTGGTGACCTGAGAGCCGTCCTCGCCCGGGAACACGCCCGACATGATCCTGACCTGATCGGCTTCCTGGCGCTGCGTGGTGTACCGGGACTGGCCGGGACGGCGGCGGTCGAGATATGGCTGGATGTCGTCTTCGGTGAGCGCGAGGCCTGGCGGGCAGCCGTCAATCACGCAGCCGATCGCAGGCCCATGGCTCTCGCCCCAGGTCGTGACGCGAAACATATGCCCGAAGGTGTTGTGAGACATGATA
>CAZNGB010000104.1:0-7258 GCA_964572465.1 uncultured Hyphomicrobiaceae bacterium
GTGTTCGCATACGCCGCGACCGAGGGCGCAATCGGGTTCGCATAGCCGCCGCCGATCGCCATCGCCACCGAGATGCCGCGCCGGGCGCATTCGCCCAGCACCATTTCATCGCGCGCCATCAGACCGTCATGCGTAAGTGCAAGCCGCCCCAGCTTATCCTCCGCCAGCGGGTCAACGCCTGCTTGATAAAGCACCAGGTCTGGCCGGAACGCGAACACGGCCGGGAGATGTTCGGCGAGCCTGCGCAGATATGCTTTGTCGTCCATGTCGTCGGGCAGCGGCACATCCAGGTCCGATTCGTATTTGCGAAACGGAAAGTTCTTCTCCCCATGCATCGAGAAGACAAAGACAGACGGATTCGCGCTGAGGATCGCCGCGGTGCCGTCGCCTTGATGCACGTCGAGATCGACGATTGCCACCCGCGCGGCCCAGCCTTCGGCGAGCGCGCGCAGCGCCGCGACGGCCTGGTCGTTGTAGATGCAGTAGCCCGCGCCGAAGTCCCGGTGGGCGTGGTGCGTGCCGCCAGCGAGTTGGCCCGAGATGCCGTCGTCCAGCGCGGCGCGGGCCGATGCGACTGCGCCGCCGGTGGAGGCCCGCGTGCGGGTCACCAGATATTCGCTCCACGGAAACCCGATGCGGCGAATAGCCCTGTCATCGAGAGTGCCATTCTCGAACGCGGCCATGTAGGCGAGATCATGCGCTCGGGAGATATCGGCGTCTTCGGCCAGCGGCGACAGATGGAGTTCATGCGGCGCGACGAGCCCCTCACGCAGTAGCCGCTCGCGCAGCATCGCGTATTTCTGGCCGGGAAAGCGGTGACCCTCGGGTAGCGGCAGGTTGAAGGTGTCGGAGTAATAAACGCGCATGACAGGGAACATGTCACAGCCGGCCGCCCGATGCGAGACTGCGGGGCGTCGCGGCTGGTCCGCCTCATTTCGTTGCGTAAGAGCCTGATCTGTGGACGGCGCCCGTCCCGGCCGGATCAGGTCCGGGACAAGCTGTTTTTGAAGATCCTCCAGACCCAGGCGGCCATTCAGGCGGATCCAAGCTTAGCCTGGAGCAGGAATGCGCTCACTGCCCAGCTGCGCGGGCATTGGCGAGCCAGCCATCGACGAGCTCGGCGTTCGCCACGATCCACTCGCGTGCGTGCCGGACAATGTCCTCCGGCTTGTCCTCGCCGCTGTGCAACTTTGCGTTCTGCTCGAAGATGTCAGTAATCGGGATGCTGGCCACTTCAAGCAGCGTCTTGACCGCTGGGTTCTCGGCGAGGAAGTCGTTATTCGCCAGCGGCCGGATATCGTTGGCTTCCCAACCGAGGGCGCAAGGATCGTTTACGCAGCCCTCGATGCCTGTATGTGTGGTCGCCTCCGTCGCGTTGGGCATTTCGATCCAGACAACATCCGTGCCGGGCTTCAGGACACCCACAGTCCAGTTTGGCGTCCAGGTGTAGAACAGGATCGGCTCGCCAGCCTTGTAGCGCCCGAGCGCATCGGCCATCGCCGAGGTATAGCCAGCCTTGATCGGGTTGATGTGATCGCGCAGGTCGAGCGCGTCCAAGTGCTCCGCAATCCGTAGCTCGCAACTCCAGCCCGGCGGGCAGGCAACGAGATCGGCTTTCCCATCGCCATCGGAATCGAAGGCTTCCCTGATTTCGGGCTTCTTGAAATCGTCGATGTTGGTGATGCCGAACATTTCTGCGGATGCCTTGTCGACGAGGTAGCCCTGCATCGCGCCGCCCTTGGCGACGTAGCCGACCTTTCTGGCACCTTCCTCATAGGCATCCTTGTAGACTTCTGCGAATGGAAACCAGGCGTTTACCCACAGGTCGACATCGCCGTTACCCACAGCCTGGTAGAAAACCGGGTTATCGAGCGTCTGCAACTGCCCGACCTCATAACCGAGCATTTCAAGCAACTGCTTGTAGACCTCGGCCTGGAACCATCCTGTGTCCCAGGTCGGGCGCGCCATGTCGATTTTTTCGCCGTTACCCGGTGGCTGGGCTTTCGCGCCTTCGTGACCAGCACCCACCAAGAAGCCGAACGCAGCCGCCGCGCACAGCACGAACCGCGCAAACCCGTTAATTCTGTTCATATGAATTCCTTTTCATCGCTCGCCGACGCTCAATTTGTACCGCATCAGGACACATTTTTGCGAGGGGGCATTTTTTCGCGTGCGCTGGGAGGGGGGAGTGCCTTTCCGACACGCTCGCTGCTTAATGGATTGGAAATATGCCTCATCGGGGCGCGCACATGGGTCGGATCAGCACGTCTGCCCGCTCATGCAGCAAGCAAGCGATCGACCTCGTCGACCAGATGGCGCAGGTGGATGGGTTTGGAAAGGATCGTGGCGTTGCGCGGGGCGGCGCATTCCGGGTGCAGCGCCACGGCCGCAAAGCCGGTAATGAACATTATCCGAAGGTCTGGGTCCAGATCAGCGGCGCGCCGCGCCAGCTCGATGCCGTCCATCTCTGGCATCACGATATCGGTAAGTAGCAGGGTGAAAGGCTCGCGCCGCAGACATTTGTACGCCTGCGCTCCGTCGCAGAACGCGCGCACCTCATAGCCAGCCCGCTCTAACGCGCGCGTCAGGAACCGGCGCATGGATTCGTCATCTTCGGCCAGAAGAATACGCTGCATCGTTCGCTCTATACGCAAAACACGCCTGACGAGCGGCGTGGTCCCTCAACTCGGTGCCCGGACGCCAACTTATCCATTACAATCGCGAAATCAGCCTCATCATTACATTAACGTTACTGTCAGCGCACAGCCTAGCGTTGTCCGCTGGCTGCACCTGTTTTTCCACAACCGGAGCGCGAGTCAGCTGCCGACTGTGCCGATAAACTGTAGATCGACACGTCGGCAATGCGGGTTGTCGCGGTGTTCAAGAACATAGACGCCTTGCCAGGTGCCGAGCGCCACGCTGCCGCCAACCACCGGGATCGACAGGCTGACTGAATTCAGCATCGCCTTGATATGCGCCGGCATGTCGTCGGGGCCTTCGGCAGTATGGCGGTAACTCGCGCCGCGTGGGGCAAGTTTTTCAAGCGCGCTGAGCAGGTCGCTCTTCACCGATGGATCAGCGTTTTCCTGAATGATGAGCGACGCAGATGTGTGCGCGATGAAAGCCGTCAGCAGGCCCTGGAACGCGCCGATCTGGCTGAGCCAGTGGCCGATGTCGCCGGTGATGTCGGTGAAGCTTGGCCCATGGGTCGCGATTTCCAGACGCGTGTGGCGCTGCGCCAGCGTCTCGCTGTCCGGGCCAGAAGCTTGTGTCCAGAAACGACTTGCCATTGACCTATCTTACTGTTCCAGTTGCAGCAATGCCAGTTCGATCCGTCACATAACTGATCGTGATTGCCCGTGATTGCCCAAGCTATTTATTTTGATTGAAAGGCTCGCTAGAACGAGTGGGCTCCTGCTACGCCGCGACTTTTCTTAAGTTTGTGCCCGAGCCCCCTAACCTCCGATAAGAACCTCCGAGAGGCCAATGTCTCAAGACGCCACGTTGCCAGAGGCTGAAACCGTCCATGGCCCGCTCTCCGGGCTGCGCGTGCTTGACCTGACGCGTATCCTCGCGGGTCCGACCTGCACCCAGCTTCTGGGCGATCTCGGCGCGGACGTGATCAAGATCGAACGGCCGGGGAGCGGCGATGATACGCGCGGCTGGGGGCCGCCCTTTCTGGATGGCGAGGATGGGACAGAAAGCGCCTATTATCTTTGCGCCAACCGCAACAAGCGCTCTGTGGCCATCGACATCGCGACTGAAACGGGGCAGCAGCTAATCAAGGACCTTGCCACGGCAAGCGACATTCTCTGCGAGAACTTCAAGGTCGGCGGGCTGGCACGGTACGGGCTGGATTACCAGAGCCTTTCCGCTATCAATCCCGGTCTAATCTACTGTTCGATCACTGGCTTCGGCCAAACCGGGCCGCATCGTCATCGTGTCGGCTATGACTTCCTGATCCAGGGTATGGGCGGTATTTGCAGCATCACCGGATTCCCGGACGAAGACGGCGGCCGCCCGACCAAGGTCGGCGTCGGCATTGCCGATGTCATGACCGGGATGTATGCGAGTTCTGCCATCCTGGCGGCGCTGCACGCGCGCCGGGAGACCGGCCGGGGCCAGCATATCGACCTTGCGCTCTATGACAGCCAGATCGCGTGGCTTATCAATCAGGGCCTGGCCTATCTGGTCAGCGGCGAGAATCCGCAGCGGCTCGGAAACGGCCATCCGCATATCGTGCCTTATGACACGTTCCCCTCCTCGGACGGACACTTCATCATCGCGGTCGGCAACGATAGCCAGTTTGCGCGGATGTGCGAGGCGATGGGCCAGCCCGATTGGGCGGCGGACCCGCGCTTTGCGAAGAATGTCGATCGGGTGCGCCACCGCAACACGCTGATGCCGCTGATCGAAGCGGTCACCTCCACGCGCCCGGCGCAAGACTGGATCGCGATGCTCGAAGAAGTCGCGGTCCCTTGCGGGCCGGTCAACACACTGTCTGAGGTTTTCAGCGATCCGCAGACGCTGGCACGAGAGATGCGTATCACCATGGCGCATGAAAAGGCGCCGGATGGGCAGGTCGACCTGATCGGCAACCCGCTTAGGATGAGCGGCACGCCGGTGACTTATCGTCATGCGCCGCCGCTTCTGGGAGAGCATACCGACGAGGTGCTGCGCGGCACGCTCGGGCTGGACGACCAGCAGATCGCGGCGCTGCGCGCGAGCGGGGCCATCTCGGGCCGCGAGTGATCCGGACATGAAAAAATCGTGGTTCTGGCTGTAAACAAGCGCTGAACGTAAGCTGATATTAGGCATCGCGACAGTCGAGCGCCGAATTACCTCGCGAATTCTCTATGATGCCAGTGTGTCGCGCGCCCGCCGAAAGCAGCGGGCTGCAATCGCATGGAGGTGCATCATGGCGCAACAAATCAGACAGGATATGTCGCCTGCGGGCTCGGATGATCTCAGACATACGATCCATGAAAACAGTACTGCAATCATGGTGTTTGGCGTGGTACTGGCAGTCATTGGCCTTGTAGCCCTTGTGTATCCGCTCACGACGGCGATCGTCGTCAAGATCATGATTGGCTGGGTGCTGCTCATCGCCGGTCTCTCGCAAATTATCTTCGCGTTTTCGACCACGCGCTGGACGGACTTTTTCCTCGAACTGCTAGTTGGCATTCTGTTTGCCATTGCCGGGGTCTGGCTCGCGTTCTTTCCTCTCACTGGAATTCTGACATTGACGCTGTTTCTGGCGTTTACCTTCCTGATTCAGGGCGCTTTGGAGATTGTCTCAGGCTTCCGTATGCGTCCGCACGAGGGGTGGGGATGGGTCCTGTTCGCCGGCATTCTCGGGGTCGTCGTCGGGCTGATGATCCTCAACAACTTCCCTAGCTCTGCCGCATGGGCCATCGGCCTGCTGGTCGGCATCAATCTGATTGCCTCCGGCATAGCCTACATCGCGCTGGCGATGAGCGCTCGGCGCTACGAGGAGCAGATGGGCATGGGACAGCGCACTTGAGGCGATGACGACGAAGCTTGTGGAGAGCGAACCGGACCACCGTCCAGCCCGTTCTCACCATGGTTCGTGTATGAGGCCGGGCCGCACAGGCTCGGCCTCCTTCATATGTGGGCGGCGCGGAACGCATCGAGCGCCTCGCTGATGATCCGCTCATGGTCGAAGGCAAGCGGCGGCAAGTTCTCGACCTTGAACCACCGGACGTTGGCGGCGTCGTCGGCGGCGCGTACCTGCACGGCTCGTTGATCGGCCTTGCCCCAGAACGCGATTGAAAGTGTGCGCCCACGCGGGTCGCGGTCAGTCGCGTCGAAATAGCCGAAAAAGACCAGCCGAATCCCCTTCACCCCGGTTTCCTCGCTCAACTCGCGCGCGGCGGCGTCCGCCAGCCGCTCGTCCATGTCGACGAAGCCGCCGGGCAGCGCCCACCGCCCCTCAAAAGGGCGCTTGCCCCGCCGAATGAGCAGCACCTCGGGTGCCGCGCCGTCGCTGAACAGCGCAACATCGACCGTCACGGCCATCCGCGGATGCGCGTAGCTGTAGCTCATGCCGCCTGAGGGTTGACAGTGTACTTGGCTAACTCGCTTAGCTGCTCGTCCGTGCTTTTTTCTTCCTCGCACAGCGCGTGCAGGGTGTTGGCATCGTCCTGATGTCCAAGCTGCTTGGCCCAACTGGCCAGCGTCCCGTAGACAGCCATCTCATAATGCCCAATGCGCTGCGCGGAAGAGATCAGCCCGGCGTCGCGCAGATCCGGGTTCTCAATCATGTTCGCCCACTTGTCCGCTTCGCCGATGATGCTCTTCATCGACTGATCCTGATGCGCGCGCGGGTCGACGTTGTGGCGCTTCAAGATGTCTTCCAGCCGCTGAACATGCGCTTGCGTCTGGCCCACATGGTCCTCCATCGCGCTCTTGAGCTTCGGATTATGAACCATCTTGGCCATGCCGGGCAGTGCCTTCGCGAGCTGGTCCTCGGCGGAGAAAAGCTCCTGAAGCTCAGCGAGATACATCTGCTGGAAGTCGGTGACGTTCATAGCGCTCCTCATTGTCATTCTGGCGTAAAATTATAGGGCGTAGCGAAAGAACGCAGCATTGGCTGGCCGGTTCCAGGTGGAACGCGCGCGGGCGTTGCCGCGTTGTTCAGGCAGGATTTGGTTTCGGCAATTCAACACGGAGGTGCTGTCATGAAGGATCTGACAGGCAAGAACATCGTGATCATGGCCACCAACGGCTTCGAGCAGTCCGAGCTGTTCGTGCCACTGGAGAAGCTGCGCAACGCAGGCGCACAGGTGCATGTCGTTTCGCCTGAGGCGGGAACGATCACGGGGTGGAACAAGACCAACTGGGGCGAAAGCGTTGCCGTCGACCGGTCGCTCGATGAGGTCGATCAGTCCGAATACGACGCGCTCGTCATCCCCGGCGGTCAGATCAACCCGGACATCCTGCGTACCAAGCCGAAGGCGGTTGAACTGGTCAAGGCCTTCTACAAGTCGCAGAAGCCG
Source organism: uncultured Hyphomicrobiaceae bacterium (assembly GCA_964572465.1). Lineage (GTDB taxonomy): Bacteria > Pseudomonadota > Alphaproteobacteria > Rhizobiales > Rhodomicrobiaceae > Dichotomicrobium. Next base: position 7,020 of record CAZNGB010000104.1, read on the forward strand.
ATCGCCGCGATTTGTCATGGCCCGTGGCTACTGGTCGAAGCCGATATCGTGCGCGGGCGCAAGGCGACTTCCTATCACTCCATCAAGACCGACATGATCAACGCTGGCGCGCGGTGGGAAGACTCTCAGGTCGTGACCGATCAGGGCATCATTACCAGCCGCCATCCCGGCGATCTCGACGCGTTCTGCGACAAGATCGCCGAGGAGGTGCTGGAGGGCAAGCACCCGCAGCGGGCGGT
>CAZNGB010000105.1:0-7256 GCA_964572465.1 uncultured Hyphomicrobiaceae bacterium
CGCCGCCGCCGCCCGTCAGGTTGACGAGGTATGGCGCGAGGTCGCCCTCGACCTCCTTAGGGTTGACGAAATGGGTCATGCCGAAGCGCTCGCCCCATTCCTTCTTGGCCGGGTTGATGTCGACGCCGACGATCATGTTCGCGCCGACGAGCCGCAGACCCTGAATGACGTTCAGGCCGATGCCGCCGAGGCCGAAGACGATACAGTTCGCGCCCGGCTCAACCTTCGCGGTATTGATGACCGCGCCGATGCCGGTGGTCACGCCGCAGCCGATGTAGCAGACCTTGTCGAATGGCGCGTCCTCGCGGATTTTCGCGACCGCGATTTCGGGCAGGACCGTGTAATTCGAGAAGGTCGAGGTGCCCATGTAGTGGTGCAGCGGCTTGCCATCGAGCGAGAAGCGCGATGTGCCGTCGGGCATCAGCCCCTGCCCCTGGGTGGAGCGGATTTTCTGGCAAAGGTTGGTTTTCGGGTGAAGGCAGTATTCGCACTCGCGGCATTCCGGCGTGTAGAGCGGGATAACGTGATCGCCCTTTTTCAGGCTGGTAACGCCGGGCCCGGTGTCGACCACCACGCCCGCGCCCTCATGACCGAGGATCGCCGGGAACAGCCCCTCAGGGTCCGCGCCGGAGCGGGTGAATTCATCAGTGTGGCAAATACCCGTGGCACGGATCTCGACCAGCACCTCGCCCTCGCGCGGGCCTTCAAGCTGGACGGTGGCGACTTCGAGCGGCTTGCCCGCTTCCATCGCGACGGCGGCGCGAACATCCATTGCGTTTCCTCCTCCCGGTTGACGCTTCTTTTTGTTAGCTGGTCCACGCCGATGTCTGCGGTCTCAGCCGCGACCTGCGCGGACGCATGTAGAGCCGCGCGCCTCAGCCCAGCTTGCCGTGGCAGTGCTTGTATTTTTTGCCCGAGCCGCACGGACACTGCGCATTGCGCGCGACCTTGCCCCAGGTGGACGGATCATTCGGATCAAGGGCTACGCCGGCCGGCTTGTTGCGCATTGGCTGGGCGCGCGCGCCAGTCTCGCCGCGTTTCCCGCGCGCCGGCGCTCCAGCGCCTTCCAGCGCCATTTCCGGCTCCCGCTCGAACTCGTCTTCGCCCGTGAGCGGATCGAGATGGTGCGCGGTCATCTCGGGCAGCTCCGCCATCTGCAGCTCCGCTTCCGATGGCGCAGTCTCCACGTTGACGCGCATCAGATGGCCGGTGACTTCCTGGCGCAGGTTCGCCAGCATTGTCTCGAACAGCTCGAAGCCTTCGGTCTTGTACTCGTTGAGCGGATCGCGCTGGCCGAAACCGCGCAGACCGATGACCTGGCGCAGATGCTCCAGCGTCACAAGATGCTCGCGCCACATGTTGTCGAGCGTCTGCAGCAACACCGCTTTCTCGATATGGCGCATCATCTCCGGGCCGATCTCGGCGACTTTCTTGGCCGCTGCGGAGTCGACCTCATGGATAAGCCGCTCGCGGATTTCCTCTTCGGCGATACCCTCCTCCGCCGCCCAATCGGGCACCGGAAGGTCGAGCCCGAAAATGCGCTGCACCTCTTCCTTCAGCCCGTCCACATCCCACTGCTCGGCATAGGCTTTCTCAGGGATATGCTTGGCGACCAGATCCTCGATGACCTGATGGCGCATATCGCGCGCCGTCTCGCTTAGATCGTCTTCCTGCATCAGCTCGATACGCTGCTCGAAGACGACCTTGCGCTGGTCGTTCATCACGTCGTCGTATTTGAGGATGTTCTTGCGGGCATCGAAGTTGCGCGCCTCAACCTTTGACTGGGCGCGCTCCAGAGCCTTGTTGATCCACGGGTGGACGATCGCCTCGCCCTCTTCCAGGCCGAGCTTGCGCAACATTCCGTCCATCCGGTCGGAGCCGAAGATGCGCATCAGATCATCTTCCAGCGACAGGTAGAACTTTGACGCGCCGGGGTCGCCTTGACGCCCTGAACGGCCGCGGAGCTGGTTGTCGATGCGCCGCGATTCATGCCGCTCCGTGCCAATCACGTAAAGACCGCCTGCCTCCAGCGCCTGCTGCTTCTTCGCTTCGATGTCGGCGGCGATCTTCTCGCGCTGCGCGGCGATCTGGGCCTCGCTCGGCTCCTTGCCCTTCTCGTGCTGCTCGTTGAGCCACATCTGAACACGCATGGTCAGGTTGCCGCCAAGCTGAATGTCGGTGCCGCGGCCGGCCATGTTGGTCGCGATCGTTACAGCGCCGGGCACGCCGGCCTGGGCGATGATGAAAGCTTCCTGCTCATGGTAGCGCGCGTTCAGCACCTGATGGGGGATTTTCAGCTTTTTCATCCGCTCGGCAAACATCTCCGACTTGCCGATGGAGGTGGTGCCAACCAGTATCGGCTGCCCGCGCTCGCGACAGTCCTTGATGTCCTCGATAATCGCGTCGATCTTCTCCTCGAAGGTGCGGTAGACCTCGTCGTGATGGTCGATGCGGACCATCGGCTTGTTGGTCGGCACTTCGGTCACGCCAAGCCCGTAAATATCGCCGAACTCCGCCGCCTCGGTGACGGCCGTGCCGGTCATGCCTGCGAGCTTGTCGTACAAGCGGAAATAATTCTGAAAGGTGATCGAGGCGAGCGTCACGTTCTCCGGCTGGATCTTCACGCCTTCTTTTGCTTCCAGCGCCTGATGCAGCCCTTCGGAATAGCGCCGTCCTTCCATCATCCGGCCGGTGAACTCGTCGATTATCACGATCTGGCCGTTCTTGACGATGTAGTCGCGGTCACGCAGGAACAGCGTGTGCGCCTTGAGCGCCTGATTTACGTGGTGGACGAGCGTGACGTTCTCGACATCATACATCGAGCCGTCGTCCTTGATGAGCCCCTCTTTCTTCAGCAGCTCCTCGGCATGCTCATTGCCCTGTTCGGTCAGCGTGACCTGGCGCATCTTCTCGTCAAGCTCGTAATCGTCCTCTTCGAGTTGCGGAATGACCGCGTCCACGGCGGTGTAAAGCTCGGTACGGTCCTCCACCGGCCCGGAGATGATCAGCGGCGTGCGTGCCTCGTCGATCAGGATCGAGTCCACCTCGTCCACAATCGCGAAATAGTGTCCGGCCAACTCCCACGGGCGGCCGCCGAACTGGACCATCTCCGCCGTGGAATACTTCATGTTGTCGCGCAAGTAGTCGAAGCCGAACTCGTTGTTCGTGCCATAGGTGACGTCGCAGGAGTAGGCCTGCATGCGCTGCTCGTCATTCATATCGTGCGTGATGCAGCCGACGCTCAGGCCGAGGAACTCATAGATCTCGCCCATCCAGCCCGCGTCGCGGCTGGCGAGGTAGTCGTTGACCGTCACGACATGGACGCCGCGACCAGTGAGCGCATTCAGATAAACCGGAAGCGTGGCGACGAGCGTCTTGCCCTCGCCCGTCTTCATCTCGGCGATGTCGCCTTCGTGCAGCACCATCCCGCCAATCAACTGCATGTCGAAGTGACGCTGGCCCAGCGTGCGTTTGGCAGCCTCGCGCACCGTTGCGAAAGCGGGCTCAAGCAGGTTGTCCAGCTTCGCGCCATTCTCCAGCTGCTCGCGGAATGCGCCCGTGCGCGCGCGCAGTTCATCGTCGGAAAGCTTTTCCAGTTCCGGCTCCAGCGCGTTGATCGCCTCAACGCGCGGCCCGTATGTCTTCACCTTGCGATCATTGGCGGTTCCGAAAAATTTCCCGACGATCGCATTCAACGAAACCATGATCTCTCAGCCTTCCTCGTTAACGGCTTTCAGCAACCGTGCCGTGCCGGCACATGGCGCACGCCGGACATCATGCGCGCCGCGTGGTTCAGATTGCTGAACGTATGATAACCGCGCCGCCATGCGCATGCACGACGCCATATCGCATATCTCACGGTTGTTTGACAGATGCGCGGCCACGCCGCAGTCTTTTCTCGGAAATAAGGGGGGCGCCCGCGCCTGTCAACGCGCGCACAGCCAGCGCCATTTCGTCGGCTTTGCATACGGCGGGCGAAACCGCTACAACGGCGCGGTGAGAAGCAACGTCGGCGCACAAGGCGAGGCCCAGATCCCCGGGAAGCTTGAAATTTTATGCCGCCCGCCCAGCTTGGCAACAATTCGGCCAAGAAAACCCGACAAGCCCAGAAGCGCCAAACCAAAAACCCGCTAAACCGAGGTGAATTCCGTGACTATTCGTCCCCTGACCGTCGTCTCCTGTGTGGCGGTTGCTGCAATGATGGCCATCACGACGCTAACGCCCCCTGGCTTCGCCCAGGATCAGGAGAACCAACCAGACGAGGTCGTCGCCCGCGTCGACGGCACACCGATCACGCGCAATCAGCTCGATCTCGCAGAGGACGAGTTGGGGCCAGACCTCGCTCAGCTGCCCGCCGCGACCCGCGATGCGGTCGTGCTGCAGTATGTGGTGGAGCTGACACTGCTGGCCGGTGCCGCGCGCGAGGCCGGGCTTGATCAAACCGATCAGTACAAGAGACTGTCGCGGTACTATGAGCTGCGTGCGCTGCGCGACGTGTTCTTCCAGCAGGAAATCCGCGCCAACGTGACAGACGAGGCCGCCCAGCAGCTTTACGACGAGCGCATCGGCAGCGCAGAGCCGGAGGCGGAGGTCCGCGCGCGGCACATCCTCGTCGAAACCGAGGATGAAGCCAGGGCGGTCATCGAAAAGCTTGACGGCGGGGCCGACTTCGCAGAACTGGCCCAGCAGGAGTCGACCGGGCCGAGCGCGGCCAATGGGGGCGATCTTGGCTTTTTCTCCAGGGAGCAGATGGTGGCGCCTTTCGCGGAGGCCGCTTTCGCGCTGGAACCTGGCTCGGTCTCCGATCCGGTTCAGACCCAGTTTGGCTGGCACGTGATCAAGGTCGAGGAAAAACGCGACCGCGAACCGCCGAAGTTCGCTGACGTCAGGGAACAGCTCAAGTCCACGCTGATCCGTCAACAGTTGCAGCAGCGGATGAGCGACCTGCGCGGCGCGGCGAGTGTGGAGATTCTCGATGAGAGCCTCCAGCAGGACCCTCCGGAGGGCGGCAACGTACAATGACGAAGCCGTCGCCTTTTGCGCCAGCGTCCACGCCTGACTTGCCGGCGATCGATGGCGTGGCACTCGCTGCTGCTGAGGCCGGCATTCGCTATCAGGGCCGCAAGGATCTGATGCTGGTGCGATTTGCAGAGGGTGCGGGGGTCGGCGGCGCGCTGACAACCTCGCGCACGCCCTCGCCAGCGGTCAACTGGTGCCGCAGCCTGCTGGACAGCGGGCGGCGCGCGCGGGCGCTGGTGGTCAATTCGGGCAACGCCAACGCCTTCACCGGCCAGCGCGGCGTCGATGCCGTACACCTGACCGCGCAGATCGCCGCGGAGATCGCCGGTTGCGCGCCCGAGGACGTGTTTCTCGCCTCGACCGGGGTGATCGGTGAGCCGCTTGAGGTCTCCAGCTTTGCTGATGCACTGCGCGCGCTGGGCGATGCCGTACGCCCAGACGCGTGGGAGGACGCCGCCCGCGCGATCATGACTACCGACACCTTCGCGAAGCTGGCGACACGCAGCGTCGAGATCGACGGCATCGCAGTCACGATCAACGGGATCGCGAAAGGCTCCGGCATGATCGCGCCGAACATGGCGACGATGCTTGCTTTCCTGTTCACCGATGCCCCGCTGCCAAGCAACGTGCTGCAAACGCTTTGCAAGGAGACGGTCGCGCAGAGCTTCAACCGCATCACCGTTGATGGCGACAGCTCCACCAGCGACACCGTTCTCATGTTCGCCACCGGAGCGACGGCTAAGCGCGGCGCGCCAGAGATTGCCGATCCGCATGACCCGCGCCTGGAAGACTTCAGGCTTGCGCTTGATGAACTCACGCTCGACCTTGCGCATCAGGTGGTCAAAGACGGCGAGGGGCTGACCAAATTCGTTACCGTGCGCGTCGACGGCGCGCATACCGACGCCGACGCGCAGGCCATCGCCTTTTCGATCGCCAACTCGCCGCTGGTCAAAACCGCGCTGGCCGGCGAGGACCCGAACTGGGGCCGCATCGTCATGGCGATCGGCAAGGCCGGCGTGGAGATCGACCCAGACGAACTGGCGATCTGGTTCGGCGAAATCCCGGTCGCTACGGGCGGCGAGGTCCACCCCGACTACGCAGAAGCCGACGCGGCGGCGTACATGAAGCGCGACGAACTGCTGATCCGCGTTTATGCCGGCCTGAGTGGTCCCGGCGCAGCGACCGTGTGGACCACCGACCTCACCAACGGCTATATCGACATCAACGCCGATTATCGCAGCTGAACGGGCGAAGCCATGGACACCGCCCTGGCCAAGGAGATCAAGCTGGTCGTCGCCTGTGCGCTGATCGACGCGGACAACCGCGTGCTGCTTGCCCAGCGCCCTGAAGGCCGCAAGATGGCAGGCCTTTGGGAGTTTCCCGGCGGCAAGGTGGAACCGGGCGAGACGCCAGAAGCCGCGCTGATCCGCGAGCTTGAGGAAGAGCTGTCGATCACTGTCCCTCAGCCATGCCTTGCGCCGCTGACCTTCGCCAGCCACGCTTACGACGATTTCCACCTGTTGATGCCGCTCTATATCTGCCGCAAATGGGACGGCGAGCTTGCCTGCCGCGAACATGCCGCGCTTCAATGGGTCCGCGCGGCGCGGCTGCGCGATTATGAGATGCCCGCGGCGGATTTGCCGCTGATCCCGATTCTGCAGGATTGGCTATAACGCGGGACACGCAATCGAAGCGGGGCGCAAGATGAGCGAACCGGACCTGCCGTCTTTCTACAACGATCTCGATGAGACCCTGCGCGCGGCATGGTCGCTGGTCGGGCGCGGCGCGAAGGACCGCAAGGCGCCTGCGCATACCCCAGTGCTGGCGACGAATGGCTCGGGCGCGCCAAGCGTGCGAACCGTCGTGCTGCGCGGCTGCGACCGGGAGGCGCGGACCTTGCGTTTTCATACCGACCGGCGCTCGGCAAAGGTTCCGGAGATCGAAGCGGACCCGGCCGGCGCGGTGCTGGTTTACGACCCGAAGCAGAAAATCCAGCTGCGGCTCGACTGCCGCATGAGCGTCCATATCGGCGATGAGGTCGCCCGGGAGGCCTGGGCCGCCACGCGCGACTTCAGCCGCATCTGCTATCAGGTGATGCGCGCACCCGGCGAAGCAGTGAGGGAACCGCGCGAAGTGCTCTTCTCATCGGATGACAGCAACGATGGCTGGGACCATTTCGCAGTCATCTCCGCGCTGGTGACGCGAATTGAATGGCTCTATCTCGCGCATCAGGGCCA
>CAZNGB010000106.1:0-7205 GCA_964572465.1 uncultured Hyphomicrobiaceae bacterium
CGCCCGCCGCATCCGGGCGAGTACTTGCGCGAAGACATACTGCCCGCGCTCGACATGACCGTGTCGGAACTCGCCGCGCATCTGGGCGTTAAGCGGCAGACGCTGTCCCGGCTCATCAACGAGAAGAGTGACGTGTCCGTCGAGATGGCGCAGCGGCTGGGGCAGGCGTTCGGCAATGGCGCGCGTTATTGGCTGGCGCTCCAGATGCAGTACGATCTGTGGGAGGCGCAGCAGGACAGCACGATCAAGGTGCCGCCGCTGAACTGGAAGGCGAACGCCGCGGCTTGAGCCTTGAGGCAATGCTGGCCAGGAGGGCGGAATTTATGGTCCGTCGCACCCACGGACACGCCAGCGCCTTCGCTCCGCGAACCAGGAGGCCGTGACCGCACAAAATGGCAAAACTCCCAGAGCTGCCGCCCCGGAAGCTTTGCCGTCATGAACCATCAGCAGGCCGCCCGAGATTAGCGGCAGCTGATGTAGCGGAACCCGTCGCAATGGTCGCTGTCGCACACGGCTCCGGTGGTGATCAGGCGCGTCGGATGGCGGTTGCCGATGTTGGACGCCTTCTCGAAGCCGATAGTCCTCTCGTGGCCGCGCTTGCGGCAATAGGCATTCGCGACCGGCTTGCCGCAACCCCGGCCCCAGTTCAGGCACCAGTCGAGGCGATTGCCCTCCCACTTCGGCCGCCTATAGGTGACAGTCGTCTCCTTGAAACACGTGATGCGACGAAAGCCGTCACAGAAATCCTGGTCGCATACGGCCCCCGTGCCGATCAACCGCGTGGAACGGCGCGCCCCGATATTTGACGCCTGCGAGAAACTGGTCGCCTTCTCGAAGCCCTTCGACTTGCAATAGGCGTTGGCGGCTTCGCGGCCGCAGCCTTTGCCCCAGTTGAGGCACCAGTCCAGACGATCGCCGTTGTATTTGGGGTTGTCAAACGTGCGGGTGGCCGCTGTTGCCGTCATCGCTGCAACGGTGCAGCCGAATACGAGCAGAACGATAAGCAGCGTCGCGTTTCGGAATGGATTATCGAATACTGCGGGCATAGCTCTCTCCCTTTGTTATAGTGTGGGCACCTGCCTGCCCCACCGCGGAGGAAGCTATCACCGCTATGCCAAACGCGCACTGAATGCGTTGTTCATCTTGTGGTTATCTCGGCGCGCTCTCCTCCGTGGCCTTTTCGCGGTAGCGCGACAGCACATAAACCCGGATGGCGCTCGACAGCCCCGACGCGCCGCGCGCGCCGTCAATCTCCGCGACGATCTCACCGACCGGGCGGCATTCCTCGCGGGCGATGTCGCGCAGCGCCGACCAGAACGCATCCTCCAGAGAGATCGAGGTGCGATGCCCCGCGATGTTCAGCGAATGTTTGCGTGGACGCGCGTTGGCGGGCAGCGCGCTCATGCGGAGCCGATCATCATTTCAGGGCGGACGATCTCGTCGAACTGCGCCTCGGTGACGTGGCCCAGCCGCACCGCCTCTTCCTTCAACGTGGTGCCGTTCTTGTGCGCGGTCTTTGCGATCTCGGTCGCCTTGTCATAGCCGATATGCGGGGCGAGCGCGGTCACGAGCATCAGCGAGCGCTCCATAAGTTCGCCGATGCGCTCGCGGTCCGGCTCGATGCCCTCGATGCATTTGTCGGTCAGGCTCACGCAGGCATCGGCGAGCAGGCGGATGGATTGCAGCGCGTTGTAGGCCATCACCGGCTTGAACACGTTCAATTCGAAATGGCCCTGGCTGCCCGCGAAGGTGATCGCGGTGTGATTGCCCATGACCTGCGTGCAAACCATGGTCATCGCCTCGCACTGGGTCGGGTTGACCTTGCCCGGCATGATCGAGGAACCCGGCTCGTTCTCCGGAAGCTTCAACTCGGCGAGGCCCGAGCGGGGCCCGGAGCCGAGCAGGCGGATGTCGTTGGCGATCTTGAACAGGCTTACCGCTAACACATTTAGCGCGCCGGAGACCTCCACAATGGCGTCATGCGCGGCCAGCGCCTCGAACTTGTTGGGCGCGGTGACGAAAGGCAACTCCGTGATGTCGGCCACATGCTCGGCGAATTTCTGCGCGAAGCCCTCCGGTGCGTTCAGCCCCGTGCCCACCGCCGTGCCGCCTTGCGCGAGCGCACACAGGCGCGGCAGCGTATCGTGGATGCGCTCGATGCCGCGACGCACCTGCGCGGCATAGCCGGAGAACTCCTGCCCGAGGGTCAGCGGGGTCGCGTCCTGCAGATGCGTGCGCCCGATCTTGATGATGTCGTACCAGCACTCGGCTTTCCATTCGAGCGAGCCGGCGATCTTGTGCAGCGCGGGCAGCAGGCGGTGATGGATTTCCTCCATCACGGCGATATGCATCGCGGTCGGGAAGGTGTCGTTCGAAGATTGCGAGCGGTTGACGTGATCGTTTGGGTGAACGGGGTCTTTCGAACCGATCTGCCCACCGAGCAACTCGATCGCGCGGTTGGCGATCACCTCGTTGGCGTTCATGTTGCTCTGGGTGCCCGATCCGGTTTGCCACACCACGAGTGGGAACTCGTCGTTGCGCTTGCCGTCGATCACCTCCTGCGCGGCCTCGGCGATGGCGTCGGCCAGGCGCGGCTCCAACGCCTCCAGATCGCGATTGGTCGACGCGGCAGCCTTCTTGACGATGCCTAGAGCGCGGATAAGCGGCGGGGGCATGGTCTCAGCCCCAATCTTGAAGTTGCCCAAACTGCGCTGCGTCTGCGCGCCCCAATATCGGTGTTCCGGTATCTCGAGCGGGCCGAAAGAGTCGGTCTCGGTACGCGTGCCAGTCATGGGCTTGCCTTTCGCTTCCGGCGCGCGTCAGTCCTCATCGGCTTCGCGCAGCGGGATGATCGTGATGGTGCGGTCTGCAACATTTATATCCGGCACGCAGGCAGCGGTAAACGGCACCATGAAGGGCTTGCCCGAGGCGGGCGCGATCTCGATCAGGTCGCCCGCCCCGAAATCATGCACCGCGACGATCTTGCCAAGCGGGTTGCCCTGCGAGTCGACGGCGGCCAGCCCGATCAGGTCGGCGTAATACCATTCATCCTCTGCCGGTGGGGGCAGCTGGTCGCGCGGGACGAACAGCTCGCACCCCACTAGCGCCTCTGCCGCGTTCCGGTCCGCGACATCCGCGATCCGTGCGACAACGAACGGCCCTTTCGCCGGGCGGACGCTAGCCAGCGTAATGGTGCGCCCACGCGCATCTCTCAGCGGACCGTAAGCCCCCACATCCTCCGGTGCTTCGGTGAAGCAGCGGATCTTCACGTCACCGCGAACGCCGTGGGCGGCGGTAATCCGGCCGACGCGCACGCGTTCGCTCATCGACATGGGCGGTGCTCGCGCGGGTTATTCCGCGGCTGCTTCTTCGGCGGGGGCTTCGGCTTCAGCCTTCGCGGCTTCGAGTTTTTCGAGGCGCTCCTGCTCGCGTTCCTTGGCTTTAGCGCCAGGCTCGGCCTTCTTCGGATTGTTGCGCCCGGGGCGGTTGGCCAGTCCAGCGGCGTCGAGGAAGCGCAGCACGCGGTCGGTCGGCTGCACGCCCTTTTCCAGCCAATACTTCACCCGCTCCTGATCGAGCACCACTCGATCCTCGCGATCGCGCGGAAGCATCGGGTTATAGGTGCCGATCTTTTCGATGAAGTTCCCGTCACGCGGCGCGCGGCTGTCCGCCACCACGATGCGATAGAACGGGCGCCTTTTCGCCCCGCCCCGGGCCAGTCTCATTTTCAGTGCCATGTTTCGCTGTCCTGCTGAATATGAATGTTTATCGCGCGAGCGCTTAGCTGCTCACGACTCGCTCTGATCATCCTCGTCGTCGTCATCGTCTTCGTCGTCGTCCTCATCGTCGTCCTCGCCGTCTTCACTGCCAGCCTCCTCCTGGCTGACGTTGAGCAGGCTGCCCTCATCGGCGAGCGCCGGTGTCAAGCCAGGCGCCATCGTCATGGCCGCGAGCGAACTGAAGAGGGCTATCCAGAGAGCTACCAGTGAAAACCTGGACGACATAAGCTGGGATCCTTTTAGAGTAGGTTGCTGCTGGCCGACGCTGGCTCAGCGTTTGCGTTTCGGGCGTTTTTTCGTGGCGGAAACCTTGTTGCGTCCGCCGCCCGGCATTCCGCCGAGCCCTGGCAGTCCGCCAGGCATGCCGCCCATACCTGCGCCGCCGCCAAGCCCCGGCAAGCCGCCTGGCATCCCGGGGGAGGGACCGCCTGCCAAACCGCCAGGCATCTGGCCGCTTTCGGCTGCCCTCTGGGCTTCCGCCATTGCCTCGGGCGGCATATCCGGCATCCCGCCGCCGCCCATGAGTTGGCTCAGCATGCCCTTGTTCTTGCCGAACTTTTTCATGGTGTCGGCCATCTGCCGGTGCATCTTCAGCAGCTTGTTGACCTCTTGCACGCTGGTTCCCGAGCCAGCCGCGATGCGTTTTTTGCGCGAAGCATTCAGCACCTTAGGCGCGCGCCGCTCGTGCCGGGTCATGGACGAAATGATCGCGCGCTGGCGCTTGACGAAGCCGTCGTCGAGGCCGGAGCTGTCAATCTGCTTTTTCATCTTGCCGATGCCGGGCAGCATCCCCATCACGCTAGACATGCCGCCGAGTTTTTGCATCTGGCCAAGTTGCGTGTTCAGATCGTCGAGGTCGAACGCGCCCTTGCGCATCCGCTCGGCCATGCGGTCGGCCTGTTCCGCCTCGATGGTCTCGGCCGCGCGCTCCACGAGGCTGACGACGTCGCCCATCCCGAGGATGCGCCCGGCGATGCGCTCGGGGTGAAAGTTCTCCAGCCCGTCGAGCTTTTCACCTGTACCGATCAGCTTGATCGGCTTGCCCGTGACCGCGCGCATCGACAGCGCCGCGCCGCCGCGCCCATCGCCGTCCACGCGGGTCAGCACAATGCCTGAGACGCCGACGCGGTCATCGAATGACTTGGCCAGATGCACGGCGTCCTGGCCGGTCAGCGCGTCCGCGACCAGCAGCGTCTCGTGCGGCTGCGCGATATCTCGGATTTCGGCCATCTCAGCCATCAGCGCTTCATCGACGTGCAGCCGGCCCGCAGTGTCGAGCATCACCACGTCGTAGCCGCCCAGCCGCGCGGCCTCCATTGCCCGCTTGGCGATCTGCGTCGGCGACTGGCCCTGAACGATCGGCAGCGTGGCCACATCCGCCTGCTCGCCGAGGATCTTGAGCTGCTCCTGCGCGGCGGGGCGCTGGGTGTCCAGCGAAGCCATCAGCACCTTGCGCTTTTCGCGCTCCGTCAGGCGCTTGGCGAGCTTGGCGCAGGTCGTCGTCTTGCCCGAGCCTTGCAGCCCGACCAGCATGATCGGCACCGGCGCGGGCGCGTTCAGGTCGATGGTCTCGGCCTCGGAGCCGAGCGTGGCAACCAGCTCGTCATGGACGATCTTCACGACCATCTGGCCGGGCGTGACCGACTTCACGACCTCCTGGCCGATGGCTTTTTCCTTCACGCGCTCTGTGAAGCCGCGCACGACCTCCAGTGCGACGTCGGCCTCCAGCAGCGCGCGGCGCACCTCCCGCATCGCGGCGCTGACGTCTTTCTCGCTCAGCGCGCCCCGCTTGGTCAGCGAGTCGAGGACGCCTGAAAGCCGATCGGAGAGTGTTTCAAACATTCAGCTATCCGTCATGAAGTGTTCTTGCGTTGACGCTGCATATGGGGCCACGCATTCCTTCAGACAAAGCAAAGCAGCACCCGCGGGCGCAACGCGCTGGCGGATGGTCATTCTGTCTCCTCCCGGCCCGGATGGGCCATGTGAGACCGAACGCTCACAACTCTGCATATCAAGAATTTGCGTTGATACTTCCGGCAAGCAGCCGCGAATGTCAAGCATGGCCCGCGCGATGAAGGTCTCTTGCCGCCGCTCAAGGCTGTTGCCGCACTGCAACAGAGGTTGTATTGCGTCGCCGAAAAATCTCCAGCATACTTTCATATAAGTTAACGGACTGCGGGCACGAGCAAGGAGCGCCTATGAAATATCATGCCTATGAGCTGATGCACGCGTTCATCTCGCCGATGCGCTTCGGCGCCCGCAACCTCCGCCACCAGATCGGCGCGCCATTCAACCCCTGGGCAGAGACCCCGTTCGCCAAGAGCGTCTCGGCGGCTTGTGAGGTTTTTGAGGACGTTACGCGGCGATACGAGAAGCCAGAATTCGGCATCACCGAAACCAAGATCCACGGGCAGCCAGTGCCAGTGCGCGAGGAAGCGATCCTGCGCAAGCCGTTCTGCAATCTCCTCCACTTCGCGCGTGATGAAAGCCTGACCGGCCAGCGCCATGACCCCAAGGTGCTGCTGATCGCGCCAATGTCCGGGCACTACGCCACTTTGTTGCGCGGCACGGTGAAGGCCATGCTGCCCGAGCATGAGGTCTTCATCACCGACTGGAAGGACGCTCGTAACGTTCCGCTGACCGAAGGGCCGTTCGATCTGAACGATTTCGTCGACTACATCATCGAGTTCGTTCAATACATCGGCACCAATACGCACGTCATCGGCGTCTGTCAGCCGGCCGTGCCGGCGCTCATAGCGAACGCGGTGATGGCGGCGAATGACGATCCCTGTCAGCCCGCCTCGCTGACCTTAATGGGCGGGCCGATCGACACCCGGCGCAACCCGACGCAGGTGAACAACCTGGCGGCGCAGCGGTCGATATCATGGTTCCGCGCGAACGTGATTTCCAAGGTGCCATTCCCAAATCGCGGGTTCATGCGTGACGTCTATCCGGGCTTCATCCAGCTCACCGGCTTCATGACGATGAACCTGGACCGGCACCTCAACGCGCACCACGACCTGTTCAACAACCTCGTCAAGGGCGACGGCGACTCCGTGCGCCAGCACCGCGATTTTTACGAGGAATACATGGCGGTGATGGACCTGCCGGCAGAGTTCTACCTGCAGACGGTCGAAGAGGTGTTTCAGCGGCACGCGCTGCCTGACGGCGTGTTCGAGCATCGCGGCCAGCGCGTCGAGTGCGGCGCGATCACCAAGACCGCGCTGCTGACCATCGAGGGCGAGCGCGACGACATTTGCGGCCTGGGCCAGACCGAAGCGGCCCACGACCTGTGCGTGAATGTGCCGATGGACGAGAAGTATCACTACGTCCAGCCCGGCGTCGGGCATTACGGCGTGTTCAACGGCACCCGCTGGCGCACCGAAATCCAGCCGCGCATCCGCGAGATGATCCGCACGATCGAGA
>CAZNGB010000107.1:0-6947 GCA_964572465.1 uncultured Hyphomicrobiaceae bacterium
GCCGCTAGCCCGGCCCAGCCCAGCGCGAGGTATAGCGGGATCGAAAACCAGTCGCGCTTCGGTTGGATCAGCAGCTTCGCCACCGCGCCCGATAGCGCCACCGCCCAGACCACGCTGAACAGCGTATAGCCTGCCACCCCGCCCATCTTGATCAGTGCAAAAGGCGTGTAGGTGCCGGCGATCTTGACGAAGATGGCGGCCTGGTCGAGCTTGCGCAGGAACAGCTTCCAGTCCGGCACGGGGATCAGGTGGTAGGCGGCGGAGGCTGCGAACATCACGATGGTCGCGAGCCCATAAACGAGCAGGCTCGCCGTGACGCCGAAGGGCAGCGAGGAAGCCGCGAGCGCGATCATCATGGCGACGGCGATCAGGCTTCCGGCGACACCCAGCACATGAATGATTGCATCGGCGATGCGCTCGCCAAGTGCGTATTCCGGACAGGTCATACCCTTGAGAATATTACAGACCGCCCTGCGAGCCTATCCAATTTGCGCCGAGCGCGTGCAGGACAGCGGGCGCGAATTACCGCCGGCGCGGCGGACGGCGTTGGCCGCCTGTTGGGCCGGGGCCGCTATCTGTCTTGTGGCGAAATACGATGCGACCCTTGTCCAGGTCGTAAGGGGTCATCTCGACCGTGACCCTGTCGCCCGCGATGGTGCGGATGCGGTTGCGCTTCATCCGCCCGGCTGTGTAAGCGATGATCTCATGGCCGTTATCCAACTGAACGCGGAACCGGCCATCTGGCAAAACGTCGTTCACGACGCCTTCAAATTCGAGAGCTTCTTCCTTTGACATTCACACTCCTGATGTTGGCGGACCTTGGCGCCGCTGCACACCAGTATGGGGCAGCCGGGCCGGCAATTTTTACACGAGCGAATCGCCGGCCCGCCGGTGCATTACTCGACCCGCAGGTTCGTCGCCGCGGTGCGGCCCTGACGGTCCTGTTCCAGGTCGTAGGTCACACGCTGACCTTCATCCGGGTTCGGGATACCCGAACGCTCGACGGCGCTGATGTGCACGAATACATCCTTGCCGCCTTCGTCAGGCTGAATAAAGCCGTAGCCTTTTTGAGAGTTGAAGAATTTTACGATTCCGCTCGGCATATCAATATCTCCTTTGTTGCCTGTTGAGGGAATTGGTCAATGCATATCGCGCGCCCCGCCGGCCGTGTCATGATCGTCTTGGGCCGTCGTTACGCTGCGTTCCGGGAGGGGGTGGGGCGCCGGTTACGGCGGCGTGAGCGCTGTGCGCCAGGGCGCTTGTCGGCTCCGGGCCTGGCGGTCTGAGCTGGTGCGGGCGGATCGAAGCGTTCGCGCGTTTCACCATCCGCGCCGATCTCCTCCATGGGCCGGCGAGTCAGCTTTTCGATCGCCTTCAGGCTATCGCGGTCAGCCGGCGTGCACAACGAAATCGCTGTGCCGCTCAAGCCTGCGCGCGCGGTCCGGCCGATCCGGTGAACATAGCTCTCTGGCTCGCCGGGCAGATCGTAGTTGATAACGTGGCTGACATTATCGATATCAATGCCTCGGGCAGCAACATCAGTCGCTACCAACACCTGTGCCTTGCCGTCGCTGAAGCGGGCAAGCGCGCGCTGCCGCGCAGACTGGGATTTGTCGCCGTGGATCGCCTCGGCCGTTGTATCTCCCTTTGCGAGTTGCCTCGCCAAGCGATCCGCGCCGCGTTTCGTGCGCGTGAATACAATCGTGCGCGTGCACGCCGCATCGCTCAACAGCGACTTGAGAGCACCGAACTTGCCGCCTTGATCAACGAACATGACGTTCTGGTTGACCTTGTCGACCGTGAGCGTCTTCGCGGCGATCTCGACACGCACAGGATCGGTAAGAATCTCGCGGGAAAGTTTCGCAATCTCGCCAGGCATGGTCGCGGAAAACAGTGCGGTCTGCCGCTCTTTCGGCATCATCGCGGTAATTTTCCGGACATCGCGAATGAAGCCCATGTCGAACATGCGGTCAGCCTCGTCAAGCACGAGCATACCGGTGTTCTGCAAACGCACATGGCCTTGGTCGATGTGATCGAGCAGCCGCCCGGTGGTCGCGACAAGCACATCAACGCCGTCACGCAGCGCACGGATTTGTGGACGGGCCGCCACGCCGCCGACGACAATACCGTATCGCAGCCGCAACTTGCGGCCATAAGTGCGCAGGCTTTCTGCAATTTGCTGGGCCAATTCCCGGGTTGGCGCCAGAATCAGCGCCTTCGGCTGACCGGGCAGCGGAGGGCGCGTATCACGGCCGAGACGCTCCAGTATCGGCAGCGTGAAGGCGGCCGTCTTGCCGGTGCCGGTCTGCGCCAGCGCCAGGATATCCTTGCCGCCTAGGAGCGGCGGAATGGCTTGTTGTTGGATTGGAGTCGGTTGGCTGTAGTCCAAGCCAGCCAACACGTCGGCGAGAGCCTTGGAAAGCCCAAGGTGCTCAAATGTCGTCAAGAGTTTCGTACCTTTTTCCGATGCGACAAGCAGTGGCGAAACGTCATCATGAACGCAAGCCCGGCTGAGGCAAACGTCCTCACCGCGCGCAAATCGGAGAAGACAAAATATATTAAACCACCAGGACCAGACTCTCAAAGTCGATGCGCCGTCCCTTGGTGGCTAACGCGAATATGATAGAGGGGGGGACGCCTGTCAACGCGCGCTTGCAGTTTTTCGAGCGAATTCTTAGCGCAAGAGCGCGGCCAGCGTGTCCAGCTCGTCAGCTTCTGCTACTGGCTTGTCCCAGCGGATGCGGTTGATACGCGGGAAACGCATGGCCAACCCGCATTTGTGGCGCGTTGAAGCGTGGATCGAATCGAAGGCCACCTCGAACACCAGGGCTTTCTCCACCTCGCGCACCGGCCCGAAGCGGCCGGTTGTGTGGTTGCGAATCCATTTGTCCAGTTCCTTCAGCTCTTCATCGGTGAAGCCGAAATACGCCTTGCCGACAGGCAACAGCTCCGGGCCGCGCCATACGCCGAAGGTGTAGTCGGAATAAAACGATGAACGCTTGCCGTGCCCACGCTGGGCATACATCAAGACGGCATCGACCAGCAGCGGGTCGCGCTTCCACTTGTACCACGCGCCCTTGGGCCGTCCGGGGATGTAGGCACTGTCGCGGCGCTTGAGCATCAGTCCCTCGACGGTCGCGAGGTCCGGCTCATCCCCCGCGGTGACGCGCGCGCGCAATGCCACCAATTCGTTGGAATCGGCGAACCGGAGCGTGTCCGAGAGCGACATGCCCAGCGGCTGCCGTGCGGCGAGCCAGTCCGCCAGCCGCGCCCGCCGTTCGTGCAGCGCAGCCGTCCGCAGATCCTCGCCCTCCAGCTTCAGCACGTCATACAGGATCAGGTGGCCGGGGAAATCGGCCATGAGTTTCTTCTCAGGCCGCTTGCGGTTCAGCCGCTTCTGCAGATCGTTAAAGGTGCCAAGCGCGCCGTTGTTCAGCACAAGCAATTCGCCATCAAACACGCCGGTGAAGTCCAGCCTCGCGACAACATCGGGAAACGCCGCGCTCATGTCGTCGCCCGTGCGCGAGAACAGCGCTCGCCCCTCTGGCGTGCTCACCGCCTGCACGCGCACGCCGTCATATTTCCACTCGGCCTGAAAGGCATCCGGCGTGATGGTGTCGAGTTCGCTGTCCTCGATCGGGTGGGCCAGCATCACGGGGTGAAACACCACCGCATCGCCGGTCCGCGGTTTTTCCGCGTTCCCCTCCAGCCAGGCGAACAGCGGCTCATAGGGCGGCGAAAGCGCGTGCCAGACCTCCTCGATCTCGCTGACCTCAACGCCGCCATAGTCCGCCAGGCAGCGCTTCAGGAACCGCGCCGACATGCCAATGCGAAGGCCCCGCGTACCCAGCTTGATGAGCGCCCAGCGCTCAGGCGGCGCGGCGTTGTCGAGCAGATGGGCGAGATATGCGCCGATCTCGGCCTTCGGCAGCGTCGAGAATTGCTCCACGACCTCGTGCAGCGGCGGCAGGCGGTTCAGCCGCGTGGCGTCCTCGCTGACCGGCCAGAGATGCGCGACTGTCTCGGACAGCTCGCCGACATAGTCATAGGACAGGTCAAAAAGTACCGGATCGACACGCGCCTTGATCAGATCGCGCACCAGCGCGCTCTTGAACAGGTCGAAGCGCAACTCCCCCGCGATCGCCGCGATTGCCCACCCACGGTCCGGGTCCGGCGTGCGCGCCAGATAGTCGCGCAGGACCGCGGCCTTGTCGGTGTTCGCGTAGGTGAAATAGAGCCGCTCAAGGAGCGCCGAAAAATCATGCATGGCTTTTTTCCGTTTCGCGCGTTTTGTCCGAAAACCGGTTCCCATCCCGGATCAGGTCCGGGACAGGCATTTTCGGAACGCGCTTAGTCAGCATCATCCTCCTCGTAGCCGATCAGCGACAGCGCGCGCGACTTGAGTCCCATTTGCTTGGCCTGATGGACCAGCGCATCCTCGCGGCCATGGGTCACCCAGATTTCGCGCGCCCCCACATCGCCGATCGTGCGGATCAGGTCGTCCCAGTCAGCGTGATCGGAGATAATCAGCGGCAACTCGACCCGCCGCTGCTTCGCGCGCGCGCGCACCTGCATCCAGCCAGACGCCATGACTGGCAGGACATTGGGCAGCCGGCGCGACCAGCGATCCGCAAGCGCGCCGGGCGGGCACAGCACGATCTCGCCGGCCAGTTTCTCGCGCGGCACCTCCGAGACCCGGACCAGTTCGCCAAGCTCCACGCCGTGCTCTTCATACAGCTCGCACAGCTTGACTAGCGCGCCGTGCAGGTAGATCGGCCGGTCATAGCCCCCGTCCCGCAGCGCGCGGATCAGCCGCTGGCACTTGCCGAGCGCATAGACACCAACGGCGTGGCACCGCTCAGGGAACAGCCGCAGCGATTTCAGCAGCTTGTCGATCTCAGCCCCGACCGGCGGCGATCGGAACACCGGCAGTCCGAAGGTCGCCTCGGTCACGAACACGTCGCACGGCACCACCTCGAACGCCG
Source organism: uncultured Hyphomicrobiaceae bacterium (assembly GCA_964572465.1). GTDB lineage: Bacteria > Pseudomonadota > Alphaproteobacteria > Rhizobiales > Rhodomicrobiaceae > Dichotomicrobium. The sequence goes on from CAZNGB010000107.1 coordinate 4,986, forward strand.
CGCAGGTCGGGTCCGCATCGCGCTTGTAATCGCCGGAGATGACCAGCCGCGCGCCATCATATTCCAGCAGGATTTGCGCGCTGCCAAGGATGTGCCCGGCCGGATGAAAGCTGATCCCGACCCCGCCGGTCCCCGTAAGCTCGCCATACGGCCTCGAGATCTGATGTTCCGCGAAATCAGGCCCGTTGCGCGCGCCCATGATTGCGAGTGTCTCAGGTGTCGCCATCACGCATTCATGCCCCGCGCGTGCATGATCGGCATGGCCGTGGGTGATCAGCGCGTGGCGCACCGGGCGGATGGGATCGATGTAAAACCCGCCGGGCTTGCAAAACAGCCCTTCCGGGCGAACCTCCATCCAGTCATGCGGGGATTTGCTTTTGGCGTGCACGTGCGGCTTTCGGCTAGGTTCGAAATTGATGACAAGCCTGCCCGATATACCCGATTACGTCTCGGACTGGTTCACCTCACGCGGCTGGCGGCTGCATGATCATCAGCGCGCGATGCTCCGTGCCTTTCGCGAGGGCCGCTCAACCCTGCTGATCGCGCCCACCGGCGGCGGCAAGACGCTCGCAGGGCTGCTGCCCTCGCTGATCGACATCCAAGAAAACGGCGCCGGGCGGCTTCACACCCTTTATATATCGCCGCTGAAGGCGCTCACAAACGACATCGCCCGAAATCTGACCGCCCCTATCGAAGAGATGGGGCTGAATGTACGCACTGAAAGCCGCACGGGCGACACGCCGGGAGCGAAACGCCAACGCCAGCGCCGCGCGCCGCCGGACATCCTGCTGACCACGCCGGAATCGCTGATGCTGATGCTGTCCTACACGGATTCACCGCGCATCTTCGGCGGGGTGCGCGCGGTCGTCGTTGACGAGACCCACAGCTTTGCCGCCACGAAGCGCGGCGACTTCACCGCACTTGCCCTTGCCCGGTTGCGCCAGCTTGCGCCAGACCATGTGCGCTTCGGCCTGTCCGCCACCGTCGCTGACCCGGACGGGCTGGCCAAATGGCTCGGCAGTAGCGGTGCGCCCGCGAGCGTGCATATCGCGAAGGCCGCACCCCGCCCGAAAATCGAGATGCTGCGCACTGAAAGGCCCCTGCCCTATGGCGGCTTCATGGCGCGCTACGCGATCCCAGAAATCTACGAGGCGGTGCGTGCAGCCGGCACCTCGATCCTGTTCGTCAACACGCGCGCGCAGGCCGAGTTGATGCTGCAATGGCTGTGGCAGGCGAACGAGGACGCATTGCCGATTACGGTCTATCACGGCAGCCTCGACAAAGAGCAGCGGCGCAAGACGGAAGAACTGATGGCCGACGGCCGCTTGCGCGCGGTCGTGGCCACCTCGGCGCTGGAGCTTGGGATAGACTGGGGCGATGTCGATCTGGTCGTGCAGGTTGGCGCGCCGAAGGGGGTCAGCCGGCTGTTGCAGAGGATCGGGCGGGCCAACCACAGGCTGGACGAGCCGAGCCGCGCGCTGCTGGTGCCGACCAACCGCTTCGAGACGCTGGAATGCCTCGCGGCGATCGAGGCGATTGAAACCGGCGTGCTCGACGGCGTCGAGGACTGGGCGGCCACACGCGACACGGTCATCCAGTACATTCTCAACTGCGCCTGCGCCGGGCCGGTCTGCGCGGAAGCGCTTTATGCCGAGGTGACGAGCGCCGCGCCCTATGCCGACTTGCCGCGCGCGGAGTTTGACGCGCTGTTCGGCTTTGCCGTCGATGGCGGGTCCGTGCTCAGCAATTACGAGCGCTACCGGCGGCTTCAGCGTGGGCAGGATGGGCTATACCGGCTGAGCCATCAACGCGTCGCGCGCCGCCACCGGCAGAACATCGGCACGATCGTTGAGGCCAGCCGTCTGCGCGTGAAAAAGATGTTCGGCCCGCGCGCCGGGCGCGTGCTCGGCGAAGTCGAGGAGTATTTCGCGCAAGGGCTGACGCCGGGCGACACGTTCTTGT
>CAZNGB010000108.1:0-6885 GCA_964572465.1 uncultured Hyphomicrobiaceae bacterium
GGGCTGCGCTCCAGCACGCGGTTGAGATACAGCTTCGACCCGCCGCGCCCGATCAGTTGCGAGGCGACATCCTCCATCTCGTCGAAAAGCACCGCCGCGTTTTTCGACCCCGCCAGCAGCCGCAGCGAGAAAACGAGGTCCGCCAGCCGCGCGGAGCGGTCCTGCTCGGCCTGCGTGCCCGCGTCCTCGCCCGCGCTATAAAGCGTCAGGCCGGCAGCTTCGACGGTAACCTTGCAAAGCTCGGTCTTGCCGGAGCCGGGCTGTCCGTAAAGCAGGATGTTGACCCCCGCCGCGCCTTCGCGCGCCGCGCCGCGCAGCACGCCTGTGATCAGATCGCGGTCAGCTTCGACGTGGTCATAATCGCCTGCGGTGATCGCGGATTTCAGCGGCGTGCCTAGGAAGGCCTTGCGCATCTCCGCGAAGTCAGCGAAGTCGCGATCAAGGCAGGTATTTACCCGCGGCGGGATCTGGAAGCGCCCGTTGAATCCGGAGATCTCGTCGCCGTCATCGTCCAGCTTGAGTAGCCCCGAGACAATCAGTTCGCCGCTCGCCCCGACCAGCGGCTCCACAATGCGGCCCGGATGGCCGGTCAGCGCCGCGATGGTCCGGCTGAACGGGGTGATGACCTCGCCAACGCAGTCGCAAAGATATTCGACCTGATCGAAGCGCCCATAATGCGCAATCAGCGCGACGACATCGGCTGAAGCTGGCGACAGGCCCAGTTCGCGCACGAGCATATTGATATTTCGCGTGAGCGGCTCTGGCGGCGGCGTCGCTTGCGCAGCGGCCCGCAAGTCGATGAGAACCTGCGCCTCATGCGCGCGGTAGGTCCGTTCGAACTCCGCAACATTGAAGCCGCCACCGTAGAGATGGCCGATCACCTTGGCGAGCGGCTTCGGCACCGGCAGTGACAGGACATCCGCACGCTCGTTGAGCCAGTGCGTCAGATGCCGTAGCGCGCGCAGCGGCAAGTCTGGCCGCGCCAGCACGCGCGACAGATAACCTGCAACGAGGCTGCGTTCGCTGTCATTCATCGGGGCTTGGCCACGCTTTCGCGGCCACATCATACGCACTCATCCCACCCTTTTATTGTGTTCAAGCCGGGTGGAGCAAGCCCGAGGCTGCCATGAATAGCTGACGCGGCGCTCACACGGTGCTTATCGAAAGCGCCTTGGTCTCCATCCGTCTGTTCGCCTGCCAGCGGCAAGGCTTGATTTGCTTGCTGGCCCCGCGCCGTAACGCCTCCAGACGCGCCCTTTCGTCACGCAGCGCATGGCTCAGCGCCGTGTGGCGGTTCATGTCATAGCTCCAGTGGCCAGCCCGTCCGCGCCGCCGCTCAGCCCGCAGCGCCCGTTCTAGTGCCGCGACGACGCGTTCGGCTTGCGCTGGTTCGCTCGATGCGATCTCGCTGGGCCAAAGCGGCACGAGGCGGCACAGCCGGCGGATGCGGGCATCTGCCCCGAATATTGCCGGCGCCCGGTCTTCCGGGGTTTCGGCGTGCCAGCTTTGGATTCGCGGCGCGCGGGGTTTATCGCTGCTGGGAGGCTGAGGTCGGTCCGTCATTGCTGCTGCTCCTGTGAAGAGAGCCGCTAGCCTGACACGCGTCCGCCGACCGGGGATAACTTCAATCCTGTCGCTTCAAATGAGCGTTAAAAATATTTGAGGCTCATCACTACCGGCGCGACCCAGGAAATGTCGGCGTCGTAGACAATTTCTGAGCCTGGGTCGTGCGGCACCAGCGTCCAGCCGCCGCTGTTGCTGTAGAGCACGCGGGTGAACCGAACCTGACCATCCTTCGACTCGACCAGGCAATCCGCGCCGTGCGCGTTGGTATAGTCCGCTTCCTTCAGACGGTTGGCGACAAGTATCGTGCCGGCATCGTATAGCCCCACCCGGTCATCCAGCTGGGCTGCCACCGGATCGTCCGCCGGAACGTGCAAATGAAGCACGTTGACCTGTTTGCCCTCGCTGGTGAGCACGCGCCCGTTCTGCATTACACGACCGATCACGGGAATTTCGCGTCCACCAGGCCGGGCAATCAGATCTGCGGGCTCGATATTGAGAGCATTCGCGATTTTCTCAAGCCAGTCCGTGGACACGGTCATGTTGGCGGTTTCGAGCCGCTGGACGGTTTGCGGCGTGGTGGAGATCTTGTCGGCAAGCTCCTTGAGCGTCAGCCCCCGCAGCTTACGGAACTCGCGTATTCTTGTTTCCATGTCGGGATCCTCTTGTTTTGGATCACCCTATACGAGTTTTTTTACCGAACATTTGTTCGTTCTTTTTACTTTTTACGTAAATTATCAGCGTGTGGGTGATTTGAGTGCTCTTTCTTTTCCCGAGCAGAAAGGTCCGAAAGGCGCGTGTTCTTGATGTCTGGGGATTGCTGCATGGAAAACGTGCCTAGCGGTAAACACTACATAGGTACATCAAGCGCCTATCAAGCACAATATATTCAATTTTCGGCGATCTGCGGCCTTTTGGAGCAGTTCGTGAGCATCATTTTCGCAGTTCCCCCACAGGCGTTGCACGCCCCCAATCGTGGCCAGGCCGACGTCGCTACTGCACGGCAGGCGGCAATGTACCTCGCGCATGTCGTTTTCGGTCTGAGTCTGACCCGTGTGGGCGCGCTATTTGAGCGTGATCGCACCACGGTCGCCCATGCTTGTGCGATGGTGGAAGACCGTCGCGAGGATCCGACCCTTGATCGCGCGCTTGAGATCGCCGAAGCCGCGCTTCGGGCAGCTGTCGTTCGGAACGCAACCATCGGAGGAAGATCGCAATGAACGATCTGGACGTGCTTGATGCAGACGCCATCAAGCTGCTGTTGCAACTGAGCCGGCAAGGCGCGCGCCTTCTTGCTCCTCGCACGAATAAATCAGCAAAGAAAGGTGATGATGCATTCATTTTAAAACACGGATCAACTGCGGGTCCGATCAAACCACGCTGTTATTCTTACGATCTCGTCTCGTCTCTCTCTCGACGACAATTAATTGCGCCAGATGATGGCGGGTTTGTGCTCTCCGAAGCCGGAAGAGCCTTTTTGAGACGAAAACTTGCGCGAACAGATGCGTTTCGGCAGCAGCATCAGGAACGCGCGCTAAAGACCACCGAAATCGAGGGAGTGCGGCGGCCAGCGCTGGTGGACGAGAGCGAGAGCCCGCTGAGCTGGCTGCGCCGCCGAAAGGACAAGAGCGGGCAGCCCTTGATTGATGCGTCACAGTTCGAGGCCGGCGAACGGCTACGCCGTGACTTCTTTTACGCGGGTATGACACCGCGCGTGACGGCGAGCTGGGACGGCATTCCCGGCGACCGTGCATCACGCCGCGCAGCGCCAGGCGTCTCTACGAACCTTCGCGATCAGACAGTAGCCGCACAGCAGCGTGTCCGCCGCGCCCTTCGGTCCGTCGGCCCGGACCTCTCGGACATCCTGGTCGATGTCTGCTGCCATCTGAGAGGGCTGGAGGAGACCGAAAAGTCAAAAGGCTGGCCGCGCCGCTCGGCCAAACTGGTGCTGCAGATCGCGCTGAAGGAGCTGGCCCGGCACTATGGACTGTTGAGCTCTGCTGAAGATCCTGCGAAAGGTCGTTCGCGCCGCCTGACGCACTGGGGGGCGGCGGACTACAAGCCGCGAATATAGGCGTTCTCTCAGGTGGAGGCGGCGCTCATCGCTGAGGCGGCGTCGTTGTGGACACGCTTGACCATCGAGGCCAGGCCGTTTGAGCGCTGCGGCGTCAGATGATCGCGCAGGCCGAGCTGGTCGAACACTGGCTCGGCGTCCATCTTGGCGATCTCGTCGGCGGGTTTGCCGGAGTACAGCGCGATCAGGATGGCGATCAGTCCGCGCACGATATGCGCATCGCTGTCGCCGCGAAACTTGAGCACAGGCCGGCTTGGCTCACCCTCGCGCTCTGTCACAAGCCAGACCTGGCTTGCGCAACCGCGCACCTTATGAGCCTCGCTGTAGTCCGCTGGGTCAAGCGGCTCCAACTCGCGGCCGAGCTCGATGACATAGCGGTAGCGATCTTCCCAATCATCCATGAATTCGAAGTTTTCGATGATCTCGTCGATGTTCATCTCACTGTCCCGGTTCGCAAATCCTGGTCGCTGTAGATGTGGTGCGCATGACGCCCGGTGCGAAGGGCCACGCTCGCGAGCGATCGGTATTCAGCCCTGTTGGCGGCGCTGCGGCAATCACGCTGTTTCGCGCGGCAACAGCGGCGATGGATCGCCTGCTTCGACCTTTGTCGCCTCAGGCGCGTTGTGCTGCAATATAATCAGCTTTTGCCAGATCTTACGGCTCAGGCCGGTGGTCAGATCCTCGATGTCGCTAGCGGCCGCGACGATCTGAGTGTCGCGCGAGTTTTGGGCATAAAGCGCGGCGATCTTTCCGGTCAGCGACAGCATCTCGGTGCAATAATCCAGATATCGCGCCAATTCGCCCGGGGTCAACTCGCGCTGCGGAGACGACTTCGTGCGCGGCATATTCCGCGTTACCGGCGTAGGGTCTTTCGTGAGCTGGTGCATGTCAATGACATGGGTGATAGAGCGCAACTGGTGCAATGAATTGTAGGCGCGGTGGCGCTTGGCGCGCTCCTCCAGCCGACTGAGGAATAATAGACCAAAAAACGCCAGCGCGACGATGTTGAAGGTCGCCTCTAGCCCCTGCACCACGGTGAATGCGGCGTATTCGTCGCGGCTCGCGCCGGTGAACGGACGCGTGATGTCGCCGCCGAAAGCCACGACACTGATGAGCACCAGCGCGGCAACGACGCCGGCGAAGCCTGCCAAAGTGATGAGCCTCAGCCCCCAGTTCGGCCTGCCGATGCGCGCGGCATCTCGGGCGCAAATTTCAGCGAGCTGCTGCAACTCGCGGCAGACGCGTGAGAGGTTCCGCGTCGGAAACCGCTCCTCAATCCGGTCGCCCAGCGTCCGGATCGTGCGGATGACCTGATCGGCGCTCAGCCGATCGTAATTGTATTGCCTTGCCCCCAATCCCGTGCCCCCATGGAGACCGCGCCACCCTTGCTCATCAACTCGGCACGCACGCGCGCACGCTGTCCCAGAGCCGCTCCCAGACCGGTGGCATCAATGCCTCGGGCGGCTCCACGAACTCCATGTAGAACAGATACACGATAAACGCGCCGGCGAGCAGTTCGAAAAACGCTTCGGTGTATTTCAGTTCGCCCAAGTCGGCCAAATCGCCGCCCTTGCGGTAGTCCTTTCCACGCGAATGCAGGACCATGCCCAGGCCGAACACGAAGCCGATGGCTAGAAAGCCGATTTCGAGCAGGTTGAGGATCGTCATCGTCAGACAACCAATGAAATTCGTGACGACGATCATGAAATTGAGGCCGGCGGGTGTGATGTTCCCGAGCCGCGCGGACGGGACCAGCCAGCACAATGCACAGTATCCTGCATAAAGCGCGACAATGAGGAAGAACAGCTTGCGGACGCCCAGCGTTACCGTGTTTTTCACAACGACTCGTTTTATAATCCGTTGCAAGTAAAGATTTTTTACGCCAAAGTAAGCGCCTACCGTTTCTCACTTGAGTTTGCCAAGGCCGCTTCCAGTGCATGTGAACCGGAAGCGGTGTCACTGTCAAGTTGTAGTCAAGCCCCTCTAACGAACTAAAATGTCACCATAAGACCTAGAAGTGGGCGCATCTGTTGTGAATTTTTGAATTGAACAGCCCGTGATGCTCGCCTGGAGCTATTTGATATATCCATCAAATTTTTTCATCACAACTCTCCACCAGTCAATTGTATCGTCAAGATTCTTACCGGAAACTCCCCCGAATAAGTTTACATCCATGTCAAGCCGCGGGTCACCATCGGAGTCCAAGTATGCATATCCAAATCGATTGCTTTGATTCCACTCTTCAATCTTTTCGCGCGTAACTCCTTGGGTGCCTGTCCAATAAGTGGCAAAAGAAATGCTACGGCAGTTCTTTCCCTCGGTACACCCATAGAAATAAATTAGATAAGCTTTGCCCTCCATACGCCCACGTACCAGTGGGTCGCCAACACTATCAGTTGTAAGTCTGGCCGAACCGTAACCGCTTGCCAGATTCTGGATTTCTGATGGATCTTGCGCATCAATAAGGTCTTGAGCGCTTGAGATATTCGAGTAGAAAAAGATAGAAAGTGACAATGCTACGCCAACTAGCACTTTATCTGTCATCATAAAGCTCCCCGGTCAGGTAAAAACTGGAACGAATTTTAGCAGAATTGCGGCAAGTGTCAATAATGTCGCACCCAGAAATTGGCGCGTAGTGCGGAGTTCAGCCGCCAATGGAATTTATGACGACGATCATGAAATTGAGGCCGGCAGGCGTGATGTTCCCCAGCCGTGTGCACCGCCACTGATCAGGTGCGCAGCAACTCGTTGATCGAGGTCTTGGCGCGGGTGCGCTCGTCCACGCGCTTGACGATCACGGCGCAATAGAGGGACGGGCCGGGCGAGCCGTCGGGCAGCGGTTTGCCAGGCATTGCGCCAGGCACGACCACGGAGAAGGGCGGCACCTCGCCCACATGCACCTCGCCAGTAGTGCGATCGACGATCTTTGTGGATGCGCCGAGATAAACACCCATCGATAGAACCGAGCCTTCGCGTACGATCACGCCTTCCGCGACCTCCGCGCGCGCACCGATGAAACAGCCGTCCTCGATAATCACCGGGTTGGCCTGCAGCGGCTCCAGCACCCCGCCGATCCCCGCGCCGCCGGACAGATGGACGTTCTTGCCGATCTGCGCGCAGCTTCCAACTGTCGCCCAGGTGTCTATCATCGCGCCTTCATCGACATAGGCGCCAAGGTTCACAAAGCACGGCATCAGCACTACGCCAGGCGCGATAAAGGCGGAATGGCGCACGGCGCAGTTCGGCAC
>CAZNGB010000109.1:0-6847 GCA_964572465.1 uncultured Hyphomicrobiaceae bacterium
GCGACGCCTGTCACCGCAGGGCGCGCCGCCATCCCGCGGCCTGCGCTTGCGCCTCGGCGCAGAACCAGCGCTCGCCCTCGGCTTCATTGATCTGCGTGTGCGCGTAATAGTAGCCGCCGGGCAGATGATAAATGCGCTCGCCGTCCGCGCCGATGTTCCCCTTGATCGCGCACTGGCGTTGCGCCACGCGTTGGTCCAGACGCAAGCCGCGCCGCGCATCCCACGGCTTCACGAAGCGAGTGGCCCAGATGCCCTTTTCCGCGGCGCGGGCCCGGTCTTCGTGTTCGACGTAGAGCAGCGAATACCGTCGATAGGCTAGCGCCCAGCCTTGTGCGACGAGCCAGGCGTTCAGGTTCTCGCCCTCAGCAAAACAGACCGCGACGAGCCGGTCATAGCGGTCGCGGTCGATCTTGTCGCAGGCAACATTGCGCCGGCCGATCCTCTCCGCGAGCGCGTTGGCGGCCCGCTGCGCACAGCGCTGACGCTTGCCTCCCGCGAGGCATCTCTGATCATCCTCAAGCGCGTCGATACCGAACAGGCGGATGGATTGGCCGCGAATTTTGATGGTGTCGGCGTCGATCACGGACGCGCGACCGATGATGCGCTCACGGCTCGGCGGGATGGTCGCGCCACGGTAGAAACGCGGCGCCTCGCGCGGGACCAGACCGAAAGCGGCGGGCCGCTGCGCAGCCGCGTGTGGGGGCGGCGGCGCATCGCGCTTCGGCATGAAGACCGCGAGGGCTGCGCCCGCGACGAGCCCAACGGCGACAGCTATCAGCACCAATCTGAGAATGAGCTTTCCCCGGCCATATGCTCAGTGCCGCGCACTGATTTGGTGGGGAAAGCACGCCTGATTCGCGAGCTTGCGTCATGCGCCAGTTGTAACGGCTGTGGATGATGCGGCCCTGCGGAAGATCACAGGATGGGCGCGCGGGGCGGGCGAACGCCTCCGCGCTGCGCTTGCCGCTCAGGTCTGGCGCTCGCGCGCGCGCAGCGTCGCTTGTGCCGCTGCCAGCCGTGCGACTGGCACGCGGTAGGGCGAGCACGAAACGTAATCCAGCCCGATGGTTTCGCAAAATGCGATCGAGGCCGGGTCTCCGCCGTGTTCGCCGCAGATGCCCAGCTTGATATCCGGCCGTGTCGCGCGGCCGCGCTCGCTCGCGATATGCACCAGTTCGCCGACGCCGTCCACATCCAGCGTGACAAATGGGTCGTTCGTCATGATCCCGCGCGACATGTAATCGCCGAGGAAGCTGCCGGAATCATCGCGGCTGAGGCCGTAGGTCATTTGCGTCAGATCGTTGGTGCCGAACGAGAAGAACTCGGCCGTCTGCGCGATGGCTCCGGCCCGCAGTGCCGCGCGCGGGATTTCGATCATCGTGCCAACCTGATAGTCGAGCGTCACCCCGGTCTCGCGCGCGACGTCTTCCGCCGTCTTGTCGATGCGCGCCTTGATGTCATTGAATTCGTCCGCCAGCCCGACGAGCGGCACCATCACCTCCGGCACCACTGGCGCGCCAGTGCGCTGGCCGGCCTCGGTCGCCGCCTCGAAGATCGCGCGCGCCTGCATCTCCGGAATTTCCGGGTAGCTGATCGCGAGCCGGCAGCCGCGATGGCCGAGCATCGGGTTGAATTCGCGCAACTGGGCAAGGCGCGTGCGCAGCTTCTCCTCGGTGATGCCCAGCTTCTCCGCCGTTTCGCGGATGTCGGCATCCTCATGCGGGAGGAATTCATGCAGCGGCGGGTCGAGCAGGCGGATCGTCAGCGGCAGGCCCGCCATGATCTCGAACAGCTCCAGGAAGTCCTGTCGCTGCATCGGCAAGATCTTGGCGAGCGCGGCGCGCCGGCCCGTCTCGTCATCCGCCACGATCATCTCGCGCATTGCGGTGGTGCGCTCGCCCTCGAAGAACATGTGTTCGGTGCGGCACAGTCCAATGCCTTCAGCGCCGAACTCACGCGCCTGTCGCGCGTCTCGCGGCGTCTCGGCATTAGCGCGCACCTTCATGCGCCGCACCGCGTCGGCATGGTCCATCAGCTGTTGGAAGTCTGGGCCGAGTTCGGGCTGCAGCGTCGGGACCTCGCCAGCGATGACCTCACCGGTACTACCGTCGATGGTAATGACGTCGCCGCGGCGCAGCGTCCGGCCGGCGGCGGTCATGGTGTGGCCCTCATAGTCGATCGACAGGTCTTTCGCGCCGGAGACGCAAGGCCGGCCCATGCCGCGCGCCACCACCGCGGCGTGGGAGGTCATGCCGCCGCGCGCGGTGAGAATGCCCGCGGCTGCATGCATTCCGTGGATATCTTCCGGGCTGGTCTCGATCCGCGCGAGGATCACCGGCTTGCCCAGATTGCGCAGCGTTTCCGCTTCGTCGGGCGTGAACACCAACTCGCCGGTGGCCGCGCCGGGCGACGCCGGCAGGCCGGTTGTCAGCACGTCCTTTTCCGCATTCGGATCGAGCATCGGATGCAGGAGCTGGTCGAGCTGTTCCGGGTCGATGCGCAGCAGCGCCTCTTCCTTGGTGATCAGACCTTCCGCCGTCATGTCTGCTGCGATCTTCAAGGCGGCCTTGGTGGTGCGCTTGCCGCTGCGGGTCTGCAGCATCCAGAGCTTGCCCTCCTGGATCGTGAATTCGATGTCCTGCATGTCGCGGTAGTTGCGCTCCAGCTTCAGGCAGATCTCGTGGAGTTCGGCAAATGCTTTTGGCATCACGGTCTCAAGCGACGGCCGCTCATCGCCAGACGCCGCGCGCGCAGCCTCGCTGATGTACTGCGGGGTGCGGATGCCGGCTACGACGTCCTCACCTTGCGCATTCACGAGAAACTCGCCGTAAAGCGCATTCTCGCCGGTCGAGGGGTTGCGCGTGAAAGCCACGCCGGTGGCGCTGGTGTCGCCTGTGTTGCCGAACACCATAGCCTGAACGTTGACCGCGGTGCCCCAGGTGTCGGGAATGTTGTGCAGGCGGCGATAGGTGACTGCGCGGGCCGTGTGCCAGCTTTCGAAGACCGCGCCGATCGCGCCCCAGAGCTGCTCGTGGATGTCCTGCGGGAACGGCCGGCCGAGCTTGTCCTGGACGATCTGTTTGTAGCGTTCGACGAGCCGCGCCCAATCCTCGGCGGACAGTTCCGTGTCAAGCTCCATCGCGTTCAGGCTCTTGTACTGCTCCAGCGCCTGCTCGAACAGATGGTGATCCAGGCCCAGCACGACGTCGGAGTACATCTGGATGAAGCGGCGATAGGAATCGAAGGCAAAGCGGCGGTCGTCCGCCTTGCGCGCAAGGCCCTCTACTGTCTCGTCATTAAGGCCAAGGTTGAGGACCGTATCCATCATCCCCGGCATCGAGACACGTGCGCCAGAGCGCACCGAAACCAGCAGCGGATTCTGCGTATCGCCAAAGCGCGCGCCCACTGCCTCGCCGATGAAGGCCATCGCGTCCTCGACCTCTTTTCTGAGCTCGGCCGGGAATTTATGGTCGTTGGCGAAATACTCGGTGCAGACTTCGGTGGTCACGGTGAAGCCGGGCGGCACTGGCAGTCCGAGAGAGGCCATCTCCGCAAGGTTGGCGCCCTTGCCCCCGAGGAGGTTGCGCTTGTCCGCGCGGCCTTCGGCCGTACCTGCGCCAAAGCGATATACATGCTTGCGCTCCAGGGCGTCCGCGGGGTCATGGCCTGTCGTCGGGATCGTATCCATCATCTGGGTTTTCTGCCGTGGGTTGTCGCTATCAGCGGGGGTCATGGTCTCCAGGAGGCGCGCATGAAACGCCAACCAGCGACTCTGCATGTCGAGTGCGCTGGCGAACAACGATGTAAAAGACTGGAGAGACATCCGGGCTGTCTTTGTACTGAACTTGTGCATTGCTTGCCGCGACTAGGAGCCGGTCGCGGCTCGTCGGCGGGAGCATAAGCGCTCAAAACTTCTTATTGGTATATGAAACGCTGTGCGATCTCAACCGCGCTTGCCTTTGGGTCTCGCGAGCGCGTGGTCAACGCGCACGCGTCGCTTCCGCGCGCATCAGATAAGTCCACGCGTCGATCCAGACACCGCGCCCGCCGAGGTCGAGCCAAACGGCAGCACGTCGTCTTTCATAGCACGGATTTGCCTCGTGGCACCCCTCATAGATGTCCAGCACGCGCCAAAAATACCGCCCAGCGAGGATCTCGAAAACATCGCCCGAGACCCAGCCGGCCGCGCCATCCGCCACGATTGCTGGATAAGGTCCGGCGAAGCATTTGCGGCCGCGGATCGCGCCCGGTCCCAGCAACCTCGCATTATGCGCGAGCGCCCGGCTCATGGGATGCCCGCTCTCGCGGCGCAGTGTGCCATAAGCGAACAGGCGCTGCCGCGAGCCTCCATATGCCTGCGGATTCATCAGGCCGCTCCGCTTTGCATGTGATTAACCAATGGCGCGGATTTTCAGCCGCATCCCGCCGTCTTTTGAGCGTTCAACGTTCATTTTTTTGCCACATCGCCGGTTGGTCATGCTAGCAGAGAATGAAAAGGTTTTTACGTCAACCGTGTTCGCGTGCGGCGCGACGCGTGGCGCTGAACAATGGTGCGGGCGTTGCAGGGCGTGCTTAACGGGGCGGGTGCGATCTGCGCGTGAAACGCTCAAATTGTTGGCAAAATTGGCGTAATTTGTCCGCGCCCCGGCCGCCGTCAGGGCACGGAAGCGGCGCGGTGGTGCGTTTTAGGCGGGAGTAGAGTAAATGAAACGGCGAACTTTTCTGAAGGCTGGAGCCGCTGTCGGGGCATCCGCAGTTGCAGCCCCGGCGATCGCGCAGGGCAAGCGCGAGCTGACGATGGCGCTGGCGTGGCCGCTGAACTATCCGGGCTACGGAACCAGCGCCCAGATATTAGCGAAAAAGATCACCGAAGCGACAAATGGGCGGCTGACCGTCACGCCCTATGCCGCCAACGATCTCGTGCCGGTGGCGCAAATGTTCGACGCCGTCGCCGATGGCCGGGTCGATATGTACCACGCGATCGAGTATTACTGGGAAGACAAGGACCCGGCGTTCAACTTCTTCGCCGGGGTGCCGTTCGGCCTCAGCCCGATCGAGATGGATACCTGGCTGAACAAATATGGCGGCCAAGAGCTATGGGACGAACTTTCCGCGCCCTACAACATCAAGCCGCTGGCCGCTGGCAACACCGGCGTCCAGATGGGCGGCTGGTTCCGTAGGCGCATCCAGAGTGAGGCGGACCTGCGCGGCCTGCGCATTCGCATCACCGGCTTGGCCGCCGAGGTCTATCAGTCATTCGGCGCTGAGCCAGTGGTCATCCCAGGCGGCCGGGTGGTCGAGGCGCTTAGCTCCGGCGAGATTGACGCGGCCGAATGGGTCGGGCCGTGGAACGACATGGCGCTCGGGCTGCACCGAGCGGCGCGTTACTACTATCATCCCGGTTTCCACGAGCCGGGCACGCAGATCAGCGTCGGCATGAACCTCGACCTGTGGATCGGGCTATCCGAGGGCGAAAAAGAGCTGATCAAGATGGCGTGCCGGACCGAGGCGGTGCGGATGCTGGCCGAGTTCAACGCGCGCAATGCTGCGGCCGTCAACCAACTCGTGCGCGCTGGCAACACAGAGATCCTTGGCTTCCCGGACGACCTGCTCAACGAAATGGGCAAGGCGTCGAGCGCTGTGGCCATGCGGCTTGCCGATAGCAGCGATCACGCGCAGCGGATTTTCCAGAACTTCGTCAGCGCGCGCTACCAGCTTCTGCGCTGGACCAAGGTGGCGGAGGACGCTTTCCTGCTCGCGCGGCGCCTGCCGTTCGACTACGACCGCTCCGAGGCGCTGGGCATCGACCGCGATCTGTCTCCAGGTCAGGACGGGAGCGGCCAGCAGCTTCTGCGCCAAGGCTCTCGTGAACTGCCCGGCGAGACGCGCAGTTCAATCGGCGCGGAACCACAGATCATAGACGTTCAGCCGGAATGATGCGGGACGCGGCCAGGGCGCGTCAGCGACGTACAACAGTTTGAGGGATGGTTATGAAGCGTAGAGCGTTTATCGGGGGCGTAGCAGCGACATCGGCAGCAGCAGCAACTTTTCCGCGCCCGGCGATTTCGCAGGGTCGTCAGCAGTTCCGGCTGGCGTCGACCTACAACGCCAGTGCGCGCGGCTATTCGACAAGCCTGCGCCGCCTGGTCGAACGCATTCGTCTGGCGACCGAGGGGCAGGTCGACATCAAGATTTTCTGGCCGGGCGAGATCGTCGATGCGTTCGACAGCTTCGATGCCGCGTCGCGTGGCGACGTCGACATGTATTACGGCTCGGAACAGTACTGGTACAAGCGCAAGTCGCCGGGCTATGCCTTCTTCGGCTCGCTGCCCTACGGCATGACGGTGACCGAGCATGAAGCCTGGATGGAATATCTCGGCGGTCAGGAACTATGGCGCGAGTTGTCCGCGCGCTACAACATCATGCCGCTCGCCGCGGGCGACACCGGCGTGCAAATGGGCGGTTGGTTCAAGCGCGAAATCAACTCGATGGCCGACTTCCAAGGGCTGCGTTATCGCGTGCCGGGCATTTATGGGCCAATTATCGACAGGGTCGGCGGACGCTCGGTCAGCATGCCGGGCGGCAAGATCACCGAAGCCTTTCGAAACGGCGAACTGGACGCGGCGGAGTTCGTCGGCCCCTGGGCGGACCGCGAAAAGGAATTCCACAAATACGCGCGCTTTTATTACTGGCCAGGCGTACACTCACCGATGGCGATGCAGGCTATCGGGGTGAACATGCAGGTCTGGAACAGCCTGAGGCCGGAGCATCAGAGAGTCATGGAACTGGCTTGCCAGCAGGAGCGACGTGACATGACGGAAGACTATTACAGCTTCCATGGCTTGAT
>CAZNGB010000110.1:0-6812 GCA_964572465.1 uncultured Hyphomicrobiaceae bacterium
GAGGCGTGCCATTTCTACGTCACGACTGGCGACCCGAAGTATACGCCGATCCACAAGCTCAAGCCCTTCCAGCAGGCCTACGACCGGGAGATGAGCGCGTTCGCGCCGATCTACCGGATGTTCGGCCTAGTGAAGGACGTCGACATCCATCAGCTGGAGGAGTGGGAAGAGCTGATATACGACAGCTGCACGCTGTGCGGGCGCTGCACGCTGATCTGCCCGATGGGCATCGACATCGCCGAGTTGGTGAAGGAAGCCCGCCACGGCATGTATGAGGCCGGCTTGCTGCCCGACCGGCTCGCGCATATCACCCGCAACGCCGAGAACCGGCATAGCCCGTTTGGCACCAAGGAAGATTTCATCAACACGATCAAGCAGATCGAGGAGAAGTTCAGCATATCGATCCCCGTCGACAAGGAAAAGGCCGGCATTCTCGTCACCACCGCGCCGGGCGAACTGGAAGCGCACCAGAAATCGCTGGCCGACACGGTCAAGATTCTCGATTCCATCGGCGCGGACTGGACCTTCTCATCCGATGCGTTCGAGGCGACCAATTTCGGCTTCCTGTCGGGCAACATGCGCCTGCAGCGCGAGCTGACCATGCGCATCATCGACAAGGCGCAAGAGATCGGCGCGCACACGCTGTTGCTGCCCGAGTGCGGTCATGCCTACAGCGCAGCGCGTTGGGAGGCGGCCGACTGGTATGGCCAACAGCCGCCGGTGCGCGTGCTGCACATGGTCGAGTTTCTGGATGAGCTGATCGCCAAGGGGCGCATCAAGGTCCAGAAAGTCGGCGAGACAGCGACCTTCCACGACCCCTGCCAGATCATCCGCCGCGGCGGGCTGGAGCAAGCCCCGCGCCGCATCCTCGCCGCGCTGGGCTATGATTTGCGTGAGATGGAGGATCACGGCTCCTTCGGCTACTGCTGCGGAGGCGGCGGCGGCGTTCTGGCCAACGAGCGCGCGGCCCCGCTGCGCGAGCGTGTTTTTGAACTCAAGCGCCGGCAGGTCGAAGCGACCGGCGCAGAGAACTTCATCACGAGCTGCGGCCAATGCCGCATGACCTTTGAGCGCGGCGCGAAGGCGACGAACTGGGACAAGTCGCCGCAAAGCCTGATGGAGCTTGTCGCGGACAACATGGTGTCCTGAGGAGGTTTGACCTATGGCAGAGCGCGTCGTCGTCGATCCGATCACCCGCATCGAGGGACACCTGCGCATCGAGGCGGAAACCGACAGCGCGGGCGCGATCACCCAGGCCTACAGCTCGGGCACCATGGTGCGCGGCATCGAGATCATCCTGAAGGGCCGTGACCCGCGCGAGGCCTGGGCCTTTGCCCAGCGCATCTGCGGGGTGTGCACACTGGTGCACGGCGTCGCCTCGGTGCGCGCGGTGGAGGATGCGCTTGACTACACGATCCCGCCGAACGCGCAGCTCATCCGTAACCTGATGATCGCGGCGCAGCATGTGCATGACCACGTCATGCATTTTTATCACCTCCACGCGCTAGACTGGGTAGATGTCGTCTCCGCGCTCAAGGCGGACCCCAAGGCCACCTCCGAGCTGCAACAGTCGATCTCCAGTCACGCGAATTCCAGCCCCGGCTATTTCCGTCAGGTCCAGAAGAAGGTGCGAGAGTTCGTCGAGAGCGGCCAGCTCGGCATCTTCGCCAACGGCTTCTGGGGCCACCCGGAATACAAGCTGCCGCCAGAAGCCAACCTGATGGCGCTCGCGCATTATCTGGAGGCGCTTGACTGGCAGCGCGACGTTGTGCGCCTCCACGCAATCTTCGGCGGCAAGAACCCGCATCCGAACTTCCTCGTTGGCGGCGCGCCAAGCCCCATAAGCGCCGGCCCGGCGAGCGCGGGGGCAGCATCAACCGGCGTTAATATCGTCACGCTGGATGAAGTGCGGCGTATCATCCAAAGCATGCAAACCTTCATCGAGCAGGTCTATCTGCCCGACACGCTGGCAATCGCCGGGTTCTACAAGGACTGGTTCCGCCGCGGTGAAGGCGTCGGCAATTTCCTGACTGTCGGCGACTTCCCAGAACAGGGCATGGACGACCCGTCGAGCTGGTTCATACCCTCCGGCGCAATCGTCAATCGCGACCTGAGCACGATCGAGCCTGTCGACCTCAACGACCCAGAGCAGGTGCAGGAATTCGTTTCGCGTGCCTGGTACGACTACGATGGCGGCAAGAATGTCGGCCTCCACCCCTATGACGGCGAGACGACACTGAGCTACACTGGCCCACCGCCGCCATACAAGCAGCTCAATGTCGAGGAGAGCTATTCCTGGCTAAAGTCCCCTCGCTGGCGAGGCAAGCCCATGGAGGTCGGCCCGCTCGCTCGATTGGCCATGCTCCATGCCACGGGTCACGAGCCGACGAAAGCGCTCGCCGACAGCGCGCTGCGACAGCTTGATCTGCCGCTGGAGGCGATCTTCTCCACCATGGGCCGCACCGCGGCGCGCACCATCGAGTCCAAGCTGTTCGCAGACCAGATGGAGCTATGGCTCGATAACCTGATCGCTAACATCAAGGATGGCGATCAGCGCGTGCACAACACCGCGAAGTGGGACCCCTCCACATGGCCGTCGGTCGCTCGCGGCGTCGGCTTCATGGAAGCGCCGCGCGGCGCGCTCGCCCACTGGATCGTTATCAAGGACGGCGTGATCGACAACTATCAGGCCGTTGTACCGAGCACCTGGAACGCCGGTCCACGCGACGCCGAAGGCGGCATTGGCCCCTACGAGGCCGCGCTCATGGACGCGCACACGCTGCATGACCCTGATAAACCGCTTGAAATCCAGCGCACCGTTCACAGCTTCGACCCTTGCATCGCCTGCGCAGTTCATGTGACGGACCCGAACGGCAACAAGCGCGCCCAAATCCGGGTGCGTTAACCCAAAAACTCGGAAGACAGGAGAGAAGTGATGGCAACGACAGAAGATCTGAGCGGTGTGACGCTGGACCTTTATGCGCCTGAGGAGGTCCAGGAATTGTTCGACCGTAACGAGATCGTCGTCATCGATGTCCGCACGCCGAATGAATACGCCTTCGAGCACATTCAAGGCGCAATGCTGTTTCCAATGTCCAATTTCGACGCCGCAAAGCTGCCGACGCAGGACAGCAAGCGGATCGTTTTTCACTGCGGCTCGGGCGTGCGCTCACGCAAGGTCGCGGAAAAGGCGGCGGCCGCCGGCCTGACACGCCTAGCGCACATGGAAGGCGGCTTCGGCGCTTGGAAGAAGGCGGGGCTGCCCTATCTGGCGATCGACCCGGCGACCGGCTCGCAAGTCGAGAAGCCGTGAGGCGCGAAGCAGCTAACCGTCGGTCTTGGCGATTTCGGCAAGGCGTACATCGTTGGTGATGACCAGTTGCGTGCGCTGCGGCGTGGCGATCGCGCCATGTTCGCGCAGTTTCGTGAACGCGCGACTCACAGTTTCGAGGCTATGACCAAGATAATGGGCGATATCTTCACGGCTCATCGGCAGCTTGATCTGTGTGCCCGCGGCCACAGGCTCGCCAATACGTCCGCCGATATGCAGCAGGAACCGCGCAAGCTTGGCTTCCACGGAGCCGCCCAGAACGATGTCGAGATGGACCTGACACTGGAGAAACTCGTTGGACGCTGCCGTGATCATGCGCCATTCGATCCCCTGGTTCTCCCTATTCATCTGCAGGATCAATCGCCGGTCGAACCGGCAGAGCACCGCATCCTCCAGCGCCTCGACCGAGAACGGGTAGCAGTCTGCGATGCATGCGCCGACCATATCGCCGCGGAACAGGAAGCCGGCGATAATCCGGTGTCCGCGCGCGTTGATGCGTGTCTGGCGCATCGAACCTCCCATGACCACGAAAAGCGCTTCAGCCATTGTATGCTCGGCGATGAGCACTTCGCCCTTTGCAGCCGAGACGAGTCGCGCCCCGAGCAGAAGCTGTTCACGTTCCTGGTCCACGAGCGTGGACCAAAGCGGCGTGTCCGCAAGTTGAACGGCAAGAGGCGGACAATCGACAGTCGGTACTCGCGGAGTCACTGCGTTCACTCTCCGTGTCTGGACGCGGGAGCCAGTCTGGCTGCGCAAGTCTTGACTGGTCCATGCGAAGGGCTGACCGACGCCCGCGGGCAGCCGCTGGGGGAGATGATCAAGCGATGTATCGCAAGCCAGCTTTGCAAGCTAATGGAAATCCTTGAAAAGCGAAAGGATCACCGATGCCACTTCGTAGTCTTTTCTTGGCGTTTGCACTCTGCCTCGTAGCCTTGCCAGCGGCCGCACATACCGTCGGGGGCGAGGTCTCTGGCTTCACCTATGGGTTGATGCACCCGCTTGGGGGGCTGGATCATGTGCTGGCGATGGTCGCGGTCGGGCTGCTGGCCTATCTGCTCGGCGGTCCGGCGCTGTGGGGCTTGCCGCTGGCTTTCATTGCGGCCATGGCCGCAGGCGGCGCATTGGCGCTTGGCGGCTTCGCGCTACCATTTGTCGAAGCCGGGATCGCATTGTCTGTTGTGGTCATCGGCGCGCTGGTCGCGCTCGGCAAG
The DNA here is from genome assembly GCA_964572465.1 of uncultured Hyphomicrobiaceae bacterium. Classification (GTDB taxonomy): domain Bacteria; phylum Pseudomonadota; class Alphaproteobacteria; order Rhizobiales; family Rhodomicrobiaceae; genus Dichotomicrobium. Next base: position 4,543 of record CAZNGB010000110.1, read on the forward strand.
ACGACGCCCAGCCTGCTCGCTGCGTCGCTCGTAGCCGTCTTCGCAGTGTTCCATGGCCATGCACACGGCGTGGAGATGCCTGCCACGGCGTCTGGGCTAAGCTACGGTCTGGGCTTCGCGCTCGCGACGGCGCTTCTGCACATCGGAGGCATTTTCGCGGGTTTTGCGCTGGGCGCAGCAGGCCGGCAGACAGGACAGACCATCGCGCGCACCATCGGCGGCGTGATGGCGCTAAGCGGCGTTGCCATCTTCGGCGGCGTCATCTGATCGGAACTCGAGATTGGAAAAGGACGTTTGACATGAAAAAACTGCTCGCAACACTCGTGATGGTGTTTGCTACAGCTTTCGCCGGGCAGGCGATGTCGCAGGACAAGAAACTCGTCACCATCGTCGGGACGTCGCAACCGCAGACCCAGCTGATGAGCATGGTGCTCAGCATGCAGGCGCTGCAGCAGGGCGCGTCTGTCTACATCTTGCTGTGCGGCCCGGGCGGCGATCTGGCGCTGAAAGATGCGCCCGAGAGCGCCACCGCCCCGCAAGCGCCGCGCGACATGAGCCCGCAAGGTCTGATGCAGAAAATCATGGCCGAAGGCGGGACGGTAGAGGTGTGTGCGATCTACCTGCCGAATAAAGGCGTTGGCCAGGACGCGCTGATTGACGGCGTGGGTACGGCGAAGCCGCCCGCGATGGCGGCACGGCTGCTGGAGGATAACACGCGCATCATGTCGTTCTGAGTATTGCGCCAGACCCGCCCCATGATCGGGGCGGGTTTTCCATAGACTTTATTCTTCGATAGCCCCGCATGGCCGAAGCATTGGAAATAACTCATAAAGACCGCGTCTCCCAGGCGATGGACCGGGTGCTGGAGGCTGAGCGCCGCGCCCGTAAGCAGATCGAAGAGGCGCGCGAGGAAGCCAAATGCATCGTGGAGGAGGCGCGCGGGAAAGCACAGGAGATTGAGGACCGCGCCGACGCGCGCATCACCCGCGCCCATCGCGACTACTCCGCCGATACGCTGGCCGCTGCGGATAAAATCCTGATGGATCGAAGCAGCAATCACGACCTTATCGAACATCCTGACGATGACCTGATTGATACGGCCGTCGCGCGTTTGGCGACCCGCCTGAGCGGGGGGTCGAATGACGGCGCTGCATAGCCTCGCCTACGCACAAGCGCGGGCGCAGGCCCGCTACGGCGACCGGCTGGAGGATTCGGACTGGCAGCGGCTGGGCGCCGTGCGCTCGCCAGGCCAGTTCCTGGAGACGGCCCGCGCCACCAGCTTGGCGCAGTGGGTCGCGCCGCTCACCCCGGACATCGACCACCACCAGCAGGAGCGCGTGCTGCGCGCGGCCTGGCGCGACACGGTCGAGGAGGTGAGCGACTGGCTGCCGAGCACGTGGCAAGACGCAGCGCGCCTTTGGGCCGAACTGCCCGAACTGCCGAGTATCGAGCATGTAGAGCGCGGCTGGTCCGCGCCCGACTGGGCGGAGCGCGACGATCACCTAGCCGACACGCTTCGCGAGGCTGCTGGCGCAAGCGAAGAAAACGCCGGCGGCGACTGGCTGGCGCAGTGGCGCGCTGCGTGGCCCAAACCGACGCGCGCGCAGGTCGACGCGCTGGAGGCCATCGGCGTGGCCCTGTTCCCCGGCTTTGAGGCGACCGATGTGCCCGTCCCGCCGCCCGCCTATCGCGCTACCGACAAGACCATCGAAGCCGAACTGACCCGGCTGTTTCGCCGTCACGCCCAGACGCCTGCAGCGATTTTCGCCTATCTGGCCCTCGCCTGGCACGATTTCGAGCGCTTCCGCGGCGGACTGATCCGCCGCCAACTCTTCCAGGACGGACGAGAAAGGAGCGCGGCATGACGCTGCGTCCCGTCCCGGCCACATGGTTCGAATTGGTGACAACGCGCGAGGAACTGGCCTCGGTCCTAGACGCGCTGGCGCGCACTGGCGCCGTGCAACTTGAGACGTTCTCCCGCAGCGCCGAGGCGCTGTTCCCCGAGAGCGTCCATGACGAGCTGAGCGCCTTCTACGACCTGGCCAAGGATTACCGCACCTATTGGCCCGAGCCTCAGCAGATGGCGCCGGCACGTATGCCCGAGCCGCACAAGGTTGTCGCCGAGGGCGTGAAAACGCTGAAGGCTTGGGCCGAGGATGCCGACCCGACGATTGCGAACCTCGAAGAGCTGAACAACAGCAAACGGAAGCTGGAACGCCTCCACGGTCTGCTCGCGGGGGCCGAGGAGCCGCTGCCCGACCTTTCCCGGC
>CAZNGB010000111.1:0-6751 GCA_964572465.1 uncultured Hyphomicrobiaceae bacterium
TTACCAATGAGGGCAATCCGGATGCACTGCGTGCCAGGAATTGCCTGTCATCGGATCAGGCCCAATTTGCGCATCCGCGAGCGGATCGCGCCCGGCTTGCGCCCAAGTGTCTCGGAGATCTGGCTGATCGACGTGCCGTTCTCGAAATACGCGCGCAGCCGGTCTTCCTCATCGCGGCTCCATGGCTGATAGGCCTTGGCGTGGGTCTTGCGCATGTCGGTGAAGCTCTTGCCCAGGCGCGGCGCAGCGGGCGCGCGCATCTCGCCGCCGGCCTCGCGAACGAATTCATCATGCAGGCGCCGAACCTCGACGCGCTCCAGTTTGCGATGTGTGGCGAGCGCCGTCTCCGATTCGCTGCGGAACTCCTCATCCTTGGCCAACGCCTCCGGATGAACCCGCAGAGCCCGTTCATTCCAGCCCGCCAGATGCAGCCCCTCCAGCGAGCGCACGCGCGACAGCGCCACATAGCCCTGCCCGTAGTCGAAGGCGTGGGACAGGTCAACCGCGGCGGCATCCAGCGACATGCCCTGGCTCTTGTGCACGGTTATCGCCCAGGCAAGCCGCAACGGCACCTGTGTGATCTTCGCCGCAGACTTGCCGTCTTCTTCCATCTGCCAGTCCACAGGCTCAGCCACGACCTTCCGGCCCTCGCGCGTGCGCACGACCGGCCAGCCCTTGTCGCCATCAAAGCCCGTGACAATTCCGAGTGTGCCGTTGACGTAGCGTCCGCCGGGGTCGTTCTTGATGAACATCACCGCAGCGCCTTCTTTCAAGCCCAGCGCCTCGCCGGTGAGGCAGCCGCGCTTGAGCGCATCGATCAGCGGGGCGGGGCCGCGCGTCGCCATATCGAAACGGCGGATTTCGCCGGGCACCTCCTCTAGCCGCGCCAGGTTGATCCGGTCCACGTCGCGGTTGTGGGTGTAAAGCCGGGTGAGATTGCGCGGCAGGTCGTCCGGCTCGGCGCGCCGCGCGGCCAGCGCCTTGCGCTCGGCTGGGCCGACATCATCAGCCCGGATGGCGCTCAGCAGGTCGAGAAAGCCCTGATCGCTCTGGCGGTATTGCTCGGTGAGATAGCAAACCGTCGGATCGAGATCGCGCCACGCTTGCGAGCCGTGCGCGAACTGCGGGCCGTCATCTGGCGTGTCGAGGTCCAGCCCGCCCGGCGCGGGCGCATCGCGGCGCTTGACCGGGGGGATCTGGAAGAAGTCGCCGACCAGCACGACCTGCAGCCCTCCAAACGGCGCTGGCGAACTGCGCACATGGCGGCAGACCATATCAACAGCGTCCAGCACCTCAGGCGCCAGCATCGAGATTTCGTCGATGATGAGCACCGGCGCGCCGCGGATGCGCTTGGCGGTGTAGCGGTTCTCGGCAATCCGCTCGATCTGCGCGCGCGACAGCGGAAAACGGACGCCGGTTCCAGCCCAGGAATGGATAGTGCGGCCGTGGATATGCGTCGCCGCGATACCGGTGGAGGCGGTGATCGCCGGCTCAAGGTTGCGCGTGCGCAGATAATCAACATAAGCGTTGACCGTATGGGTCTTGCCGCTGCCCGGCTCACCGGTCAGGAACACAGAGGCGCCGGTTTTCAAAATGTCGAGAGCTTCGTCCTGTTTCATGCTGCTCGCCGGGCAAACTTCAATACAGGCGCAGCGTATCGGCGGGCGCAAGCCTTGGCAATCGGGCGGGGCGCGCCGCACACAAGCATGCTCACAACGCTGTGATGCGTTCGCACCCTGTCAAGCAGATTTTTTTGCATTTTGCCCTTCCCAATACAGAAAACTTCGTGCTATTGTTTTTTTGTCGATCGGATAAGCCAATCACCATCGGTAGTGCCCCCCCGTCTAGCCGACGGCTTATCCGTTCCCGCGCCGGCATCCCTCCCGGCGCACCGCGTAGTAACGCACATTGGCGCCCAACCATCGCCGGGGTTGGGCGCCCTTTTTTTGTGCGTATGCGCCCGCGGCTCTGGACGCGCCCCCGGCTACGCTTTTAACTCGCGCTCATGAACCTGCGGATCGCGACATGGAACATCAACTCGGTGCGCTTGCGGCTGCCGCTCGTGCAGCGCTTCGTCGCCGAATACCGGCCGGACGTGGTTTGTCTGCAGGAGACCAAGTGCACGGATGAGCTATTTCCGCGCGCGGAACTGGCCGAACTTGGACTACCGCATGTAGAAGTCCGTGGGGAGAAGGGCTATAACGGCGTCGCCGTACTGTCCCGCGTGCCAATCGCGAGGTTATTCGCCGAAGATCTCGATGCCAGCGGCCACACCCGGCACATCGGTGTGCGGCTTGAGACGCCCGGTCTGCAGCCGGTTATCCAGAACTTCTATGTGCCGGCCGGCGGCGACATCCCGGATGCGGACGCCAACCCGAAATTCCGCCAGAAGCTCGACTATCTGCAAGCGATGCGCAGGTGGCTGGAACGACCGGAACTGGCCGAAAATGGCCCGATGATCCTTACCGGCGATCTCAACGTCGCGCCGCTGGAGACCGATGTCTGGTCGCACAAGCAGATGCTCAAGGTCGTGAGCCACACGCCGGTCGAGGTGGGTCACCTGAGCGCGGTGCAGGCGACCCGGCGCTGGGTGGACGCCGTGCGCCAGATCGTCCCGCCGGAGGAACGGCTATACACCTGGTGGAGCTACCGCGCGAAAGACTGGCGCGCCTCTGACCGCGGCCGCCGCCTCGATCACATCTGGACGACGCAGGAGCTAGCGCCGCGCATCAAGAGCGTCGAGGTGATAAAGGATGCCCGTGGCTGGGAGAAGCCATCTGACCACGTCCCCGTAATCCTCGATCTTGATCTGGGCTGATTCAGGCCGCTTCGGCGGAGCGCTCTAACGACGTCTGCAGGCTTTCGAATCGGTCATCGACAGCGCGCAGATCGTCCGCCAGCCCGGACAGCCGCCGCACCAGCTTGCCGGAGCAGTGCTCGGCAATTGACGGATCGGCTTCCATAACCTGATGGAGCGCCTCGCGCGTGATGGCCAGCGCCCGAACCGGCTCGGCCGCGACCACGGTGGCCGAGTAGCAGACCTCCGTCAGCATCGCCAGTTCGCCAACGAGCGTCCCCGGTCCCATGGGTTCGTCAAAGCCCGACGGCGCAGCCGCATCCACGACCGTCACCACGCCTTCGACAACAAGGAAGGCGGATGCGCCAGGCTCACCAGCCTGCGTCATAGCCGCGCCGCTGTCGAACCAAACGATGTCTGTACATTCCGCGATGCTCTTCAGTTGCTCAACGGACAACCCGTTAAACAACTGGACTCCCGCCAGAAAATCTAGTGCCTCGTGTTTCATTGCAGACCCCCATCTATCTTCAAGATGATGTGAGTCGCGTTATCGAGGCAAGCCGCGGGTCGGCCTGTCAGGGTATAAGTTTGTAGCCGCCAGACTCAGTGACGAGCAGTTCTGCATTCGAAGGGTCCTGTTCGATCTTCTGGCGCAGCCGATAGATATGCGTTTCCAGCGTGTGGGTCGTCACGCCCGCATTATAGCCCCAGACCTCGTGAAGCAGGACATCGCGCGTTATGACGCTTTCACCCGACCGGTAGAGATATTTCAGAATTGACGTCTCTTTTTCCGTGAGCCGGATTTTGCGGCCGTCCTGGTCAAGCAGCACCTTGCTCGCCGGCTTGAAGGTGTAAGGCCCGATGGTGAAAACCGCGTCCTCGCTCTGCTCATGCTGGCGAAGCTGGGCGCGAATGCGCGCGAGCAGCACAGCGATGCGAAACGGCTTGGTGACGTAATCATTCGCACCGGACTCCAGCCCCAGGATCATGTCGGAGTCGGTATCCTGCGCGGTGAGCATGATGATCGGCCCCTTGAAACCGTTCTTGCGCATCAGCTTACACGCTTCGCGCCCATCCATATCCGGCAGGCCGATATCCAGCAGCACGAGATCGACACGCTGATTCTTTAGTTTGGCGATGGCCTCGCGCGCGTCGCCGGCGATCTCGGTTTCAAACTCTTCGTGCAGGGCAAGTTGTTCGGCGAGCGAGTCTCGAAGGTCTTCATCATCATCCACAACCAGAATATGCCGCGCCGTGCTCATCCTGCGCTCTCCTGAAATCGCTTCGAATGTATCGCCCTACGATTTAGGCTTTGGCATAACGCAAAGCAATACGCGCAGCAGCTTGCTGGGATGAAAGGTCGATCGCGAAAATGCAAATCCGCGTGAATATCCACGCTCGATCTCTGGCCGCGCCGCGCGGTTTCGCTGCACTCGGGCCTCTATGCCTGCCCTGCGCACTGGGGCGAGGGGGACGCCGCGCTCGCAAGTTCGAGGGTGATGGCGCAACCCCGATCGGGCTCTGGCCAATGCGCGAAGTGCTTTACCGCGCTGACCGCGTAGCCCGTCCGATGACGCGGCTGCCCGTCTCGCCGATCTGCCCGAACGACGGCTGGTGCGACGACCCGCGCGACCGCAACTACAACCGGCAGGTACGCCTGCCTTACCCCGCCAGCCATGAGCTTCTCTGGCGCGCCGACCATCTCTACGATCTGGTCGTCGTGCTCGGCTACAACGACGCCGGGCGCGCGCGCGGGCACGGCAGCGCGATCTTCATGCATCTGGCCGCGCCAGATTTTGCGCCCACCGAAGGATGCATTGCCCTGCGCGAGATTGAATTGCGCAAGCTGCTTGCCGCCGCCGGGCCAGGCGCGGATGTGCGTGTTACTGGGTAAAACTCAGCGTACGCGCCGCGGGTTGAGATACAGATCGACCTCATGATGCGCGAGTTGCGGCCGGAGTTCGCTTTTCTCCATGCGCTGGACAAGGTCCTCAACATGTGCGCGGCACGCCTTGTTAAAGCGCAGCATCGCGCAGAACAGCTGCAGTACGCAGTTGAGGATGCGGTCGTCGTGATCGGCGCGCAGCCTCACGTCCCAATGCCCCCCAAGCGTGACCAGCTTGCCGTCGAGCACGCCGATTTTCTCGTTATTATGGTCATAGAGGACGTAATCAGGCCCGATGCTGATGACCTTGCGGCGCAGCTTGTAGAGGAAGGGTTCACCGTCCTTCAGAATGAAGAACGAGAATTTTTCGGGGAAACCTGGCCATTTGCGCGCTGTGCGCTCAACGTGAATGATCTGGTTGTGGCCCGACACATTCACCGAGAACGCCATGACCGGGAAGCCGCCCGCGCCGAAAGAGAGCTGAAGGCTGCGTCCGATCATCAGGTCCATGGTCGCGCGCCAGGTCATGCTTTCGGTGAATAGCTTGATGACAAGGCGTTTCGCCATGTCATCGCTATCGTCCCAGGCGCCCTCGCGGTAGGTTAAAAGGTGGGTACGCGCGCCATCCTCCTTCACCTCGCCGAAGATATCGCTGTCGGTGGTGAACTGGCGCGATTTCGCTTTGTGACGCGAATGCTGATAGACGCCGATCTCGGTCGCGTTCAGGTCGGTCCACCACAGATCGACCTCATAATTCACCCAGTCTTTAGTCGAGCCTTTCGCGGACGGACCTGTCGCCTCGGGCGCCTTCTCGGCCACTGCCATATGCCTGCTCCCCGTTTGCCTTTGCCGAATCGGTGCAAGGATAACATGCCGGAGCTGGGCGCTCGCATCGCGCGGGCTTTTCCACATGTGCAGCCGGTCACGCCTGCGTCATCGCCCCGGCCAAAGCTTTCACGCTGCAACGCAACACGGTAGAGTCGCGCGGAATTTTTTTGATGCGCAATGGCGGCATCCAGAACGCAAGGAGAGAAACAATGGCGCGATACGTTGTCGTGGGCGCAAACCGGGGAATCGGGCTGGAACTGACCCGCCAGCTCAAGGCGCGCGGCGAAGATGTGATAGCCGCCTGCCGCACAGCCGGCGAGGAGCTGCGCGAAACCGGCGCCGAGATCCATGAGAATGTCGAGGTGACAGATGACGGCTCGGTGGAGCGGTTCACCGCGGCCGTAAAGGCGGGCGGCCCGGTTGATGTGCTCGTGCACGTCTCCGGCATCCTCAAGGGCGACAATCTCGACACGCTCGACTGGGAGACGCTACGCGAACAGTTCGAGGTCAACACGCTCGGGCCGTTGCGCGTGGCGCGCGCCTTTGCACCCTTCATGAAATCCGGCGGCAAGATCGGCATTCTGTCCAGCCGCGTTGGCTCGCTGGCGGACAACTCCTCGGGCGGCAATTACGGCTACCGGATGTCGAAAACGGCGGTAAACATGGCCGGCGTCAACCTTGCGCATGACTTGAAATCCCTCGGGGTCGCCGTGTTCCTGCTGCACCCCGGCTTTGTGCAGACCGAGATGACCGGCGGACGCGGACACATCGGCCCGGACGAGTCGGCGCGCGGGCTGATCCAGCGGCTTGACGCACTTGGCATGGATCAGACCGGCACCTTCTGGCACGCGGACGGCAGCCAGCTGCCGTGGTAACGCGGCACCGGCAACTGAAAAGGAGGATGCAATGCCGCTCAACTTCGCGATGTTCTATGGCTCGGTGCGCCACCACAGGCAGGGGATCAGAGCCGCGCGCTTCGTCAAGCGCCAGTTCGAGGAACGTGGGCACACGGTCGAACTGGTGGACGCGATGGAGGAGCCGTTCCCGCTGCTCGATCGCATGTACAAGGAGTTTGGCTCTGGCGAAGCGCCCGCCTTCATGGACCGTATCGCGGGCGTCATCCGGGAAGCGGACGGCTTCATCATTGTTTCGGGCGAGTACAACCACGGCATCCCGCCCGCGCTCAAGAATATGCTCGATCATTACCTTGAGGAGTGGGCATACCGGCCATCCGGCATCGT
>CAZNGB010000112.1:0-6670 GCA_964572465.1 uncultured Hyphomicrobiaceae bacterium
GGTGTTCGCGCCCACGGTTGGGCTGGTGCCGATTGGCGACCGCTTCACAATGGGCGCGAAGACCGCGGCGATGGCCTGCAAGCGCTATTTCGACTTCAAGACCATCGTGCCGATCCACTATGGCACCTTCCCGATCATCGACCCGGATGCGTCGAAGTTCGAGGCCGAAATGACTGGGCAGAATGTGGTCGTTCCCGAGATTGGCGGTGATGTGCCGCTGTGAGGTGAACGGCGGGCAGGGGCGGCCGTCGGGGGCGATCCGGCACGTCGCAACTGTGGCGCGGATAACACGATTGCTGAGCTAACCCATTTGTGCGAGCTTTACACGCATGAATTGTAATAATTTCGGCCTTCCCTTTTTGCGCGATCCGTCATAAACAAGGAATTGCCGCTAGTGTTGCGCGGTCGCAGTTCGGCTGCGGGTGCGTCCATCGGGCGAGGTGTCGGGATTAACGTTTTAGCCGGCAGGTCTCGATCTCAGCCGGAACATGCACAGCGGCCACCTTGGTCAGAGTTGTATCCCACCAACTCCGAGCGGGGTGTACCGGGGGAAGGGGTCGCTGTCACGGCGGCCCCTTTACAACCGGAGCCAGACCCGGGCGGTCACGGTCTTCAAACGGTTTCGGTCTTCGAACGTTTTCGCGATCATTCGACGGGTGAAACCGGCCCGAGTTGCGCTTTGGCTTTTGGGGCGCTAAGACAGTGGGAATGTCCCGCAACGCGGGCGCGACGCGCTATTTTCACAAATCGGATTAGATAGCCAATGCAGATCGATGAGGCCACGGTGCGCCATATCGCCCGCTTGGCGCGCATAAAGATTGGCAAATCGGAAGCCGCAAACCTGGAGCGCGAACTCACCGCGATCCTCGACTGGGTGGACCAACTCGGCGAGGTGGATACGGAATCGGTCGCGCCGCTCACCAGGATCGGCGATCTGAGCTTGCCTTGGCGCGCAGATGAGGTCACTGCGGGCGGTTGCCAGGATGATGTTCTGCGCAATGCGCCGCTGACAGAAGACGGCTTTTTTGTCGTACCCAAGGTCGTGGAGTAGGCATGCCCAAATCAAAGACGAGCGGCCCCATCGACCTGAGCCTGAGCGAGGCGCGCGACGCGCTTCAGGCCAAAACGCTGAGTTCGGTCGACCTGACGCGCGCGCACCTGGAGAGCATCGCGGCCAGCAATGAGCAACTCAACGCGTTTATCGAGGTCACGCTGGAAAAAGCGCTCGCCATGGCTGCGGAGTCGGACGCGCGGATCGCACGCGGCGAGGGCGGCCCGCTGGAAGGCCTGCCCCTCGGCATAAAGGACTTGTTCTGTACGCGCGACGTTCACTCGACGGCCTGCTCCAAAATTCTCGATGGCTTCGAGCCGGCCTACGAATCCACTGTCACGCAAAAGCTCTGGGACGCCGGCGCGGTCATGCTCGGCAAGCTCAACATGGACGAGTTCGCGATGGGATCATCCAACGAGACCAGCGCGCGCGGACCATGCGTCAATCCCTGGCGCGCCAAGGGCAAGCGCAAGAAGCTGGTGCCCGGTGGCTCGTCCGGCGGCTCGGCCACGGCCGTCGCGGCGCGTCTGTGCCTCGGCGCCACCGCATCGGACACCGGCGGATCGATCCGTCAGCCCGCCGCGCTTACCGGCACCGTCGGCGTCAAGCCAACCTATGGGCGCTGCTCCCGCTGGGGCATGGTCGCCTTCGCCTCCTCGCTCGATCAGGCCGGCGTGATAACCCGGACAGTCAAGGACAGCGCTATTCTGCTGCGCGAGATTTGCGGGCACGACCCGAAAGACTCGACCAGCGCGCCCATGGATGTGCCGGATTTCGAGGCTGCGCTCGGCGAGTCGGTGAAAGGCTTGAAAGTCGGCATCCCGAACGAATACCGCATAGATGGCATGTCCAATGAGATGCTGGCGCTGTGGGAGCAAGGCATTGAATGGTTCCGCGATGCAGGCGCTCAGATCAAGCAGGTCAGCCTGCCGCACACGCGTTACGCGCTGCCCGCTTATTACATCATCGCCCCGGCCGAGGCCTCCTCCAACCTCGCGCGCTATGACGGTGTGCGCTACGGCCTGCGCGTCGACGGTAAAGACCTGCTCGACATGTATGAGCGCACGCGCGCGGAAGGGCTCGGCGCGGAGGTCAAGCGGCGCATCCTGATCGGCACTTATGTGCTGTCGGCCGGCTATTATGACGCCTACTACCTGAAGGCGCAGAAAGTGCGCACACTCATCAAGCAGGATTTCGATACGGTTTTCGCGGATGTGGACGTGCTGCTGACCCCGACGACGCCTGGCCCTGCGTTCGGCATCAAGGAAAAGCAGGATCCGCTGGAGATGTATCTGAACGATATCTTCACGGTGCCGATCAACATGGCCGGGCTGCCGGGGCTGTCAGTGCCCGCCGGCATGACCGACGATCGGCTGCCGCTGGGGCTGCAACTCATCGGGCGGCCTTACGATGAGGCGACCATGCTGCGCGCCGGTCAGGTCATCGAGGATGCAGCCGGGGCTCTGCCCGAGCCTCGCAATTGGTGGTCCTCGGCAAAAGCGTGATCCGCGCACGCGAGCCGGGCATGGCGAAGAGAAGATGGGGGCAACGGCTATGAGCGCGACACGGCCGGAAGACTGCAAAGACATGGAGCAGGTGCGCGCTGAGATTGACCGCATCGATAATGCCCTCGTGGATCTCATCGCCGAACGATTCAGCTACGTCGACCGCGCCTGGCAGCTCAAATCTCGCCCGGAAGACGCGACCGTGCCCTGGCGCATCCAGGAGGTCATCGATAAGGTCGAAGCGCGCGCCCGCGACCGCGGCTTGCCGCCTGAACTGGCGGAGGCGCTGTGGCGTCAGATGATCGGCTGGTTCATTCAGTATGAGGAGCAGCGTCTCAGGCAGGAGCGCGACGAGCCAATATGACCACGCCAGCGCGGTGCGCTGGACAGGAGCAGGGCAAATGGAACATCGCAGCATCTGGCCGTCCGCTGCGGTTCACATCCTCACAGCGACAGGCGCGGTTTTTGGCTTCTTCGCGCTGACAGAGACGGCGCGCGGCGCTTACGAGACGGCCTTTCTCTGGCTCGGCGCGGCGCTGCTGGTGGATGGGCTGGACGGCCCTCTCGCGCGATATTTCTACGTCAAGCAGACGCTGCCGCGCATCTGTGGTGAAAGCCTCGACCTGGTCATCGACTATCTGACCTACGTGATCGTCCCTGCCTTCATGATCTACGAGGCCGGGATGGTCCCTGTGGGCACTGCCGGGGTCGCCGCCGGCACGATCATGCTCACCTCGCTGTTTCATTTCGCCGATACGCAGAGCAAGTCGACCGACGGCTACTTCGTCGGCTTTCCCGCGCTATGGAACTTGTTCGCGCTCTATGCATTCGTGCTGGAGCCAGCGCCAGAACTGGTGTTGGCGGGGGTGGCGCTGTTCGCAGTGCTGACTTTTGTGCCGCTCAAATGGAACCACCCGGTGCGGGTGCGCACTTATCGCTGGCTGACGCTCGGCGTGACGGGAGTGTGGTCGCTTGCGGCCATTGCGGCGCTGGTTCGCGGGTTTCCAGGTGATCTGGCGACACAGATCATCTTCGTGGCAGCGGCGCTTTATTACATGGCACTCAGCCTGAGCCGTTCGACCGGGCTTGCCGCCTTCAAGGAAACGCATTGACGCGCAATCCATCTTCACCGCCAAGCCGGCAAAGGTTTATTCAATGTTTGACATGCTCGCGAACCCAGATGTTTGGGCTGCTTTTCTCACGCTGACCGCGATGGAGATCGTGCTCGGCATCGACAATCTGGTGTTCATCTCGGTCCTGGCGTCGCGCCTGCCAGAGCACCAGCAGGTGCGCGCGCGGGCAATTGGGCTGGGCATGGCGCTAATTTTCCGCATTCTCCTGCTTTTCGGCCTCACCTTCTTGATCGCGCTTCAAGAACCGGAATTCTACGTCTTTGGCGAGGGTTTCTCCTGGCGCGACATCATCCTTTTGGGCGGCGGCCTGTTTCTGCTGGCCAAGGCGACGCTGGAAATCCACGCAGAAATCGAAGGGCACAAGGATGAAAGCGGCTCAAAGAGTTATGCCGGTTTTTACGCTGTGATCGCGCAGATTGCCGTGATCGACATGGTATTCTCTGTGGATTCGATCATCACTGCGATCGGCATGACCGAGTTTATCGGCGTGATGATCGCCGCCGTGACGATCGCGATCGCCGTCATGTTCGTCGCCTCGGAGCCAGCCACCGCGTTCATCAAACGTCATCCGACGACCAAGATGCTAGCGCTCGCGTTCCTGATCCTGATCGGGGCGCTGCTGGTGGCTGACGGTCTCGGGTTCCATGTTCCGCGCGGCTACGTCTACTTCGCCATGGGCTTCGCGGCGCTGGTGGAGGTATTCAACGTGATGGCGCGGCGTGCGCGGCGCGGGAGCGCTGCCTGAGTTCAGCGGGGCAGCGCTGCGGCGATCTCGTCGATGATCGCGCGCACTGCGGCGGGCGGATCAACGGCCGCCGTGATCGGGCGGCCGATGACGAGCTTGTCTGCGCCAGCGGCGATGGCCTCGGCTGGTGTGGCGGTGCGGGCCTGATCGCCAGCTTGCGCGCTGGCCGGGCGAATCCCTGGCGTGACGATTTCGAGCCGGTCGCCGAAGTTTTCGCGCAGCGCGGCGGCTTCGTGCGGCGAGGCGATCACGCCGTCCAGCCCCGCCTCAAGGGCGAGGCGCGCGCGGTGCAGCACCATCTCGCGCGGCGGCCGGGTCACGCCCTGCTCGCTCAGGTCGCGGAAGTCGAGATTGGTCATGACGGTCACGCCCAAAAGGCGCAGGTGGCTGTTTCCGCGCCCGCGAACCGCCGCGGAGAGCGTCTTGGTGTCGCTCGCGTGGATGGTAAGGTAGCGTGCGCCAAGCGCGGCGATCTGGGCTGTAGCGCGCTCAACGGTATTGCCGATGTCGAGCAACTTCGCATCGAGGAAGATATCGTGACCGTTGGCCGCCAGGTCCCGTGCGAGATCGATACCGCCTGCGTAAATCAGTTCCAGTCCAATCTTGAAGCCGGTCACCGGTGGGCTGAGGCGAGCGACCATCTCGCGCGCCGCGTCCACGCTCGGCAAATCGAGAGCAACGAAGATACGCCTCGCAGCGTTGGCGCGCGCCTGATCTTTTGCACTGGTCTCGGACATGGTCACGGTCAACACCTCCGGCCCGTCTAGCCGGTGTCGCCGACCCGCTCCCAGAATGCTTTGACGCGCGAAAGAAACCCGCTCGCCTCCGGGCTGGTCTTCTGGGTCGAGCCTTTGGCGAACTCGCGCAGCAGCTCTTTCTGCTTGCGCGTCAGATTCTTTGGCGTCTCCACCTCCACCTGCACGTACAGATCGCCGGCTGCCTTGGAGCGCAGCACTGGCATGCCCTCGCCGTGTACGCGGAATTCGTGGCCGGACTGCGTGCCTTCCGGGATGCGGACGGTCTTGCTCTCGCCGCTGATGGTCGGCACCTCGATCTGCCCACCGAGCGCGGCCGTCGTCATCTGGATCGGTACGCGGCAGAACAGATCCGCGCCGTCGCGCTGGAACAGTTCATGCGGCTCGATCGACAGGAAGATATACAGATCGCCGGGTGGGCCGCCGCGCAAGCCCGCTTCGCCCTCGCCCGCCAGGCGGATGCGCGTGCCATCTTCCACGCCAGGAGGGATTTCAACGGACAGGGTGCGATCGCGTGTCTGCCGCCCGGCGCCGCCGCAATCGGTGCATGGGTTTTCGACCATTTCGCCTGCGCCGTGACACGCTGGGCAGGTCCGCTCGATCGTGAAAAAGCCCTGACTCGCGCGCACACGTCCGATCCCGCCGCAGGTGCCGCATGCGCTGGGCTGCGCGCCGCCTTCGGCTCCCGTGCCAGAGCAACTTTCGCAAGCGATGGACGTAGGGACGCGAATTTCCGCACGCTTGCCGAAATAGGCGTCGGCCAGCGCGATCTCCATATTGTAGCGCAAATCTCCGCCGCGCTCGCGTCCACGCCGGCGCCGCGTCTGCCGCCCGCCACCCATGAATTCGCCGAACAGATCGTCAAAGATGTCGGACATCGACGCGGAGAAGTCTGTGCCGAAGCCGTGTGGCCCGCCGGCATTGCCGTCGAAGGCTGCGTGGCCAAAACGATCATAGGCGGCCCGCTTTTGCGGATCGCTTAGTACGTCGTAGGCTTCGTTGATTTCGATGAATCGCTGCTCGGATTCGGGGTCGTCAGGGTTATGGTCGGGGTGATGCGCCTTGGCTTGCCGGCGGAATGCTTTCTTGATCTCGTCGTCAGTCGATCCACGCGAAACGCCTAAGACCTTGTAGTAGCAGCGCTTGTCCATAAAGACGCACTCTTTTGGTTAGCTCGCTTCGTCGTTTGCGCAAAAGGCTTGGATTTGATGAGCCCGGCGATGTTCGATCTGTGCAAACAGTAATGGTCTCTTCAGGTCGGGTCGAGAACTGAAAGGCTGCTATTTCCGAAATCAAAAACGATCCGCCGAGATCACCCCAGACTGTTACAGGAACTCAGTCCGATTTCACCCTCTTGGCTGTAGCAGCGGACCCGCGCCACATTATCAACCCCGCCCGTACTGGCCTCTTTGCCCTATCTGCAAACAACGCGAAGGCAGCGCGACCAGCGCCGCGCCGCCATTACAACCGCGTTATGCCCG
>CAZNGB010000113.1:0-6613 GCA_964572465.1 uncultured Hyphomicrobiaceae bacterium
TGACCATTTCGGGCCGCTCCAGAACGACGGCTGTGGTGTCAAGTTGGGCGGTCATCCCCGTGGCTCTTTCAGTTCCGTTCATGTTGCGTTGAGTGTCAGTTTAAATTGACCATCTAACATGTCAAGTTTGTTTTACAGATTTTGATGAGCTATCGTTTTGCCGTGATGAGCTGTGTCAACAAGGGGCGACGCGTGTGCTTCAGGCGGATGTCGCGGAAGCCAGCTTGAGCGAGGAGATTTCGCATCTCTCCGATCCCGCGCGGCCGGCCCTTGCCCATCGCGAGCAGGTAAAAGCCGAAATAGGCGTCGCTGATCGCTTCGGCGTCGCGCACGCCGCTCAGCGTCTCGGCCACGAGCAGCGTTCCGCCCGGCGGCAGCGCGTCGTAGGTTTTTCGCAATATTGTCAGCGCGCGCGCGTCATCATGGTCGAGCAGGACACGCACCAGAGATATGATATCTGCACCAGTCGGCAGCCGATCGGTGAGGAAGTCCCCGCTTGCCACGGTGACGCGGTCCTCCAGCCTGGCCCGGCTTATGCGCCGTGAGGCCTGATCCGCAACAGCGGGTAGGTCAAACAGGGTCAGCTTGAGATCGGAGCAGCGCCCCGCGGCCGCTTCGACGAATGCGCCATCCCCGCCGCCTACGTCCATCAGGTGGCTGTGGCGCGACAGGTCGTAACCGTCCAGAATGTCCTCGGCGATCAGCGACTGTGATGCCGCCATCAGCGCGGTGTAATCCGCCGTCTCCTCTGCGCTCAGCTCAGCCGGCGCTTCACCGCGCGCATATCCCCAGAAGCGCGAGAGCGCAGTGTCCTCGACCTCGCCGCGCAGCAGCGCCACCGGATCGCGCAGGTCGTCATAGAAATGCGGGTGATGGGCGATCATGGCGATCGCTCCGGGATTGCCCAGCAGCGCCGCGCCGTCCATCGAAAGCTCGTAGCGCCCGTCGCGCCGCGCCTCCGCCAGGCCCAGCGCCGCCGCCCCCGCCAAAACCCGCCGCGCCCCGTCCTCCGGCAGCGCGCACGCCCGCGCGACTTCGCTCACCGTTCGCGGTGCGTCATCCAGCACTTCCAGCAGCTTAAGCCGCACGCATGCGGCCAGAATCTGAGAATAGACAAAGCCCGCGCACAGATCGAACAATCGCGCGGCGCGTTTTCGCGCAATGGGGCGGGTCAGTGGAAAGGCAGCCGCCCACCGCTGAAACCCGCGGCTACGGACGAGCCGATTGCGCCAGCGCCGAAACCGTTCACCCAGCGCGCGCGCTGGCGCGCCATGCGCCGCGTTTTTGGCTGGTGTTGGCGGTGATTGGCGTGTTGTGTCTGCCATACGCTTTCGGGGTCATGGATGCCGTGCAGATTGCCAACCGAGCATAAAGCTGTCATTTCAGATTGTCACTTGCTTATGTCATGTTAGATTGACATGCGACGTGTACACAGACGGAAGGGTCAAGGACTTGCGCAGCGATCATGTTGTCATTGTCGGCGCTGGGATCGGAGGCCTGTCAGCCGCATTGCTGCTGGCGGCTCAGGGGCGGCCTGTAACGGTGGTGGAGCGGGCGCAGGAGCCGGGCGGCAAACTGTCCGAGGCGGTGGTCGGTAATGCACGGATCGATTGCGGGCCCACAGTGTTCACGCTGCGCCGCGTGTTCGAGGAGATTTTTGCCGCCGCTGGCGAGGATCTGGACGCCTATGTCAGCACCACGCCGGCCGGTGTGCTGGCGCGCCACGCCTGGAGCGAGCGCGAGCGGCTCGACCTTCACGCCGATCATGAGCGCTCAGTCGCTGCCATCGGTGATTTCGCAGGCGCGGGCGAAGCGCGGCGCTATCGCGAGTTCTGCGCGGAAGCGACCCGCATTTTTCGCACGCTGGAGCATTCCTTCATTCAGCAGCCGCAGCCCAGCTTCCCCGGTATGATCGGGCGCATCGGGTGGCGCAACACCAGCGACTTGTTGCGGCTGAATCCTTACGCGTCGCTGTGGAAAGCTTTAGGCAAGTACTTCCGCGATGAGCGGCTGCGCCAGCTGTTCGGGCGCTACGCAACCTACTGTGGTTCCTCGCCGTTTCGCGCGCCGGCCACGCTGATGCTGATCGCCCATGTGGAACTCGATGGCGTCTGGATGATCGAGGGCGGGATGAAGCGTCTGGCGGATGCGCTGAAGACGGCGGCGGAGCGCCACGGCGCGTCGTTCCGCTTCGGAGAGGAGGTTAGCGAGGTTCTCATCGAGCATGGTCGGGCGGCCGGTGTTGCACTGGCCAGTGGCGAGCGGCTTGGCGCGGACAGCGTGCTGATCAATGCTGATAGCGGCGCGATCGGCCAAGGTGTTTTCGGGCGAGAAGTTTCAGGCGCTGCGCCGCGCGTGCCAGCCCCTCAACGCTCGCTGTCAGCCGTCACCCTCTCGATGCTTGCGCAGACGGACGGCTTCCCGCTGGTCAGGCACAATGTGTTCTTCTCGCGGGACTATGCCGCCGAGTTCCGCGATATCTTCGAGCGCGCGCGTGTGCCGGCTGAGCCGACCGCTTACATCTGCGCGCAGGATCGCGACGATAGCGCCGGGATAAACGGTCATGGCGGTGAGCGTCTGCTGTGCATCATCAACGCGCCGCCCAACGGCGACCGACACACCATGAGCGAGAAGGAAATAGACCAGTGCAAGGAGCGGACATTTTCCCTGTTGGCACGCTGCGGGCTGGATGTGCGCAGCGCGCCCGAGGCGATCGCCGTCTCGACGCCAGCGCATTTCGAGCAGCGGTTTCCCGGCACGGGCGGCGCGATCTACGGCGCTGCCTCGCACGGATGGCGGGCATCCTTCAATCGGCCCGGCTGCCGGACGAAGCTGCCAGGCCTCTATCTGGCGGGGGGCAGCGTGCATCCGGGGCCTGGCGTGCCGATGGTGGCGATGTCCGGCCGGATGGCGGCGACTTGCATTTTGCAGGATTCCGCTTCGACCGGCCGGTCGCGCCTGGCGGCTACGCCTGGTGGTATCTCGACGCACTGAGCGATGACGGCCAGCACGGCATCACGATCATCGCCTTTATCGGCAGCGTGTTCTCGCCATACTATGCCTGGGCCGGGCGGCGCGACCCACTCAACCACTGCGCGCTCAATGTGGCGATCTACGGCAAGAGCGGCCATCGTTGGGCGATGACCGAACGGCGCAGGGATCACATCAGCCGCACGGAAAACCAGTTCGTGCTGCGCCGCAGCGCGCTTGACTGGGATGGAACCAACCTGCGTGTGCACATTGACGAGCCTACAGTGCCCTATACCGGCCGCATCCGGGGCACGATTACCTTGCATCCGAGCGCGTTCAACCGGCAATCCTTCCTGCTCGACGACAATCAGCGCCACGCGTGGTCGCCGCTCTCGCCAGTGTCGAGGATTGAGGTGGCGCTGGACAAACCAAACTTGCGCTGGTCCGGGGCAGCCTATCTTGATTCCAATAGCGGCACGGAATCCCTTGAAGCCGGTTTCCGCTATTGGGACTGGTCGCGCGCAAGCGTTGGCGATGATACTGCGGTGCTTTATGACGTGACGATGCGAGATGGCGGCCGCCGCTCACTCGCGCTGGTGTTCGATCCCGACGGGCAGGTGCGCGAGATCCCGGTTCCGGCGGCTGTGCGCCTGCCGCGCACCAATTGGACCATGCCGCGCAACACGCAGTCGGAAGACGGCGCAGCGCAGGTCATCAAGACGCTGGAGGATTCGCCATTCTACGCGCGCTCGCTGGTGGCTTCGAAGCTGCTCGGGCAGCCTGTCACGGCGATGCACGAATCGCTGCACCTCGACCGCTTCCGTTCCCCGATCGTGCGGCTGATGCTGCCCTACCGGATGCCGCGCCAGTTCTGGTGAGTCATCTGCTGCGGTCGGAGCCGCGATCGCGCCGGCGCTTGTCCCGGTGCAGCGCGTAAAGCTCCCAGAAGCCATATGCGATCACGCCGATCAGCACGATCGCCCATTCATACTCCATGATGAGGTCAACCATCTGGCCCGCCTTACGTCCCGCTCGCTACGCGCGATTTATCGAAAATCGGCTCCCACTTCCCGGATCGCGCCCTAAAGATGATCGATGCGCTGAGACCGTCCGATCGCCTTGCGCGCGCGCCGCGCCACGCTCCACACGGCAATGACCACGACGGGGATG
This sequence comes from uncultured Hyphomicrobiaceae bacterium, assembly GCA_964572465.1. GTDB lineage: Bacteria > Pseudomonadota > Alphaproteobacteria > Rhizobiales > Rhodomicrobiaceae > Dichotomicrobium. The sequence continues at coordinate 4,141 of CAZNGB010000113.1, forward strand.
CTCACAGCCATCACAATGTCCGAACTCAACGCGACCCCCAAACCGTCAAAGATGCCTTTAGCCGCATACCCGATCAGGCTAACCAGATAATAGCTGATCGCCGCGACCGACAGCCCTTCGACCGTTTGCTGCAGCATCAGTTGCATCTTCGCGCGCCGGTCCATCGACTCCAGCAAAGACTGGTTCTGCGTCTGTCGCTCGATGTCGACGCGCGTAGACAGAAGCTGGGTCGCCTGCGCGACCTTATCCGATAACGATGCCTGGCGTTCGGCCACCGTCTGGCACGTGTTGATCGCGGGCGACAGGCGACGGCCCACAAACTCATCAAAGGTTTGCAGGCCGGTGATGCGCTCTTCACGCAACTCGCGAATACGGCTTTGCACCAGCGTGTAATAGGCCGACGCGGCAGTGAAGCGGTAATCATTATCGGCGCGGCGGCTGGTGATTTCGGCTTGCAGCTTGGTGAGCTGGTCCAGCAATTCCGGCTCGTCGATGCGCGTTGCCGAAACCAGCGCTGTCGTAATCTCCGCCAGCCGCTGCTCGGCGTTGCCCAGTTCGGGCGCCAGCTTCTTGGCGAGCGGGAAGGTCAGCAGAGCGAGCATCCGGTAGGTATCAATCTCCAGCAGGCGCTGCACCGTGCGCCCCGCCTGACGCGGCGTCAGCCCATGATCCTCCAGAAACAGCCGGCTGAAGCCGTCCGGTCTGATCCGAAAATCCGTGTACGCTTGGCCAACGCCGCCGCCCACCGCCGCACCGACCAGCGGGTTTCCGTCGAACATCTCCCGCGAAATCTGCTCATAATCGCGGGTCTGCGCATTCTCGCTTGGCTCGCTATGCCCAGGCAGGAACAGCACATGAGTTGCCACCAACACGTCGCCCGCGAGTTCGCCGAGCCATTCCTCTGGCACACTGTCAATCGCCGGCTCGGCGAAAGGCGCGCTCTCTTCGCCCGGCACGGTGAACATGAACCGCATGAACTCGGTGTGCTGCTCGGTTTTGATGCGGAAGCCGCCCATATCGGCGCTGTAATGGTTCGCCCCGGCCTCGGGTTCCGGCACGCCGCGCGCCTGCGCCAGGTCACACATCAGCTCGAAGTTGCGATTGCGCTGCGGCGCATTCACGGTGAGCGCAAGAAAAGAAAGCCGCATCGGCGCCACCAGTTCTTCTGGCGGGCGCGCGTGCACCTCATCATTCAATGCCCGCCGGTGAACATGGTCCGACGGACGCTGCTTGCCATCTAGCCTTGATCGTTCTTGCATGATTTGCCTTGTAGAATAAAGCGCGCCTCTCGACCAGTTGATTCATGTGGCAGCGCAACATTGACAGTTCGTAATCGCTGCGCCTCTGCGAATTCATTCCGGCTGAAGGACACCATTGTCGCGCGCCGTCTGTTCGATGATCTCGGCGATTTGCTCGGGCGCTTCTTCGTGCGCCAAATGTCCCAGGCCGCGCAGATAGACGACCTTGGCGTTCACCAGTTTGTCCCGCGCGCTCATGGAGTTTGATGGTGGGATCGCGCGATCATCCTCGGTTGCGATCAGGACGACTGGCGTGTCAATTTCGCCCATCGCGTCTTGCAGCGGCTGCAGGTCCCAATTCGCCATCATGCCGAGTGCGCCCAGGACATGCCCGGTTTTTCGGAACAGGCGTTTGTAGAGTTCAAGCCCCCGTTCGTCGATCTTCGAGCCGGTGTTCTCGATCAGCCGCTCGACCCGTTGCGGGCTTTCCGCCTGGGCGGTGAAGATGCGCGGCGTGAACGGGTTCAGCAACATGAGCCGCGCCACTGGCGGGAAAACATGTCGCGCGACGCCGGAAAACGGGAACAGCGCCCCGTTTAGGCTCACGATCGCAGCCGGCGCAATGCACTTGTCAAGCGCCATACGCAGCGCGACTGCCGCGCCCGCCGAATGTCCAACGACGAGGGCGGGTTGCACGTCAAGCGTCTCCACCAGCTTGCAGACCAGGCGCGTCATGTTGGTTAGCGACAAGTCGCGCGATGGTGGCCGGTCAGTGAACGCGTGGCCCGGCAGGTCCGGCGCGATGACGGTGAAGCGCTCGGCGAGCCGTGGCGCGAGGTCGCGCCAGGAGTGGGTGGACGCGCCCGTGCCGTGGATGAGCAGCACAACGGGGCCATAGCCCATGCGCTGCACATGCCATCTGATGCCGCCTGCCTCGACGAAGCCGCTATACGCGCGGTTCGGCCAGTCAGCGCCGTCCTTTTCCCAGTCCAGCCCCTCGCTCATCCCGCGCCTTCTCTCATAACCCCCGGCTCAGGCATTCATCCGCCACACGGTGAAGTTGAGCGCGCTGGCGATGCTGACCCAGATGAGATACGGCACGAACAGCAGCGAGGCAGTCGGCGCGATCGGCCAGGCCGCGATGATGAAGCCGAGGATGCACAGCCACATGCCCATCACATCGGCAAGAGCGGTGAGCATGTCGCGACGGCCGAAGAACAGCCACGACCATGCCG
>CAZNGB010000114.1:0-6538 GCA_964572465.1 uncultured Hyphomicrobiaceae bacterium
TGCTTGCGCGGCTCGTCCTTGGCGATGGAGGCCATGTCGCCAGTCCTGGCATGGTCGAGGCGGGCCAGCGCCACCGTGTCGCCGAGCCCAGCGGGGCCGCGTTTCGTGCTCTCTTGCCCGTTCAGGGCGAACACCCCGGCGCAGCGGTCTTCGCCTTCGGGCGCGCAGACGGTGGTGCCCTCGGCCACCTCGCCGCGCAACACGCGCGCGAGCGACAGCTTGCCGCCATGCTGGGTGTGTAGCGTCTTGACGATGCCAAGCGCGCTGGGCCACGACGTCACGCCGAGCCGCTCCGCTGCCTGATCGACCTGAGGCGCCTCGTGGCGAAGTGCCTTCAATAGCCGGAAGATGCCGTTGCCGCGCTCGGCCGAACCGATCAGCACGGGGCAGATCGCGCCGTCGCGCAGTTCCTTGGCCAGATCGTCAAACACGCGGTCGCGCGGCGGCTCGATGTCCTCCAGAAGTTGCTCCATGAGCCGGTCGTCATAATCCGCGAGTTGCTCAAGCATGGAGAAGCGCGCTTCGGCTTCGCGGTCGCCGGTCTCGGGCGGAATGTCGATCACCTCACTGGGCGCGTGCTCACGATACAGATATGCGCGTTCGAGCGCCAGGTCGATAAAGCCGGTGACGATCCCGCTCTCCCAGATCGGGATATGACGCAGCACGAGCGGGCGCTGGCTGGCCGGCTGCAGCATCGGCACGATGTCGCGGATGCGCATGTCGGTCTTGTCGATCTTGTTGAGGAACAGGAAGTGCGGTATGCCCTGTTCCTCCAGGTCGCGCAGGACGAGCTGCAGGGCGGGAACCTTGCGCTCATCGGCTTCGCAGACGACGACTGCGGCGTCGCAAGCGGCGATCGCGGGCATGCTCTCATAGCGGAATTCGACCGAACCGGGGCAGTCGAGGAAGGTGAGGGGATCGCCGAGAAATCCGGTTTGGCCGACATTCATCTCCACGCTCATCCGGTGTGCGCGGGCGGAAGCATCTTGATCGCCGAGCGTATTGCCCTCGCCGACGCTGCCCTGTCGACTGATTGCGCCAGTGCGCGTCATGATGGCTTCCAGCAGCGTCGTCTTGCCGCTGGCATACGGACCGACCAGAGCCACGCAACGGGGGCCGTGGGTATCATGTGCGCCGGTATCCGCCATTTTGTCCTCCGCGGTTTATTTGTCGGGTACTCGCTGGATTGAATATCGTCGCAAGCACATGCGGAGATGGCAAGGGCGGAAGCGGTATTATCTCTGCGCGAAAATTGCCGTTGCCTGTCACGGAGCGCTGCGCGGGGCGGGTTCGATGAACGCGACTCGCAGCAGGTTGGTCGCGCCCGGTGTGCCCAGCGGCACGCCAGCGGAGATGATGACGCGCTGGCCCGGCCGAGCGAAGCCCCAGTCGCGGGCGATACCGCAGGCCCGCTCGACCATGTCGTCCAGATCGCGCGGATCGTCGGTCAGCACGCAGCGCAGCCCCCAAGCGAGCGCGAGGCGGCGCGCCGTCTCTGGCACGGGGGTAAGCGCGAGCACGGGCGTTGCCGGGCGGTGACGGACGGCGCGCAGGGCGGTCGCGCCGGTGGCGGTGTAGCAGATGATGAGCGCGAGGTTGAGCGACTTGGCGATGGAACAGGCAGCCGCGCTGATCGCGCCGGGCGCGTTATCGTCATGGCCTAGGTCCGGCGCATGGATAATGCTGTCATAAAGCGGATCGCGCTCCACCTCCTCGGCAATTCTGGCCATGGTCTCAACGGCTTCGACGGGGTATTTGCCGACCGCCGATTCGGCCGAGAGCATCACCGCATCCGCGCCCTCGAACACGGCCGTCGCCACGTCGGAGACCTCCGCGCGGGTCGGCGCGGGCGCGTCGATCATTGATTCCAGCATCTGCGTGGCGATGACGATAGGCTTGCCGGCTCGGCGCGCCGCGCGCGTCAGCGACTTTTGCAGCCCCGGAACCTGCTCCAGCGGCATCTCGACGCCCAGATCGCCGCGCGCAACCATTAACGCGTCGGCCCGCTCCAGAATGCCGTCAATGCGCGCGACGGCGGCCGGCTTTTCGATTTTGGCGAGGATCGCGGCGCGCCCGCGCGCGAGCTTGGCCGCCTCGGCAATGTCGTCTTCGCGCTGAACGAATGACAGCGCCAGCCAATCGATGCCCAATCCCAGGGCGAAGTCGAGATCGGCCCGGTCTTTCGGCGTGAGCGCGCCAACGGGCAGGACGGTGTCCGGCAGGCTGATGCCCTTGCGCCCGGACAGCGTGCCCCCGACGACGACCTGCGCGGTGATTCTCTCAGGGTTGATCTCAACCACATCGAGGCGCAGCTTGCCGTCGTCGAGCAGCAGCCGGTCGCCGGGCGCGACGCTTGCGAAGATTTCGCGGTGGGGCAGGTGAACCCGCTCGCGCGTTCCGGGCGCTTGCGATGTGTCGAAGCCGAACGTTTCGCCGTGGCGAAGCTCGACAACGCCTTCCGCGAAGTCGCCAATGCGCAGCTTAGGCCCCTGAAGATCAACCAGAATGCCGACAGGTTTGCCGCTGCGCGCCTCTGCGGTACGGATGGCCTCGACAGCCGCTTTCGCGGCGTCATGCGGCGTGTGACTCATGTTGATGCGGAAAGTGTCCACCCCGGCGGGGATTAGCCGCTCAATCATCTGCGGACTGGAGGTGGCGGGCCCAAGCGTCGCTACGATCTTGACCCGCCGCGCTGTCATTGCCCGTTCCCGCTTACTCGCCGTCGGTCATGCGGATGGTCCAGTCCGCTTCTTCCTGGGTGTCGACCTCAAAGAAGCCGGTCCGGGTGAAGCCACGTCCCTCGCAATCCTGTACGCCTTTAATGGTGAAGGCCTTTTCGTCGGTGCACATGATGGCTTCGCCGCTCCATTCGCCGCCGCGGTCGTAATCAACAGCGTGAACGTAATAGAACCGGGCGATCAGGTCGCCTTTGAGCAGAATTTCGCAGTCCTGCGCGGCGACATTCCACCAGCCTTCGCTGACCCAGCCTTCGCTGGCCTTGTAGCCGATTGCCACGCCAATGCGGCTGGAGGTCATGTTGCACAGCTTGAGATCCGCCTTGGCTGCAGGCGCGCACGCTATGGCCGCCAGCGCGAATACGGCCAGGAAGGCTGCTAAACAGGCGGCGGTTGAAGCGCCGGATCGGGCGATGCGGCGATGGCGTCTCAGATCGGATGCGCGCTCCCTCATTGGCTCCTCTCGTTGTGATCGGCACAGCTGGCTCATCGGACAAATTGGCATCAATTCCCCGGCGGCTCGACCAATATCGTGCGGAAATCATTAACGTTGGTCTGGGTCGGCCCAGTGATGAGCAGGTCGCCCAACGCGCGAAAAAACCCTTGCGAGTCGTTATTTTGGAGAAATGTGGCTGGATCGAGATTGACGGCACGCGCACGCGCAAGGGTTGTGGGGTCGATGATCGCTCCGGCCGGATCGTCCGCGGCGCCGGAGCCGCCATCCGAGCCGTCGGTGTCGGCTGCCAGCGCGTGGATACCGGGTGCGCCTTCGAGCGCTATGGCCAGCGCCAACGCGTATTCCTGATTGGGGCCGCCGCGCCCATCGCCGCGAATCGTGACGGTGGCCTCGCCACCCGACAACAATGCAGCCCGCCCGCCCTCGCGGTGCAGTTCAAGCGCCCGCGCGGCATGGGCTTTCGCGAGGTCGCGCGCCTCGCCCTCCAGCGCGTCGCCAAGGATGATGGGCCGGTAGCCGAGAGTGCTGGCCTTCTCGGCTGCCTCTTCTAGCGACTGGGCGGCGGTCGCAGCGAGGGTATATTGCGCGTGAGCGAAGGGCGCATCGCCAGGCTTGGGGGTCTCATTAGCCGGGTCGTTCAGCGCCGCGTCGACAGCCGCTCCCGGCACGATCCCGAACTCCGCCAGCACCTGGCGCGCATCGGCAAGCGTCGTCGGGTCGGGCACGGTCGGGCCGGAGCCGATCGCGTTTGGCGCGTCCCCCGGCACATCGGATATCGCCAGCGTCACAACGCGCGCTGGCGCAGCCCGCGCGGCCAGCTGTCCGCCCTTGAAGCGCGAGAGATGCTTGCGCACGCAGTTGATCTGGCTGATCGTCGCGCCAGAGCGAAGTAGCGACTGCGTCAGCGCACGTTTGTCTTCCAGCGCCAGTCCAGCCACTGGGGCAGCGCAAAGAGCCGACGCTCCGCCTGACAGCAGCACCAGCACGAGATCATCCGCGTTCGCCGAATCTGCCGCAGCAAGTGCAGCCTCGGCGCCGCGCAGGCTCCCGCTATCGGGCATCGGGTGCCCCGCCTCGATCAGCTGCGTGTGCGCCAGCGCAACGCCGTAGCCATGCCGCGTGACTGCGAGCGCCTGATACCGTCCCTGCGCGAGCGCATCCGCGTAGTGCTCTTCTGCCACGCGCGCCATCGCCGCGGCGGCTTTTCCGCAGGCAATGACGAGAATCCGTCCATCCGTCCAGTCAGGAAACAGCCCAGGCAGACAGCGTGCGGGCTGCGCGCGCGCCACGGCCGTGTCGAACAGAGCGATCAAATCGGTGCGATGTGGATGCTCAGCCATTGCGCCTTTGATTATCAGCAAACATGTGAAGCACAAGGGTTTGCTTATCAAAAAAGTTCTGTAGGGTAAGAGACCTAACCAAAAACGATGATCCCGCGCCCGTGGCGGCGCAGCACTCAACTCAAACTCCGGCCATGCTGAAAAAAATGGAGATCGAAATATCGGACGCTTCGTCCGCTGAAAGGGCATTCGAATTCATCCCCGGCGCACCAAACGCCGGGCTGATCATCACCTGCGATCACGCAAGCAATGCCTTCCCGCCGGGCTATGGCGCGCTCGGTCTGCCGCCAGAACAACTTGGGCGGCACATCGCCTATGACATCGGGGCGGCGGGCGTGACGCGCAGGCTGGCGGAACTGCTGGGCGTGCCGGCGGTGCTGTCGCGGTTCTCGCGGCTGTTTATTGACCCGAACCGCGCGCTGGATGACCCTACGCTGATCATGCGCATCTCCGATGGCGCAGTGGTGCCCGGCAATGCGCGCATCGATGAGCGCGAGATCGCCCACCGGATCAACCATTTTTACCGCCCTTATCATGCGGCCATCGATGCGGCGCTGGACGCGGCCATAGCGAGCGGAAAGCCGCCTGCGATCTTTTCGATCCACAGCTTCACCGAGGCCTGGCGCGGGCATCCGCGCCCTTGGCATGCTACCGTGTTGTGGGACAAGGATCCGCGCTTCGCCAAGCCGCTGGTGGACGCGCTCCATGCCGAGCCAGGTATCGTCGCCGGCGAGAATGAGCCCTACACGGGCCGGCTCAAGGGCGACAGCATGTATGAACACGGAACGTGCCGGGGCCTGCCACACGCACTCATCGAAATCCGCCAGGACCTTATCCGCGACCCGGCCGGACAGGAGGAATGGGCCGAGCGTCTGGCGCAGATCATCGGGCGCATCCTGGAGACGCGCCGCAACGCCGGCTTGCACCGCATCCACTACTATGGCTCCTTTGCAGACGAGGGGGCGATGCTGCCCCATGTCAGAACACCGCGTGAGGAGGAGCTGATGCGCGAAATCGACCCGAAGACTGCAACCGAGATCGAAGCGGCGGTGTTCCGCCGTCTGGTGAGCCATCTGCGTGAGCGCACCGATGTGCAGAACATCGACATGATGAGCCTGGCTGGCTTCTGCCGAAACTGCCTGTCGAACTGGTACCGCGACGCGGCGGAAGAGCGCGGGTTCGACCTCTCGAAGGACGAATCACGCGAACTCGTCTACGGCATGCCTTACGATGAGTGGAAGGCGAAGCATCAAACTGAGGCGACGCCCGAACAGCAGGCACGGTTCCAACAGGCGCATGGCGAGGGCCACTGAGCCGCCATCCACAGCGTTGCGCGGCTTCTGGATAACCTCTGGCAGGCGCTTGAGACAGAGGCGGCGGCGGCCTAGCCTGTTTGCTGAAGGCCACGTTGGGCAAAGCGCCTCGCGTGGTGCAACAAGTTTTTCCAGCAACGGACAGGCCGCCCCATGAGCGAACTTCACGAGAGCACCCGCCAGCAGCTGCGCGCGATTATCGAACGAATCGAGCGGCTGGAGGAGGAGAAGGCCGCCTTGGCCTCTGATATCCGCGAAGTCTATTCCGAGGCGAAGGGCCACGGTTTCGACACCAAGGCACTGCGCAAGATCATCCAGATGCGCAAGAAGGAAGCACATGAGCGCCAGGAGGAGGAGGCGGTGCTGACCACCTACCTCCACGCGCTTGGGATGCTGGAGGATATGCCGTCCTGGCAGGAGCCGGAGGCAGAGGCGCCTCAGGAGGACGCGGCATGAGCTGCCCGCCTTGCCGCACCCGTTGTTACCCTTGAGCGTCGCAGGTGCGCTTGCACAGTGATTCGCACGGAATGCCGTCCTTGTCCCGGTCAAGCTTATCCAGGCTGCACTGATGCAAATAGCCACAAGCCTGCGCACAGCTCTCAAGAGCACGGCATGACACCCCGGCGCGCGCGCAATCGATAGAAACGGCCCCGGCCGCGGCGGGCGGGGAAGCCGGGCTCTGCTCGGCAAAGG
>CAZNGB010000115.1:0-6527 GCA_964572465.1 uncultured Hyphomicrobiaceae bacterium
CCCGCGACCTACTGATTACAAATCAGCCGCTCTACCAACTGAGCTAAGCCGGCTTTTCGAATGCCTATAGGGCCCCGCCCGGCCCAGGCAAACGGTCCAGCGCGCGTCAGCCGCCCGCCGGTTCCAGACGCAAAATCCGCCCGTTCGCCGCGTCTGTCAAGACGTAGAGCAGGCCGTCCGGCCCCGCGACGACATCGCGGATGCGCGCGCCAAGATCGCTGAGGAGCTCCTCCTGCGCGACGACCTCGTCGCCATCCATCTCCAGCCGGCGCAAGTGCCGGTGCGCCAGCGCGCCCATGAAAATATCTCCGCGCCACTGCGGAAACTTGTCGCCGTTGTAAAACGTCATGCCGCTCGGAGCGATCGACGGGTCCCAGTAGACCACCGGCTGCTCCATGCCGGGCGCCTCGGTCTTGTCGGAGATGATCGCGCCGGAATAGTCGATGCCGTATGTGATGGCCGGCCAGCCATAATTCGCGCCAGGCTTGAGGATGTTCAGTTCATCACCGCCGCGCGGGCCGTGCTCATGCGCCCAGATCGTCGTCGTGCCGGGGCGAAGCGCGATGCCCTGCACATTACGGTTGCCGTAGGTATAGATCTCGGGTTTCGCGTCATCGCGGCCGACGAAGGGGTTGTCCTCCGGCACGCTACCGTCCGGGTTGATGCGCACGATCGTTCCGATATGGTTCTCGATGCTCTGCGCCTGATCGAGATAGCTGTAGCGGTCGCCCAGCGTGACGAACAAGGTGCCGTCCGGGTGAAACTGGAGCCGCCCGCCGTAATGCGCGCCGCCCGGCGTTTTCGGCTCGACCGCGAAGATCGTCTCCATGTCGCGCAGCGCCATCGCGTCGAGATCCAGCCGCCCGCGCGCGACTTCCGTGCCCGCATTGCCGGGCCGGCCACCCGCATAGGTGAGATAGATCAGGCTGTTATCCGCAAAGCTCGGGTCAAGCGCCACATCGAGCAGGCCGCCCTGCCCGCCGACCATCATGCGCGGCAGTCCCGAGATGGGCTCAGGGAGCAGTTCCCCGTCGCGCACAACGCGCAGCCGGCCGTCGCGCTCGGTGACCAGCATCTCGCCGCCGGGCAGGAAGGCCAGGCCCCATGGATGTGCCAGCCCGCTTGCCACGGTCACGACGCCGTAGTCATGCTGCTCGGACTGATAAACCTCCGCCGCCGCCGGCCCATGCCACGCCGCCGCCGCAAGCAGCACCGCCGCGCTCAAGCTCGCCGCCCGCGCCATCTTCCATCCGCTTTGCAGTCCGGCCACGCTTCTCTCCCTCGCTTCAATCTGCGTTGCTTCTGTAATTAGGTTTGCAGCCCGCCATAATCCAGCGCGCGCCGGCGCGATTTCGCCTTGTTGCAGCACGGAAGCCGGTTTAAACGGGCGCTGGCGAATTCTTGTATCGTGGGTGGAGGTGCTGGCTGCCAACCGGGGCCGGCAACCAAAGGACACGCCGAAATGACAACCGAACACGCGCTGGCGCAGGTGGGGAATATCGCGCGGCATCTCACCCGCCAGCCGCATCTCATCTGCCTGGATTATGACGGCACCCTGACCCCGATCCGGCCCTCGCCGCCCGAGGCTATCCTCGATGACGATATGCGTGCGGCGCTGGTGAAGCTGGCGGAGGTGACGCCCGTGGCGATCGTCACCGGGCGGCAACTCAGCGATGCGCGGAAGATGGTGGATATCGACCTGATCTATGCGGCCAGCCACGGCTTCGAGATGCAGTTCCCAAACGAGCCCGCTCAATCTTACCCGCGTGCCGAAGCTTACCGTGCGGCGGTTGCCGAGACGGCGGATCTGGCCGAGGATGCGGCCAGCGCCATCGAAGGCGTGATGATCGAGCGCAAACCATTCTCTACGGCCGTGCATTTTCGTCTGACTGCGCCGGAGGACATTCCTACTGTGAGCCGGCTCGTCGAGGCGCTTCAGGATCAGCACCCCAGCCTACGCGTCATGCAAGGCAAGAAGGTCGCCGAGTTTCAGCCGCGCATCGACTGGGACAAGGGCCGCGCAGTGGCGCTGCTGGCCGAGCGGCTGGGCGTGCCGCTGGAGGGCGTTCTCTATATCGGCGATGATGTGACGGACGAGGATGCCTTCGGAACAATCGCGGGCAAGGGCATCGGCATTCTGGTGAACGAGACCGACCGGGAGACGGCAGCGGAATACCGCCTCGACGACCCGGACGAGGTGCGCGCCTTTCTGGAGCGGCTCCCCGAGGCGCTGGGAGCGGCGGCATGAGCGCAAGCTTCGCGCGCTACGCCATCTTCTGGCTTCCCCCGGCGGACAGCGCGCTGGCGGCCTTCGGGCGCGAGTGGTTCGGGGTCTGCCCTGAGCGCGGCGAGGTCGGCGCGCCCGCGACCTTCGGATTGCCGGCTGACACGGCCGCTAAAGCGATCGCGCGGCCCCGGCGCTACACGCTACACGGAACGATCGTCGCGCCGTTCCGGCCAGCGGAAGGCGTCACCGCGCAGACGCTGGCGGGCGAGCTTCGCGCCTTCTGCGCGCGCCGCACCGCGCGTCGGGCCGGGCCGCTGCGCCTTTCGCGCTTCTCGCGGCATCTGGCGCTGATACCGGAGGGCGAGACCGCGCGGCTTGACTGGCTGGCGGCAGAAGCGGTGACGCATTTCAACGCCTTCCGCGCGCCAGCCACCGAGGCGGAACTGGCCCGCTACCCTGCCGCACAGCATTCACCCCGGCATCTCCAGCATGCGCGCGATTTCGGCTATCCTTATGTGCTGAGCGATTTTCTCTTCCACATAACGCTTGCGGGACCGCTGGCGCCAGAGCCGCTCGAACAGGTGGAAGCCGCGCTCGCGCCGCGCCTTCAGCCGCTCACCGGCGCGCCGCTGGAGATCGGCAGCCTGTGCCTGCTCGGCGAGGCGGATCAGGCCGCGCCCTTCCGGCTGATCGCGCGCTGCGCCCTTGCCGCCTGAGCCTCCAGCACATCGATGAAGGCCTGAGTTGCATGCGCTAAAGGTCCGGAATTGTCGATGATGGTCGCGCCCTCGGGCGAATCGCTCGCTGGCCCGGCGATTGGCGCGGCGCGGGACAGTCGCGCCCCAATCTGCTCGGCGGTCTCGCGGCCCCGTCGTTGCAGCCGCGCCTGCAAGATGTCCTCCGCGACATGGACGTAGACGGCGTGGCTGCGCGGCCAGACCGAGAATGCCGCGCTGATGATCCGCCGCGAGACATTGAGCACAACAACGCGGCCATCGCGCAATTGCTCACGCGCCGCGACCGGCACGCCATAGGCCAGCCCGTGCGCGCGCCACGCAAACAGAAAGCCGCCGTGCGCCTCGATATCATCGAACGCCGCAAGCGACACCTCCCGGACCTGTTCGGTCACATCGCTCGCGCGTGTCACCACCCGCTGCGGGAACATGAAGCGCGCATCGCTATGGAAATGCGCCCGCGCCGCGCCGATCAAGGTATCCTTGCCCGCGCCCGACGGGCCGGCAACCAAAACGAGCACGCCCGGCCCAGTCTCCCCCGCCCCCGCCATCACGCAATCCGTTCCCCCGCGCACCACACCGCACGCACGCCTGGCATCCCGCCGCGATCATCCACGCGAATTAGGTCGGCGCGCTGCCCGGCGGCGATCTCGCCACGATCATCGAGGCCGATTGCCCGCGCCGGATTGCGCGTGGCCATTGCCACAGCCTCGGGCAAGCTGATCCGCTCGCACACGCGCGGCAACAGCAGCATGGCGTGGCCCAGCGCGGCTGGCACATAATCGCCGGAAAGCACATCCAGCGTGCCCGCTTCTGCCAGTTCCAGCGCGTTGACATTGCCTGAGTGCGAGCCGCCACGCACGATATTCGGCCCGCCCATCAGCACCGCCTGCCCGGCGTCATGCGCCGCGCGCGCGGACTCAAGCGTCGTGGGGAACTCTGCGACCGCGACACCGTCGTCTGCGGCTTCGGCCACATGCGCCTCAGTCGCATCATCATGGCTGGCGAGCACCAGACTGCGCTCATGCGCCCAACGCACCGTCTGCGCCCGGTTGCGCGCGCTGTAGCGTTCCTGATCGGCCTTGCGCTCTGCGATGAAGGCCGCAAGCTCGGCATCCGACATGTTGAACTTGCCCTGATAGTAAGTCGCGTAGCGCTCCTCGTCGGTAAACTGGCGCTGGCCCGGCGTGTGGTCCATCAGTGAGAGGATGCGCAGCCGCGTGTGGTCCAGCAGAGGCTCCAGCAAATCCAGCATCCCGCCATAGCTGAGTTCGCAGCGCCAGTGCAGATAATGGTCGGCCTTGAGCGCACCGGCGCTCACCTGCCGGTCAAGCCCGCTGGCCATCTCATCGAGCAGCGCCACGCGCATGGCATGGGTATGGACCTCGCCGACGCATAGCGCGTTGCAGACAGTCGTGACCCCGAAAGCCGTCATCTCCCGGTCATGGTTGAGCACCGCGGCGTCCACCGGCCACTGCGCGCCGGGGCGCGGCATCACGTGGCGCTCCAGATTGTCGCTGTGCAGCTCGACGAGGCCAGGCATCAGCAGATCGCCTTCGAGATCCTCCGCCCCCCTCAGATGGCTCGGCGCGTCATCGAACTCCGCGATGCGCCCGTCGCGGATCACGACCGATCCTTCGATCACCGCCTCGGCCAGGACTATGCGCGCATTCGTCAACACCTGTTCGCTCTTAGACAAACTTCTTTCCATCAATGGTTCCAAATAAGTGGCAATGGATTTTTGGAGTGGCTGGCACCCCACTGCACCACACTGTGGCATCGGCATGTGGCTGCCCGATGAAAGCACCGTAGCTTTCCCAGCACATGGCTGTATCCGAAGCGCCGCAGTGTGGCTGTGTGGTGTTTGCATGTGTCAAGATATTTTCTTGCCCCGGCCTTTTTTTCGTCACACGCCCGGGACACAAATATCACATCGAAGAGGACAACAACGGCGGACGCGGTCGAATACGGCGCATGGCCGAGCGAAACGGGTCGAGCAAGATGCCTGATTACGGTGACATCCTTCGGTTCCTGGCGCAGACACCGCCGCAGAGCGATGCGGAACGGCAGATGCACGCCTCGCTGCTGGAGCTGATTGCGGAATGTTTGCGCTCGGACGATACGCAGGCTCTCGTGGAGGCGCGCCAGGTGCGCGACTGCTTCCCCGATCGCTCGATGGCTTTGCGGCTGTCCTGATAGCCGCGACGAGTCGCGTAAGGGTTGCGTAGGCGTAGGGTTTGCGTTGTCCGTGTAGGTGAGTTGCGTTCTGTACGAGTAGCGTCAAAGGTCGATAACCCGAGATGGTGCGCCGCATGACGGCGCAGGGGAGCAGCGGTGATCAGCCGTTCTGCTTCCGACTGACCGGCAACGGCCAAGCATCTCTGGTCAATATTAAGCCAGGCCGGTCCAGGCCCTCGTGCTGTGGGTCGGCCTGGCGATCCGAAAGCTGCGTATCTCTGCCGCGCGTTTTTGCGGCCCCCGCGTGTACCATCTGCCGCCGCGCGCAAGCTTGCCCCTCGCTTGCGCGCGGCGTGCACAGCGCCAACCGGAAGGCCGGAGCCGGCCTCGCGACAAGGCGCGCAGTGCAGTAGAAACATCGAGTTGAGAGACGGAGCCATCGTGCCCGTCATACCCCGCCCCCCGCTCGGGCTCCGTCTCTCGCCCCTCTCTTGCATCCAAACCTTTCCGACACGCTCCCCGGAGCGCCCCATCTCATTGCGGCGGCTCCTCGCGCGCGGCCCGGCGCTCACGGCGAATCAGGTCGGCGAGCAGCGCGCGCAGGCGCGGCGGCGATGCTTCGACATAGGGGAGCGGGCGGCATTGCGACAGCGTGGCGAGGCCAATGCGCGCGGTAAACGCGCCGTTGACGATCCCCTCACCGAGGCGTGCGGACAGACGCGCCGTCAGGCCGTGCCCAACCACCTGCTGAACCAGATCATCGCCGAGCGCCACCCCGCCCGTGACCGCAAGATGCGAGATAACCATCCGCGCAAGCCGCATCAGCCCGAAAAAGCCGGGCCGCCCGCCATACAGCGTCGCCAACCGGCGCATCAGCCGCAGGTTCTCGTAGCCCGCGAAGCCGACATCGACGAGCGCGGACGGACTGATCGCGGTGATGACCGACACGCGCCGGGCCGACGCCGCGATCATGGCGCTGGCGCGCCGATCAAGCGGCTGCAGCAGTTCGCGCTCGGCCAACACCATGATGCCGCGCGGGTCAATGACATCGCCGCGATGCTCGCGGAAACGGCGAAGCTGCCAAGCGGTGTCCGCGCGGTCATCGAGCAGGCGCTCCAGCGATCCGACCACGCCGCGAACAGCCTTGAGGCGCCGGCGCTCCGGCTCGGCCGTGTCTTCCGCCGCGGCAAGCGCGCTTTCGGCTTCCGCACGCAGCCGCGTGACGCGCCCGAGGCGCATCAGCCCAGCCATCTCGGCGACGAGCAGCATCAGCGCGGCAAAACTCGCCAGAACCGCCAGCCCAAGCGCCGCCCAGCCGAGCCAGCCGCCGCTTGCGAACAGCGCCGAGACGGTCTGCATCGCCCATGAGGTGAGCGCCAGCGCCACCA
>CAZNGB010000116.1:0-6500 GCA_964572465.1 uncultured Hyphomicrobiaceae bacterium
ACGCGAAAAACCGGCTGGAAGGCGACGCCGCGTTCTTCACGGTCTTCGTGCCCGTCCAGTAAGGCGCATCAGTTCGATTGCAGGAGCTGTTGGGTAGGTGGGCTGGGCTTGCGGTCCGGGTATGAGGGCATGAGGCGCCGGGCCTAGGCTTGGGCGACTTCGCGGTCGCCGGCCGCCAAGTGTTGAAGCGCGAGCATTTTCAGCCGATCGGGGGCCGGCCCGGCGAGCGCAATCATGTAGCTGTGCGTGGAGCGCAGCGAGCAGGTGGGAAACAGCACGTTTGCCGCGAACCGCGCCAGGCGCGCGCTTGAGGGATCCGCATATCATCGAACAATAGAATTTCAATAAAAATTTCGGCCCGCAATTAGCCTCCCTTTGCCAAGACCACAGCTTTCTCTAGGTCTTCAGTGATTGCATTTTAGGCTGAGAGCTAGACTTCGTAGCGAGAGCTTCATAACGAAAGCGGTTCCCAATGATCCGTCAACTCAGCATCATCACGGCTTGCGCCGTGGTGTGGGCATTTCCCATTCACGCGCAGATCTACCAGGCCAACCCTGAGTCCTTGTCCGATCTCTACGCGGGCGAGGTGTACTCGCCCCACGCGCGCCGGCAGTTCCCCGAGCGGCCGCTCTGGGGTGACAATCACGTGCACACATCGCTTTCGATGGATGCCGGCGGCTTCGGCAACCGCCTGCCGCCGGAACAGGCCTATCGCTTCGCGCGCGGCGAGGAGGTGATCGCGTCCTCGGGACAGCCGGTTCGTCTCTCGCGTCCGCTGGACTGGCTCGCCGTCGCCGATCATTCCGACGGTATGGGGCTGGTGGACGACCTGCTGGCCGCCTCGCCGACGGTCACGCAGTTCGAGCAGGGCGCGCGCTGGTCAGAAGGATTCCTCGCCGGCGGACAGGAGGCCGTGGACGCGACGCTTGATCTGATCACTACGTTCTCTCAGGGCAAGGTCGATCCTGACCTGTTGGCCAGCTACTCGCCCGGCGCCCGGCGCTATGCCCAGATTTGGGACAAGGTCATCGACGCGGCGGAAGCCTATAACGAACCCGGCAAGTTCACGACCTTCATCGGCTTCGAGTGGACCTCGCTGGTCAAGGGCAACAACCTGCATCGCAATGTCATTTTTCGCGATGGTGGCGATCGCGCCCGGCAGGTATTGCCCTTCACAACCGAAGAGCCGGCGGGCAGCACCGACCCGCTCGACCTTTACAAATGGCTGGAAGCTTACGAGAGCGAGACCAACGGCTCCGCCATCGCCTTCGCGCACAACGGCAACCTGTCAAACGGCCTGATGTTCCCGGTGGACGAGCAGTACACCGGACGCGCGCTAGACGAGACCTATGTCCAGCAGCGCGCCAAGTGGGAGCCGCTCTACGAGATCACGCAGATCAAGGGCGATGGCGAAACGCATCCGTTCTTGTCGCCGGATGACGAGTTCGCCGACTACATGACCTGGGATGTCGGCAACCTTGACCTGTCGGAGGCCAAGACGGACGACATGCTGGCCGGCGAGTACGCCCGCGAGGCCCTGAAGAACGGCCTGATGCTGGAGGAGAAGTTCGGCACGAACCCCTACAAGTTCGGGCTGATCGGCGCGACGGACACGCACACGTCGCTGTCCACGGCGGAGGAGGACAACTTCTTCGGTAAGCACACGGGCTATGAGCCGTCTCCCGACCGGCTGGAGCATCCTTTCGTTCAGACCGACCAGGGGGAGTTGTTCAGTTGGCAGCAGGTCGCCTCCGGCTACACGGCCGTCTGGGCCACGGAGAACACGCGCGCGGCGCTGTTCGACGCGATGGCGCGCAAGGAAGTCTACGCCACGACCGGACCGCGCATCACCGTCCGCTTCTTTGGCGGGTGGGATTTCACCGATCAGGATCTGAACAGCCGCCAGCCCGCCTTCCGCGGCTATGACAAGGGCGTGCCGATGGGCGGCGACCTGACGAACAGGCCCGAGGGCAAAGCGCCGAGCTTCATGGTCTACGCGCTGCGCGACCCGATCGGCGCCACGCTCGACCGCATCCAGATCGTGAAGGGCTGGCTCGACGCGGACGGCAATACCAACGAACAGGTCTATGACGTTTCCTGGTCCGGTGATCGCGAGCCGGGCGCGGACGGCAAGCTGCCGCCGGTCGGCAACACGGTGGATGTCGAGAACGCCAACTGGTCGAACACCATCGGCGCGGCGGAGCTGGGCACGGTCTGGACCGACCCGGACTTCGACCCCGCGCAGAAGGCGTTTTATTACGTGCGCGTTTTGGAGATCCCGACGCCGCCCTGGTACGCCTATGACGCCTTCCGCTTCGGCGTGGACATGCCCGAAGGCGCGCCGACCAGCCAGCAGGAGCGCGCTTATACCTCGCCTATCTGGTATTCCCCGCAGGGCTGACGATGACTTGGCTTGGCAGGTTGTTTCCATCGTCTATCGTCGGGGCGCTTAGTTTCATGGTGGCTGTCCCGTTGTCGGCCTCGGCATGCGGCTTCCATGACCCCAACAGCATTTTGCTCAAGCGCGGTGTGCTCAACCTCGTCTACCCAAAGGCGCTGTATGTGCAGGGCGGGATTTCCGCAGCGGTGCGAGCCGAGCTTCTCCAGCCGGAAAAGCCGATCCGGCAAGGCGACCTCACGGCGTTTCACCGAACCGCTGCCGTCGTGACCCGTTGGGCGCGCCGGATGGACGGCGCAGCACCCGCCGAAACGTCCTTCTCCATGGTGCTGTTGGGGCCGATGCTCTGGACGACATTTCAGGCGAAACCGGCTGGTTATCGCGTTTCCACCCATGCGAAGGGTCCAATGCCGGACACACCTGTTATCGTCACCGATATTCCGGTTTTGAAGGCCCTCTTGGCAGGCGAAGTCTCCGCCCAGACGGCGGCGCGCAGAAACCTTATCCGGTTTTATGGGCCGCCAAAGCAGGTGGCGCAGGTGCGGCATCTAATGGAAGCACGTTTCTCGGCCGTTCATTGAGCGCACACACAATCTTCGCGATGCGTTGCATTGAGAATCGGTCATCCAATCTGCCTTAACTCGTGGCGCGGTACGGTGTGCAGAATAGTGGCGAAATATGTGGTCGGCCCCGTGCAGGAGCATTGGGTTCGGGCACTTCCAGCCTTGTGCAGGAGTATCGCAGATGTGTTATTTCCGGGGGCGTCGCGTCAGCATTGATGCGGCCGTTGGTCTTGCTTGCTTCGCGGCGCTGGTGCTGGTTCCGACCGTTGCAATGGCGCATGAAGGTGAGGGGGTTGGCGGCGGTTTTGTCAGCGGCTTCACCCATCCGCTTTTCGGCTGGGACCATGTCGTGGCGATGGTCGCGGTCGGGCTCTGGGGTGCGTTCCTCGGCGCGCCGGCGATCTGGCTGCTGCCAATCGTCTTCCCGCTGGTCATGGCGGGCGGCGCGGCGCTCGGCATCGCCAATTTCCCGCTGCCCGCCGTCGAACTGGGGATCGCGGCTTCTGCGGTTGTGCTCGGTATCCTCGTGGCGACCGCAGCCAAGCCGTCGCTTTGGATCGCCGCGGTGATCGTTGGCGTGTTTGCGATCTTCCACGGTTACGCGCATGGCGCCGAACTTCCTGCGGCCGCCGACGCGCTGGCATATGCGGGCGGGTTTGTCGTCGGTACCGGGATGCTGCACGCTATCGGCATCGCCTTTGGTCTCGTCTCGGAGTGGAACTGGGGCAAGGTCGCCGTCCAGACCGCGGGCGGCGTGATCGCCGTCGTCGGTATGGCATTCCTGGTGGGTTTCGCATGACAAGGCTGGCGCTGATCGCGGCTGCTCTGATCGTGGTCACCGAGCCAGCGGCGGCGCATGCCCCGATCAAGGGGATCGGCGCGTTCTACAATGGTCTGCTGCACCCCTTGCTCGTCCCCGCGCATGCGTTGCTGCTTGTCGGGCTTGGCCTCTTGCTCGGGCAGCACGCGCCAAAGGTCAGCCGTCCCGCGTGGTTCGCCTTCGTGCTTGCTCTTGTGGCCGGGCTTGGCGCCGCGACTGCCTCGGGTGCGCAGGTTGCGTTGCCGGTGTTGCTGGTTCTGGCCCTTGTCACCGGTGCACTGGTCATCGTGGACTGGCCTTTCGGATTTCCGATCGCCGTGTTTCTCGCGATCGCCGCCGGGACGGTGGTCGGCATCGACTCCCGGCCAGAGACGGCAATCAGCCGTGAAATCTGGCTCGGCCTGTCGGGCACGGGCGTCGGGGCGCTGCTGATCCTGAGCTATATCGGCGGGCTGGCGGCGGCGGTTTCGCGGCCCTGGCAGCGCATCGCGGTTCGTGCGGCCGGATCTTGGATCGCGGCCACCGCCCTGATCGTCCTCTCGCTCAATATGTTCCATGCATGATCGCCCCAACCATGGCCGCGTCCCCGGATCGGTCCTTCACGCTCTGATCCGCGAGCCACTGTTCCATTTCTTCGTGCTCGGCGCGCTGATCTTCGCGGCCTATGGCTGGTTCGCGCCGCAGACGGCGCAAGTCGCCGCCGAGCGAGACCAGATCGTCGTGACGCCGGGGCGCGTTCAGCAACTCGTCCATGTGTTCCAGCGCACCTGGAAACGCCGGCCAAACGCCGACGAGTTCAGCCGGCTGATCGAGAGCTACGTGCAGGAGGAGATCTACTACCGCGAGGCGGTCAAGCGGGGTCTCGATAAGGACGACACGCTGGTCCGCCGCCGTATGCAGCAGAAGATGCGGTTTCTCAGCGAGCCGAGTGAAGAGGAGCTTCAGCCGAGCGAAGCCGAGCTCCAGAGCTATCTTGAGGCGAACCGCGCGGCCTTTCGCTCGGAGCCGGAAATCGCCTTCGCGCAGGTCTTCGTCCGTTCAAATGCCGTCGACGCGAGCGAACGGGCGCAGAGCCTGCTCGCCCGGTTGCACGCCGGGCCCTCCGATCTCGATCCGGCGAGCCTGGGCGATCAGACGTTACTCGACCACCGTTACCCGCTGACGCAGTTGTCCGGCATAGCGCGCAATTTTGGGCCGGATTTCGCCGATGCGCTGAGCGCGTTGCCGCGCAAGGAATGGACAGGACCGGTGCGGTCGCCGTTCGGCCTCCACCTCGTGCGTATCACCGCCTATCAGCCCGGGAGAGACCCGCCGCTGTCGGAAATCCGGGATCAAGTCCTGAAGAAATGGCGCGCCAAAAAGCGCGAGGACTTCATCGCGGCTGAGTACGAGCAGATGCGCGCGCGCTACGATGTCGTGCTGCCGTTCAAGCCCCAAGACCTCCCGCGAAAGGTCAGCCAGAGATGAACGGGCGTTGGGTCGCGCTCGCGCTTCTTGCACTCGTGATGGCGCAGCCGGCCAGCGCCCATGAATTGCGGCCCGGCTTTCTGGAGATCAGCGAGGTGGCCCCGGCGCGCTATGACGTGCGCTTCAAGGTGCCCGCGCGCGGAACGATGCGGCTCAAGATGCAGCCCCGCTTTCCCGATGGGTGCCAGCGCGAGGACGTGGCGCGCGAGCATGCGGGCACGGCCTTCATCGACCGCTTCACGCTTGTCTGCCAAAACCCCCTGACCGCGCGGACCATCGTCATCGACGGACTGGCGCGGACCTTCACCGATGTGGTGGCCCGCGTATCGCACACCGATGGCGCGGTGCAGACAGCGCGCCTGACGCCCGATCAGCCGTTCTTCACGGTCGCAGGCGCGCCGATATGGCTGGAAACCGCGCGAACCTACTTCCTGCTCGGGGTTCAGCATATCCTGATGGGCGTCGATCATCTGCTGTTCGTTCTGGCGTTGCTGTTGCTCATCCGGGGTGGATGGATGCTGGTCAGGACCATCACCGCGTTCACTGTCGCCCACAGCATCACGCTAGCAGCCGCCGCGCTCGGCTGGGCCGAGGCGCCGCAGGCCCCGGTCGAGGCCGTCGTGGCGTTGAGCATCGTCTTCACCGCTGCCGAGGTGCCGCGCGCCACCACGCAGGGCGCTTCGCTCGCGCGCGCATCCCCATGGATCGTGGCGTTCGCTTTCGGCCTGCTGCACGGCTTCGGCTTCGGCGGCGCGCTTCAGGAGATCGGCTTGCCGCAGTCCGACGTGCCGCTCGCCCTGCTCACCTTCAACCTCGGCGTCGAGGCCGGGCAGCTTCTGTTTGTTGCCGCCGTGCTGGCACTTCGCGCCTCGCTTGACCGGCTCCTCGCGCTACACGTGCCGGCGTTTCGCGCCGTCCTCGCCTATGGCATCGGCGTGATTGCCGCTTTCTGGGCGATCCAGCGGATCGCCGGCTTCTGGGTTTAATCGATGCGTCCGCTTCGAGGCGGAAGCTGACTACCGGTTGTTTGGCGAAAGCCTTGTGTCTAGCTCCGCGCGGTTGGTCGAAGCCATGTCGGCTTGATGCCTCAGAACAGACGTGGGCCGATCGCCAGGCGCAACGGCTTTCTGACGTGTAGGAGGACCTGCGTCGGATCCTGCAACAGCCTCGGATTTGTTTTACACTATGGGGGTGTAGATTCGCCATAAATCGTCGATTTTGGGAATTGGTGCAAAACGTTTCTCTAGTGAAT
>CAZNGB010000117.1:0-6498 GCA_964572465.1 uncultured Hyphomicrobiaceae bacterium
GGTAGACCAGCACGATTCGGTCGATGAAGCGGCCCTGGCGTCCACGAAGCTCCAGCACGTCGGTATCGCCCGGGCGCAGCACGTCCGGCAGGTCAAAGTCCTGGCGCTGGCCGTTACCGAACACCACGCGGACCCGGCGCAGGCGGATCGGACTTTGGCTCACGCGAAGCAGAAGCGCGTCGAAGCGGCCGTCACGTCGCGAGAGCTGGATCACGTCGCGCTCACGTTCGCGTTCCACACGCTCTACGCCCAAACGCTCCCAACGCGGGCCAAGATCGCGAAACGCCGGCCGCGCAGGCTCCGCGCGCGCTGGCAGGCCGAGCACGATGACCGTTGGCCGGCCCATGAAGCCGAGCGATCCGTAGCGCACTTCGACCGAGCGGATGAAGCGCGCGCCACCCTGAAGATCGATTGGGCCGGTTTCGGCGCCGGCAGTCACCGGGAAACGGACATCGACTTTCTGCCGGTCGCCATTGCCGAATGTCACCTCCAGGCTGAGCAGCAGGATATTCCCGCCGCGAACCGCGACCTTAACGGCGTCAAAGCGTCCCGCGCGCCGGGTTGGCACGTCGATCACGAGCCGCTCGACGCCCGGCTGGCTACGCTGCTCTCCCAAAACTTCCCAGCCGCCACGCGGTTGGGCATCGGCGGCCATGACCGTGGCCATCAAGGCCAGGAAGACCGTCATCAAACTTATGATACGGGGCATATGAAATCGCTCCTGAAAAGTTGTCCCTCGGCAGGGGCGCTGGGGATGGTTAACAACCGTCTTTTTACCAGCCCTTATTGCTTCAATCTTGTTCAGCTTCTTTGCAAGCCTGAATTGCCGCGAGGCTGTCTTTTCCGGCGTCGCGCTGGCGCGTGTAACAAGCGAGCCGGCGGTTTGCATCGTTGGTGCCGGCACATAGCCGGACGGCGTAAGCCCATCTGGATTCGCCCTGGGCATCCAGCGCGATTTCTCCGTTGAACGCGCGGGAGAAGCAGTACCCGGGTTCCTGCGGTTGGCGGGTGTTTCCGCAAAGTTCTTCGAGGATGGCGGGCTGCCATTCGTCATAGCCCTGGCCGCTCCACACGATATCGCCTTGCACAAATCTCTTGCATTGGGCGCTGCGGTCGCTAGGCCTGCGCGGGTTGCAGGCCTGGCTTACGGCCTCGAATAACCGGTCCGCGCGCGCTTGCGCCTCCGGCGTTGGCTCGCCGGTGTCGGAGGTCTGTTGCTGTCTAGGCGGGCTGGCGCTATCAAAACTGGCGATTTCCCGGCTGACGCAGCTCGTGGTGTCTGCGGCGCTGCTGGTGCCAGCGCAAAGCTGGATCGCGCGGAAGGTTTGACCCGCGATCACCTCGTCCCACGGTCCGCCGCCGTGAAACAGGCGGTCAAAACACAACAGCGGCTGGGTCGGGTTATCGGTTTCGCCGCAAAGCGCACCGAGCCGCTGAGGCGACCAGTTGGTATTGTTATTGCCGTTCCAGGCGATGTTGCCTTGCACAAGCCGCTCGCAACTGGTGCGCCCGGCAATCGCAATCGGCTCGGAAGTCGCACACGTCTCGATGGCATCGCGGAAATGCCTGTTGTTGGCCGTCTCTTCGCGATAGCAGGAAATGCGGTCCTGCGCGTCGTTTGTTCCGGTGCACAATGCGACCGCGTTCTTCCAGTCCCGCTGGACTTCCGTGCCGCGCTCCAGCGGGATATTGCGGATGTTGCTGAAGCACAGGCCGGGCTGGACCGGGCGTTCGGTTCCCTGACACAAGTCTTTGAGCGAAGACTCGGTCCACCGGGTATTGCCGTCGTCGTTCCAAGCGATGCGCCCCTGAATATAGTCGGCGCAGGCGCGCTCCTCGGTCGTGAAGGCCGGCGGGGTCAACAGATAGACGGCCAGAGCGATGACGCCGGCGACCGCGATCAGCGTCGCGACCGTGCCGGCAGCGACCAGCCGCCAGTCAATAGCCATTCTATCGACGCGCGACGGCTGGCCACTCGCCTTCGTGATTTCCTGGAGTCGCGTCTCGCCGCTGGTGAGCGACGTGCGGGCCTCGTCGAGCGCATCGATCTGGCTTTGGGGGGCCTGGTCCTGCTCCAGTCGAGCGCGTTCGGCTTCGATCTGACGTAGCGCAGCCCACACGAAATTCCTGGCGCGATTGAGAAACGGCATATTGTCCCCACAAACGGCCAGCGGCCCCCGCCCAACGCGTTTTTACTGGCTGCGCTGTGCGGTTACCGGTTCCGCCAAGACTTGTTTGCGCCACTGCCCGTTATGCATCACGGGCTGCTCGGCCCATAGACCATGCGCGAGCGGATCGTGCCTTCCAGGCTGCGCAACTGGGCGAGCAGATCCGCGGCAATGTCCTCTGTCACCTCGGCGTCAAGCACAACATAGCCCAATTCGCCCTCGGTTTGCAGATACTGCGCGGTGATGTTGACGTCGCGCGCGCCGAAGGCATCGTTGAGCCGGCGCATCATGCCCGGGATGTTGTGGTGAATGTGAATGAAGCGTTTTGCGTGCGCAGCCGCCACGGGCAATTGCACCTGCGGGAAATTGACCGCCCCGGTGGTTGAGCCGATATCGGAATATTCGATCAGCTTGCGCGCCACTTCAGCGCCGATCCGCTGCTGCGCCTCTTCCGTCGAGCCGCCGATATGCGGGGTCAGGATGACATTATCCAGCCCACGCAGCGGCGAGACGAACTCTTCGTCGTTGGAAGACGGCTCGGAAGGGAACACGTCGATTGCCGCACCGCGCAGATGTCCGTCCTTGAGCGCGGCGGCCAGTGCGTCGATATCCACCAGTGAGCCGCGCGCATTATTGATAAGGAACGCGCCGGGCTTCATTGCGCGAATTTCGCGCTCGCCGATGATCCCCCTGGTCTGCGGCGTTTCCGGCAAGTGCAGCGATACGACGTCGGAGCGCGCGAGCAAGTCCATCAGGCCATCAGCGGCGGCGACATTGCCGTGTTGCAGCTTGTCGGTCTGGTCGTGAAAGATCACGCTCATGCCCATGACCTCCGCCAGGTTGGCGAGCTGGGTGCCGATATTGCCATACCCGACAATGCCGAGCGTGCGCCCGCGGATTTCGTGGCTGTCCCTTGCCGATTTTTGCCAGACGCCATGATGCGCCGCCATCGAGCGCGAGAAGATGCGCCGCAGCAGCATTATGATTTCGGCAATGGTCAGTTCGGCGACACTGCGTGTGTTGGAGAAGGGCGCATTGAACACGGGAACACCGCGCGCGGCCGCTGTGCCAAGGTCGACCTGGTTGGTACCGACCGAGAAACAGCCCACGGCGATAAGCCGCGGGGCGGCCTCGAAGATGTCCGCGGTGAGCTGAGTACGCGAGCGGATGCCAAGCATGCGTACACCATCGCTTAGACGCTCCTTCAATTCTTCCGGGCTCGGCGCCGTTTTCATGTGTACGATGTTGGTGTATCCGTCGCCGTGCAGCGCCTTGACGGCCGTTTCTGCAATTCCTTCAACGAGAAGGATCGGCGTCTCGCTCTTCGACAGCGCCAGATGTTGCGCTTGGGAAAGTTGTTTGTTCATCGGCTTCCGTTGCGATTCTTGTTGGTGCGTGCATATAGGTTTGATCGCATGGGCGCGCGCCGGTCAACCTGCGGCAGGGGGACGCGCCCCGGCGAGGCGGCGGCGCAGAAGAGCTGGGCGCGCCGTTTCATTGCGCGGTGGGGCTATCCGGCGGTTCGCCGGTCAGAGATTGATCTGCAACCGGAATCACGCACAAAATCACCATATTCGCTGTGTTCTTTAGGCTCAATTCTGAATGATTCTGATGCGTTGCTGGTGAGATATGCGTCTCTAGCTGGAGATGAGTGCGTCATGACGGCAATCGCACGTCGCGGCGACATGTGCCGCAGGGAAAGGTTGGCTCACATGCCCGGTCTCGACAAGCTTCGCAGTTCACCGGCAGGGCGCGCGGCCCGGCTGCTGATGGTTGCGGTGTTCGCTGCGCTGCTAACCGGATGCGCCTCGACGTCGTTGTCCAGCATGTTCTCCGAAGAAGAAGCGCCCCAGGAAGAAAAAACGGCTACTCAGCTTTTTAATGAGGGCGACGCCTTGCTCAGCGAGTCGGACTGGAAAGGCGCGGCGGAGAAATTCGAGGAGGTAGACCAAAACTACCCCTACTCGCCAGAAGCGCGCCGCGCGATCGTGATGAGCGCCTACGCGAACTGGAAACAGGGCGATCATCCCAAGGCGGTGAGCTCGGCCCGGCGCTATCTCACGCTGCATCCGGGCACGGACGAAGCGCCGCTCGCGCAGCACATCATTGCGTCTGCCTATTTCGAGCGGATCAACACCCCGGACCGCGATCAGTCGGACACGCAAAAAGCATTGAACGAGCTTGAAATCCTTGTGCGCCGCTATCCTGACAGCCGCTATGCGCCGCAGGCTCAAAAGCGCATCAAGATCGCGCGCGACCTGATGGCCGCCAAGGAAATGCAAGTCGGCCGCTATTATCTCGAACGCCAGAATTACATCGCGGCGATCAATCGGTTCCGCACTGTGGTCGAGAAGTATCAGCAAACCGCGCATGTCAAGGAGGCCTTGTCGCGCTTGACCGAGGCCTACATGGCGCTTGGGATTCGCAGCGAGGCGCAGACCGCCGCCGCTGTGCTCGGGCACAACTTCCCGGAAAGCCAGTGGTACAAGGACGCTTATGCGCTCCTTCAGACCGACGGGCTTGAGCCGCGCGAGGATTCCGGGTCGTGGATCAGCCGCCAGTGGCGGGTGCTTCAACAAGCCAGCCCTATCTGACCCGTGCCGGGAATCATCGTATAAGGGCATCATGCTGAGCGCCCTTTCGATCGAGAACATCGTCCTTATCGACAGGCTCAACCTTGAATTCGGGCCTGGCCTCAGTGTGCTCACCGGCGAAACTGGCGCGGGCAAATCCATCTTGCTGGATGCGTTCGGCCTGGCGCTGGGCGCACGCGGCGAGGCGAGTCTCGTGCGGGCGGGCCAGCCGCGCGGGCAAGTCACGGCGCGCTTCGATCTGCCGGAGTCTCATCATGCGATCCGTTGGCTCGCAGAGAATGGCTTCGAAGCCAGTCAGGCAGGCGGCGAACTGATCCTGCGCCGGGTCCAGCAGGCCGATGGCCGAACCCGTGCTTTCATCAACGACCAGCCCGTGAGCGTGCAGATGCTGCGCGACACTGGTGCGCGGCTCGTGGAAATCCACGGCCAGCATGACGACCGGGCTATGACCGATGCCGCCACGCATCGCCGGCTGCTGGACTGCTATGGCGGGTTGATCGCGGAGGCCGAAGCTGTGCGCCGGGCCTGGGATGCCTGGCGCGCGCGCGAAGGCGAACTGGCCGAGCGCAAGGCGTCGCTGGCGCAGGCGCGGGCCAACGCGGATTATCTGCGCCACACGCTGGACGAGCTTGAGGCGCTCGCGCCGGAGGAGGGCGAGGAAGATCGCCTGGCCGAGGCGCGGCAAAACATGATGAACGCCGAGAAGATCGCCAGCGAACTCAACGCCGCGTTTGACAGCCTGTCAGGATCGGGTGGCGCGGAAGAGCGGCTGAGCAGCGCGCTGCGCCGGCTGGAGCGATTTGGCAGTGGCGCGCAGCTTGCGCCTGTCGTTGAGGCGCTGGAGCGCGTGGTGGTCGAGGCAGGCGAAGCCCGCGACACCATCGAAACCGCGCTGCGCGAGATGCACTACTCACAGGCCGAGATGGACAGGATCGAGGAGCGGCTGTTTGCCCTGCGGGCTCTGGCGCGAAAACACCGGGTGACGGTCGATGAACTGCCGAACCTGCAAGCCGATTTCACGCGGCTGCTGGATGAACTGGCCGAAGGCGAGGCGGCGCTGGCCCGCCTGCGTGATGAGGTGAGCGCCGCGCGCGCGCATTATCAAGACCTCGCGGGCGTGTTGAGTGAGAAGCGCCGCGCGGCCGCGCACGCTCTGGATGAAGCCGTGCAAAAGGAATTGCCGCCGCTGAAACTGGAAAAGGCCCGGTTCCGCACGACGCTGGAGCCGATCGAGGAAGGCGGGCCGGACGGGCTGGAGCGCGTTAGCTTCCACGTCCAGACCAACCCCGGTACCGCGCCAGGCCCCATCATGAAGGTTGCGTCGGGCGGCGAACTCTCACGCTTTATCCTCGCGCTCAAGGTGGTTCTGGCCGAGCGGGGCAGCGCGCCGACGCTGATTTTTGACGAAATCGACACCGGCGTGGGCGGGGCGACCGCGGCAGCGATCGGCGACCGGCTGGCGCGGCTGGCCGATGGTGTGCAGGTGCTATCCGTCACCCACGCGCCGCAGGTGGCCGCGCACGCGCAAGCGCATATGCGCATCAGCAAGGAACCGCTGGCCGGCGAGCAGGGCGAGGCCATGGTCACGCGCGTCGCGCCGCTGGATGAGCCGGACCGCCACGAGGAGATCGCGCGGATGCTGGCGGGGGCAAAGGTGACGGACGAGGCGCGCGCGGCGGCAAAGCGGCTGATCGGGAGCGCGGCGTGAGCGAGGCGCGCGATATTCCGCCGGAAGA
>CAZNGB010000118.1:0-6383 GCA_964572465.1 uncultured Hyphomicrobiaceae bacterium
CGAAAACTATCTCGGCGAGCCACGCCATGTCGGCGTGGAGATCGAATTCGCCGCTGTGTCGCCGCGCCGGGCCGCTGAATGCGTTCAGCAGGTCTTCGGCGGCGACATCGAGATACTGACACCGCACCGGGTCAAGGTGACACATACCAGCCACGGCGACTTTCGCGTCGAACTGGACTCCCAATACATCCACCGTCTCGAATCGCCAGAGGCAACGCCATTCGTGTCCGCGGAAGTGGACGAGTGGCTGCGATGGTTTCAGAGTTCGCTGGGTGAGGTGGTCGGAGAACTGGCCGCGACCGTGATCCCGTGCGAGATCGTTTGTCCGCCGATGCGCCTCGATGACATGCACCTGCTTGATAAAACGATCGATGTGCTCAACAGCAGCGGGGCCACCGGCACGCGGGAAAACCCGTTTTACGCTTTCGGCGCGCAGCTTAACCCCGACATCGCGCGTAAGGACGCGGATTACATCACGTCCGTCTTGAAGGCGTATCTGCTGCTGTCGCCGTGGCTGCGCGACGTGATCGCGGTGGACATGACGCGGCGCGTGTTCGCGTTCGCCGATCCGTTCCCGAAGGCATATGTGCGCCTGGTCGCCGCGCCGGATTATTGGCCGGACCTGACCGCTCTGGTCGACGACTATCTGATGCACAACCCGACCCGCAACCGCGAGCTGGACATGCTGCCTTTGTTTGCGTGGCTTGATGAGCCGCGGGTGCGCGCCAGTGTGCCGGATGCGCGCGTAAAGAGCCGTCCCACGTTCCATTACCGGCTGCCGGATGCGAATTTCGGGATTGCCGACTGGACCATCACCGCAGAGTGGAACCGCTGGTGCGAGGTCGAGCGGCTCGCTGCCGACGCGGACAGGCTGCGCATGGTGTGCGACGCGTTCGCCGAGCATGAGCGGCGGCTGATCAAAGGTTGGTGGTCGCAGCGAGTCGCGGAGTTGCTGGAGCTGCCGGGGCCGGGCAGCATCTAGCCGGCCGTCTCACCCAGGATATCGCTGACCGCCACCGACCAGTCCGGATCGGTGTGCTTGTCCCAGTATGCCTTCGCAAGGTCGCGGGTGATGGGGCCACGCTGGCCGTTGCCGATAGGCGCACCATCCACGTGAATAATGGGCATGATGCCGCCGGCCGTCGACGTGGCGAAGGCTTCGTCCGCGGCGTATAGCTCCGGCACCGCAACGGACCGCACATCGAGCGGCACGCCGAGCGCCTCAGCGAGCTGAATGACGGATTGACGCGTGACCCCCTCCAGCACCCCACGCTCCGGCGTTGCTATTCGCCTATCCTTGACGACGAACAGGTTGAAGCCGGGGCCTTCCGCAATGTTGCCTTGGCCGTCCTGAAGCACGACGTTCCCGGCGCCGCGGTCATAGGCCTCATACAAGCCCACGACGAAGTCCAGCCAGTGGTAGTTCTTCACGGTCGGGTCGACTGATTCCGGCGGAATGCGCTGCCGGCCTGACACCGCTACCGACAGGCCCGCCTCCTGTTTTCCGGGCGGCAGGATCCACACGAAGGGAATGGCAAAGCAGATGAGCTGGTTTTGGGCATCGCGCGGGTCGCGCGAGAAGGTCGGCGATATGCCGCGCGTGAGGATCATCTCGACATAGGCGTCTTTCAGCCCCGACCGCTCGACGCACTCCGCCAGGATTCTCGTGAGTTGGTTGCGGTCGACGGGAACCGTGAGGTGCAGTTTCTCGGCCGAGCGCCAGAACCGGTCCAGATGCGCATCCAGCTTGAAAAAACGATGTTGCCAGACGTGGACGACGTCGTAAGTCGCGTCCGAGTGCAGGAAACCCCAGTCGAGCACGGAGATTTTCGCGTCCGCGACGGGAACGAATTCGCCGTTCACATAAGCCACGCCGGGCGGCATTGACATGGGCGGCCTCTCCCAACGGTTCGCGTGCTGCGCGATCAGTGTGTCCTTGCGGAGACGTGAACATCCCGTCTGGATGTGCGCCGCCGCGCTGTCGGCGCGCAGAAAGCGGCGGCTCAGGCGACGCCCGAGAACAGGTCGGCGCGCTCATCGAGCTGGCGAATAATCACTTGCAGCGACTCGCTCATGTCTTCCGCGATCATGCCGGGGCCAATCTCGCGCGCGGTCTCGCCGTGAATCCACACGCCTGCCATGGCTGCGTCGAGCGCATCCATACCTTGTGCAAGCAGCCCTGTGACGATGCCGGCCAGTACATCGCCGGTTCCCGCGGTTGCCAGCCAGGGCGGAGCGTTTTCCACCAGCCCGGCCACGCCATTTGGCGCCGCGATGACTGTGTCCGGCCCCTTGAGCACCATTACTGCGCCGGACATCTCCGCGGCGGCGCGGGCGCGCTCCAGCTTGGATGGTTCTTCGATGAGGTTGGGGAAGATGCGAGCGAATTCGCCCTCGTGCGGTGTCAGGATCACCGGTGGCTCACGATATTTGATCTGCTCGAACAGCACGGAGGGGTCTTCCTCGAACGAGGTCAGCCCATCCGCGTCGATCACCGCAGCAGCGGCGCTGCCGAGCACGGCGGCGACGTTCTCCTGGGTCTCCTCGGTCACCCCCGCGCCTGGGCCGATCATCACCGCGGTTATCCGCGGATCGGATAGCAGTTCGGATAGGCCCTCCGGCCCCTCGTAGGCATCGACCATGATGGCGGTAAGTTGTGCCGCGTTGATATAGAACGCTGATTTCGAACTGGCCAGCGAGACCAGCCCCGCGCCCATGCGCAATGCGGCCCGCGCGCCCATGCGGGCTGCGCCGGTGCGCTCCATCTCGCCAGAGACGACCACAGCGTGACCGCGGTCATATTTGTGGCCCGTCAGTTTCAGCCGCGGGTAATACTTCAACCACAACTCGGGCTGATCGGAGAAAGCGCGTGGGCCGACTTCTTTCATCACCGAGGCAGGGATGCCGATATCCACCGTCGTCACGTCGCCGCAATAGGTGCGGCCGGGGAACAGCACCTGGCCGGTCTTGCGCCGGTAAAACGAGACTGTGCTGGTCGCCTTGAATGCCATCCCGCGAATTTGCCCGGAGGTCGCGTCCACGCCGGTCGGCATATCGACCGCCACAACGGGCAGGTTCCGGCGGGTCACGTCCTCGATCATCTGGGCGGGGACATCGCGCACATCGTCCTTGAGGCCCGAGCCGAATATCGCGTCCACGATGAGTTGCGCGCCATCGAGGCAGTCCGGCGTCATCGGCTCGATCGTCTCGTCCCAGCGCTTGGCCATCTCCTGCGCTTCGGGCGGGAGCTTGTGCTTGTCGCCGAGCAGCGCCAGCCGGATGTGATAGCCGCGTTCGCGCAGCCGCCGGGCCGCCACGAAGCCGTCGCCACCATTGCGGCCAGGCCCGCAGAGCACCACCACCTTACTGCCACGCTGGAAACGCTTGACAACGTCCTCGGCGACCCCGTTGCCGGCGTTTTCCATCAGGATGAGGTTCGACGTGCCGTTGTCTGTCGCAAGTTTTTCGGCACGCATCATTTCTTCTGTCGTCAATAACTCAAGCACTTCTCAAGCCCATGCGCTATCCGGAAAACGTCGAGAGGGGTGCCTGAGCGCGATGCAATCTGCTGCTGAGCAGACCGATGGCCAGGCAAGACCAGCGAGCCGCGCCCCGCAAGCAGGACAGGCCGCGTAAAGCGGTGAGCCAATCCGTCACAGGCCGCGCCCGGCACATTAGGATCAATGCATTTCCACCGCAAGGTTTAAAGAGCAGGTATGCACGTTTGGCGGGTGCTCTGCAAAATTTACCCGCGCACAAGGTCGATTAGCCTAAAAAATGTTCGTTACGCACGGAAAATAGGCAGAAATTCCTTGGTAGTCTTGGGTTTCATGGCATGTTCGCCTCAGAAAGCGGCAGCGGGCATTTCTGGCATGGCTTATGCTTGGATGCACGCGAGAATGACCCAGCGCGGTGATGCCCCATGGGCGCGCTGACATAATCATGCGGAAGGACGCCAGGGACATGAAAAAAATCGAGGCCATCATAAAGCCATTCAAACTCGACGAGGTGAAGGAGGCGCTGCAGGAGATGGGGCTCCAGGGCATCACTGTCACCGAAGCCAAGGGCTTTGGTCGGCAAAAGGGTCATACCGAGTTGTACCGCGGCGCCGAATACGTGGTCGACTTCCTCCCGAAGGTGAAAGTGGAACTGGTGCTGCCCGACGATATGCTGGAAAAGGCGCTGGAGACTATCCAGAACGCGGCGCGCACCGGACGCATCGGCGATGGCAAGATATTCGTCACCACGGTTGAGGATGCCGTGCGCATTCGTACCGGCGAAACAGGCACGGACGCGCTCTAAAGACTGGTGGTCGCGCTTACCAGAAATTCTCGAAATACCGATCGCGCTGGCGCGGCGGTTTCCCCAAGGCCCACGCAAGTCACAAGGCCAACCCAAGTCATGAGAAGCAAAAGGGAGTGTCATGGCAGATCAAGCTGAAATTCTGAGACGGATCAAGGACGAGAGCGTCAAATTCGTAGACCTGCGTTTCTCGGATCCGCGTGGGAAGATGCAGCACGTCACAATGGACGTTGCCGCGTTTGACGAAGATTCGTTTTCCGATGGCATCATGTTCGACGGCTCGTCGATCGCCGGCTGGAAGGACATTTCGCAATCCGACATGACTTTGATGCCGGATGCGGGCTCGGCCTATATCGACCCGTTCTTCGCGCAGTCCACGATGGTGATGTTCTGCGACATTTTCGAGCCGACTACGGGTGAGCGCTATGAGCGCGACGCCCGCGGCACGGCCCGCAAGGCCGAGGCCTACCTTCAGCAGACCGGCGTCGGCGACAAGGCGTTCTTCGGTCCGGAGCCTGAATTCTTTATCTTCGACGATGTGCGCTTTTCATCAGACCCGTACAACTGCGGCTTCAAGATCGATAGCATGGAGTTGCCCACCAACACCGACACCGACTATGAGATGGGCAATCTCGGCCATCGCCCGCGCATGAAGGGCGGCTACTTCCCGGTGCCACCGGTGGACAGCGCGCAGGACATCCGCTCGGAGATGCTGAGCGTGCTCGCCGACATGGGCGTCGAGGTCGAGAAGCATCACCATGAAGTCGGCGCAGCGCAGCACGAGCTGGGCATCAAGTTCTCTACGCTCGTCGATGTCGCGGACCGCGTGCAGAAGTACAAATATGCCGTTCATAACGTCGCGCAGGCCTATGGCAAGACGGCGACCTTCATGCCCAAGCCGGTTTTCGGCGACAATGGCACCGGCATGCATGTCCACCAGTCGATCTGGCGCGGCTCCGAGCCGGTGTTCGCAGGCAACCAGTATGCCGACCTGTCGGAGACCTGCCTGTACTACATCGGCGGCATCCTGAAGCACGCGCGCGTGATCAACGCATTCGCGAACCCGACAACCAACTCCTACAAGCGGCTGGTACCTGGCTATGAAGCGCCAGTGCTGCTGGCGTATTCCTCGCGCAACCGATCGGCTTCCTGCCGCATCCCGCATGTGGCCAGCCCGAAGGGCAAGCGCATCGAAATCCGCTTCCCGGACCCATCGGCGAACCCGTATCTGGCTTTCTCGGCGATGCTGATGGCCGGCCTCGACGGCATTCAGAACCGCATCCATCCGGGCGACCCGATGGACAAGAACCTGTACGACCTGCCGCCGGCCGAGCTGGAGGGCATTCCGACGGTCTGCGGCAGCTTGCGCGAGGCGGTTATTGCGCTGGACAACGACCGCGAATTCCTGAAGCGCGGCGGCGTGTTCACGGATGATCAGATCGACGGCTATATCGAGCTGAAGATGGAAGAAGTCGAGCGTTTCGAGATGATGCCGCATCCAGTCGAGTTCGACCTCTACTACAGCGTATAACGGCGCATCTGTTAATTAGCTCCTCCCGAGAGGGCGGCCCAGCGACGGGCCGCCCTTATCGGCGCGGAAGACCAGCAAATCAGAAGTCGAACAGCTCGCCGAGAAACGATTCCCGCTTCTTCTTGTGGGGCCGCTCCTGGCGCTGATAGTCCTCGCGCCGCTCCGGTTCCCGCGCGGGGGCGGCACCGTTTTCGGCGGCCATCTAGCGCTCGGTGATCTTGTCGAGTTCGCCGCGATCCAGCCCCACGCCCCGGCATTTCGGGCAGTAATCGATCTCGATGCCGTTACGCTCGCTCATGACCAGGGTTTCATCGTCGACAGGACATTTCATTTGTTTAGGGCTCCATCCGTGATCGGTGTGGGCCGCCAAACCGTGGCGGGACAGAACGTTGTCTGTTGCGATTTGGTGTTGGGCTTCCGCCCACCGCCAGAGGCGGCCTAGCTTGTTTCCACAGCGAGCCGGCAGGCCACATGTTCCGCCCGACCCTCCTCGCAGCCATCCGTGAAAACAGCGACGGTGATTGGCGCTGGCCGATCCGGAAAATGATAG
>CAZNGB010000119.1:0-6358 GCA_964572465.1 uncultured Hyphomicrobiaceae bacterium
TCGTCATGGTCTCGCTGCGCTGCTTGAAGCGGGTGACGCGGAAGTCTTCCGGGCGAATAATGACGCGTCGCGCAGGGGCCTGGCTCGCGGATTGGCGCAGGCGCTGCCACGGTGCGGCGGCGCGCAGCGTTTCGATGACGTTGAGCCGGGCGCCCGAGCGCGGAGCCTGAGCCCGCACGCCGATTGGCCGGCCGCGTTCCTTGGCGTTGGCGAGCGCGCCGGCATGTCCAGCCGCGCCGCCCCCGCGGATCGTGGGCGCGCGCAGACTGTCGAGCAGCCCGTCGGGAATCGCGGCTTTCGCCGCGGCCAGCAGAATGTCCTCGGGCAGCGGCGTATCGGGTTCGTTCCGGTCGCTCTCGGTCTCGCCCTCGGGCGGCTCGGGGGTCTCGGGTGGCGGGTCCGCGCTCTCCTCCTCAGCAGGCGGAGGTGCAGGCAACTGTTGCGCTCGGTGCGCCAGCACCAGCCGTGCGGCAAGTATCGCATCCGCCTCTTTCACTTCCTCGCGGCCCTGCAGCGCCGCGGCGGCGCGAGCGGCGCGAACCGCGAAGAACGGCGCGCGCGATGAGGCAATGCCGAGTTCGAGCGAGACGGCGCAAAGCCGCTTGACAATCTCGTCGCTCAGCGAGACGGCACCCAGGCGTGCGCGCGAAGCGGCGACCTTGTCTGCGTCTGGCGCGCCAGCGTCGTGAGACGCCTCGCCCCATGGCACGCTGTGTAAATCCACCGAGAACGCCAGCCGGTCGGTTATTGCGCTCGGGGGGCTCTCGTCGTCTCCGATGCTCTCGTCCAGCGCGACAACACCAAAGCGCGTCGGCATGGTGATCGCCAGTCCGTCGCGCTGCAACACGGCCGTCCGCCGATCCATTGCGGCGGCAATCCGTGCAGCTGTCGATAGCGGCACGCGCTCGGCCATCGCCAGCGTGATGAGCCCGCCATCAGCTTCGCCAAGTAGTCCTCTGTCGGCGACGGGCCGGCCTGCGCGAAGCGTTGCGGCGATGTCGAGCCCACCAATCAACCGATCATCGCCAATGTTCGCCGGGGCGCGGCGGCGCGGCGCGTCGCCGGGCCAAAGCCTGTCGAGGTAGGCTTGCCACTTATCGCGGACCGGGCCGGCATGGGCGTGGACCGTGACGCCACCCAGGCCCAGCGGATCGACCGCGAAAAGGGCTGCCGCAATCAGGGCGTTTTGCCACGGGGTGGGGCCAGTATCAGGAGAGGCCGCCGGCGCATCTGGCACCAGCATTTCACCGCGCCAATGCGCGCCATGCTTAAGTTCGGGGCTGTCTGACGTGCTCACTGTGCGGCTGTGCGGGCTGCTTTCCCGCCCGTTTCCTGGCCGAAGATTTCGTTCAAAGCGCGGTCAACCCGAACGCCTGAGCCGGATTCGTCTAGCGGGTCGCGCCGCAAGCGGTGTCTTAAGGCCGATGGCGCGATACGGCGCAGATGTTCCGGTGTGGCCGCCTTCTCGCCTTCGAGCGCGGCAAGCGCGCGCGCCGCGCGGATCAATGTCAGCTCGCCGCGCAGCCCGTCGGTGCCAAGGCTCACGCACAACTCGGCCGCCAGCGCCACGACCTCGTCGGGTACTTCGACCGCGTGCAGGATTTGCTTGGCACGGGCGATCGAGCTGCGCAGTTCATCCTCGTGCGCGCGCCACGCCTCATGAAACGCTGAAGGATCGCGCTCGAACTCGTCGCGCCGGCGGATGACCTGGATCCGGTTGTCCAACTCGCGCGGGGCGCTGACATCGACAAACAGACCGAAGCGGTCCAGAAGCTGCGGGCGCAATTCGCCTTCTTCCGGGTTGCCGCTACCCACGAGCACGAAGCGCGCCGGATGGCGGATGCTCAAGCCTTCGCGCTCCACGATATTCTGCCCGGTCGCTGCCACATCGAGCAGCAGATCGACCAGGTGGTCCTCCAGCAGGTTGGCCTCGTCGATGTAGAGGAAACCGCGGTTCGCCTGGGCGAGCAGCCCCGGTTCGAACGCCTTCTCGCCCCTGGTGAGCGCGCGCTCCAAGTCGAGCGCGCCGACGATGCGGTCTTCGGTGGCCCCAAGCGGTAAATCGACCACCGGAACCGGTATTGTGTGGGACAGCGGCGTCGCGCCGCTTGAGGCGGACCCGGCGCAAGCTTCGCTCAGCCCGCAAGGTTTCTCCGGATCGCAGTGATACGGGCACCCCTCGACCGCCTCAATGGGTGGCAGTAGCGCCGCAAGCGCCCGAACAGCCGTGGATTTGCCGGTGCCGCGCTCGCCGAACGCCAGCACGCCGCCAATCGTCGGGTCGATCGCCGCAATTGTCAGTGCCAGCTTCATCTCGTCCTGGCCGACGATCGCTGAAAACGGATAAGGCCCAGCCATCAAGCAGCTATTTCCCTTTTTCCCTTCGCCTTGGCCGCCGCGGGCGGGCGATTGCAAGGCCCGCGGGCGGATTTACAATCCGCTCAGGCCACCTGCCGCGCCAGCGCACATGCAGACCAAAGCTCATTGAGCGCGCTGACCAGGTTGTCGATATCCGCATCCGTGTGGATAGGGCAGGGCGTTATGCGCAGGCGCTCTGTTCCCTTTGGCACTGTCGGGTAGTTGATCGGCTGAACATAGATGCCGTGATGATCCATCAGCCAGTCGCTGATCCAGCGGCATTTCACCGGGTCCTGGACCATCACTGGCACGATATGGCTCGGGTTTTGCAGATAAGGAATCCCGATGGCGTCCAGCCGGCGGCGGACCTTGGCCACGACGCGTTGATGCCGCTCGCGCTCGAACGAGCTCTGCTTCAAATGGCGGATGCTGGCGATTGCGCCGGCAGCCACGGCCGGGGGCAGGGCGGTCGTGAAAATGAAGCCGGAGGCGAAACTGCGGATGAAGTCGCACAGCTCCTGCGAGCCGGTGATGTAGCCGCCGACCACGCCGAACGCCTTGCCGAGCGTCCCCTCGATGACCGTGATGCGGTCCATCAGCCCTTCGCGCTCGGCGATGCCGCCGCCGCGCGGGCCGTACAGGCCAACCGCGTGCACTTCGTCGAGATAGGTCATTGCGCCGTGCTTTTCAGCGACGTCGCAGATCTCAGCGATGGGGGCGATGTCTCCGTCCATCGAGTAAACCGACTCGAAGGCGATCAGCTTTGGCGTGTCCTTCGGGTATTCGCTGAGTTGCCGGTCGAGGTCCGCCGGGTCGTTGTGCCTCCAGATGCGCTTTTCCGCCCGGCTATGACGAATCCCTTCAATCATCGAGGCGTGGTTGCCCTCATCGGAGAACACCACGCAGCCTGGAATGCGTGAGGCGAGCGTGCTGAGCGAAGCCCAGTTCGACACATAGCCAGAGGTGAACAGCAGCGCAGCTTCCTTGCCATGCAAATCCGCCAGTTCGCGCTCCAACACTACATGATAGTGGTTTGTGCCCGAAATGTTGCGCGTGCCGCCAGCGCCGGCGCCGCATCGCTCCAGGGCTTCGTGCATGGCCTGCAACACGACCGGATTCTGCCCCATCCCTAGGTAATCGTTCGAGCACCAAACTGTAACTTCGGCCTCACCATCCTCCCTGTACTGCTTGGCGCGAGGGAAGTTCCCGGCCCGGCGTTCCAGTTCGGCAAAGATGCGGTAGTTCCCCTCGTTGCGGAGATCCTCCAGCCGGTCGCGGAAAAACCCGTTATAGTCCATCGCTCTCCTCCACTTCAGTCCAGCGAGCCCGGCGCAGACCCACGCCCAGGAAACACTTGTGGTTTGTTGTTGGGCACATCCCATGTGCGGATTTGCGCTGCTGAATTGCGCTTGCCCCATGAAATACCGGCTGCTTTCGATGAGTCGCTGGCCGGATTTTTGCTGCCGACAGGCGCCGGCAAGACTTGAAATAGGTTCGTCCGATCGGGTTCCGCCTGTGCGGGTGATCCACTCTTGCGTAAGCGGGACCGCCGCGCATCCAGCGCCCATTCCCACAATGCCGTCGCCGGGATCGGGAGCACCAGAAACCAATGCTCCAGCACCGCAAGCGCCAGCAGTGCCCCAAGGAACACAGCGCCTACCGCTTCCCATGTCGGCACACCGGCGGCCAGCCCGCGTTCGAGCACCAGGACAGTGGCCACCGTGGACACCGTCACCGAGATCGGGAACAGCAGATTCATTGGCCGGCGGCGGAAATAGGTCTCCAGATAGCGCAAGTGCGGCGGCAGAAATTCCTCCGCGAGGTTAGCTACGCCCAGAAATATGTTGAGTTTCGTGCTGAGACGCATGAGCCACAAGATGACAAATGTCCACAGCCCAACCTGGTTGCTGGCGCCCCAGGTCAGGGCGGCCATCAAGGCTGCGGTCGCTGCAATTGCGATCTCGTGGTGGATCACGGTCTCACTGGCATAGCGAAAGCGTGACCAGAGCCCCTTCACCTCAGGACAAGGCGTGCGGCGCGGCCCGGTGAGATAGCCCGTGAGG
The DNA here is from genome assembly GCA_964572465.1 of uncultured Hyphomicrobiaceae bacterium. Lineage (GTDB taxonomy): Bacteria > Pseudomonadota > Alphaproteobacteria > Rhizobiales > Rhodomicrobiaceae > Dichotomicrobium. The sequence continues at coordinate 4,422 of CAZNGB010000119.1, forward strand.
AAACTCAGCTCGTGCCACGCCCAGATCAGCAGGCCGCAGGTGAAAGACAGATACACGCCCGCAATGGTCGTTTCACTGCCACTCACCCACAGGCCATAAAGTGCCGCGATGGCTACGACGGTCATGGCGATCATGCTCCGGCCGAAGGTCCGGCGCGGCAGACCATCCAGATACAGGATGATCCCGGTGCTGAACCACCAGATGAACAGAGCGTAAAGGATCGCCAGACCGTATTCCAACATCGCGCCCACGTCCTACCAGGTCGGCACCAGGCGGCTTTGCGCCGGCAGTTCGTTGCTCTTCGCGGGGATCACGTAGAGCCGAGCAAACGACAGCGCGGCCGCACCCGAGTAGGTAAGCCATTTCAGCCGCCCCATGACGCCGCCGCGCTCTTTTGCCGCTGCCATTCCTTCGGAAATCTTGCGCAGACGCTCCATTGAAGCGCGGAACGCCGGGTGGTCGATATCGACCGTCACCGGAAACACCTGTTTGGAGATTTCCGAGGTGATACCGAACACCTGATAATCGTATTCAGTCGGATCGACATCGAGCGCCCTGTGGAAAGCTGGGCGTGCATGGTCGCGAACATACATTGTCGCGTAGACAGCAAGGATGAAAAACTTCACCCAATACTTGTTGAGCCCCTTCAACACGTGCGGATTGGCGCGCATCAGTAGGGCGAAAGCCTCCCCGTGACGGAACTCGTCATTGCACCACTTTTCAAACCATTTGAAAATCGGATGGAAGCGCTTGTCCGGGTTCCGCTCCAGATGGCGGTAGATGGTGATGTAGCGCGCATAGCCGATCTTCTCTGACAGGTACGTCGCATAGAAGATGAACTTGGGCTGGAAGAACGTATATTTCTTCGACTTCGTCAGGAAGCCGAGATCGACGCCGAAATTGAAGTCTTTAAGCGCATCGTTGATGAAGCCAGCGTGCCGGGCCTCGTCGCGGCTCATGTATTTGAACAGCTCGCAGATATCCTTGTTCGAGCCGCGTTTTTTCATCTCGGCATAGAGAACGCAGCCTGAGAATTCGGCTGTCAGTGAACTGACCAGGAAATCGAGAAATTCCTTGCGCAGGTCTTCTGGCAAGCTGTTCAGGTCGATCCGATCCCACTCTTCGCCGCGTACGAAGTGGCTCTTGTTGGGGTCAGAACGCATCTCTGCGAGCAACTCGTCCCACTCTGCTCGGACGTTCGAGACATCCGTGGCGTCGAGCTTGTCGAAATCGGTCGTGTAAAACCGCGGGCTGAGCACGGTGCTCTGCTGCGCGATCTGCGTCGTCTCATTAGGGACGTAAGACGTTTCCTCAGCAACAGACATCGTTAGAGTCTCCTCTCTTCCGAGAAGCTGAATTCGCAAAGTTCCATGAACTCGAAGTCGCCCGTCAGCCGGGTCCAAAGCCGTTCCGGCCACGTCGCGCGAACGACGGTTGCATAGCGTTCTTCCTCATGCGTATGGCCGTAGGGCACAAAGATCGGCTCACCATGAACGATCACCTCGTCGCCGGGGTGGATATCGACGACCTCGCCGAAATCCACTTCCGCGTGAAGGCTTTCGAACTTGTGATCGACCCGGATCGTGCAGGGCAACTCGAACCTCTTGCGTCTCAGCCAGCCCGTCTGGGGCAAGGGCGTTTGCCGTGAGTGTGTGGTCATCTTGACACCGTTCACTGGGTTGAGTGTGAAGACACCATTAATTTTGCAAACGCCCCCGCGTTTGTCACGCCAAATGCCCCTAAATCAATGACTCTTCCCGTTTGAGGATCCTCAATTGTCAGCCGACCGTCAGCCCAGCGGCGCAGCATGAACGGATCGCGCGTCACTTTGCCGCTTAGCTTTCGCTCACGAACCAGCCCGCGGAGCACGCCACGAACAAAGCCGCCGGTCTCGGGCGCGACGACCGCGATCCGCTCATTCGTCGTAGCCTCGTAGA
>CAZNGB010000120.1:0-6348 GCA_964572465.1 uncultured Hyphomicrobiaceae bacterium
TTCGTGATCCGCGAGTGGGACCAGCCGCATGTGCCGGAGCCGAACCGGGAGATCGTCGCGCAGGGCTTTTTCCCGCGCGACGCGCTGCCCGAAGACACGGTGCGGCCCGTGCGCCGGCGCTTGGCGGAGATTTTCGACGGCGCGGCATCAAGCGCTCATTGGTAGCGGCGACGCCTTTGGCAGTTGGTCGCGGCCATGCGGCGCGTCGAAGTCGATCTCCGGGCCGACCGGCACGATCCGCGTCGGGTTGATCGTCTCGTGCGAGCCGTAATAGTGCCGCTTGATGTGGTCGAGCGAGACGGTCTCCGCGATACCCGGCATCTGGTACAGTTCGCGGACATAACCCCACATGTTCGGATAATCCGCGATACGGCGCAGGTTGCACTTGAAGTGGCTATAGTAGACAGCGTCGAAGCGCACGAGCGTGGTGAACAACCGCCAGTCCGCTTCCGTCAGCCGGTCGCCGACCAGATAGCGATGGCGCGACAGCCGCTCCTCGATGTGGTCGAGCGTATCGAACAGTGGCCGGAAGTTCTCCTCATACGCATCCTGCGTGGTTGCGAAGCCGCATTTGTAAACGCCGTTGTTCAACGTGTGGTAGACGCGCTCGTTGATCGCCTCGATGTCCTCGCGCAGGTCCGCCGGGTAATAGTCGCCCTCCGCCGCGCCGAGATGGTCGAACGCGCTGCCCAGCATCCGAATGATGTCGGCCGATTCGTTGCTTACGATCGTCTCGCGCTTCTTGTCCCACAGCGTCGGCACGGTAACGCGGCCGGTGTAGTCCGCTTTCGCCTTGAGGTAGTTTTCGTAAAGCCGCTTCGCGCCGTTCACGGTGTCGCGCGTCGCGCCGGGATAGCTGTCGTCGAAGACCCAGCCTTCCGACAGCATGTCGGGGCTGACGACATCGACGCTGATCATGTCCTCCAGCCCCTTGATGGCGCGGAAGATCAGCGTGCGGTGCGCCCATGGGCAGGCGAGCGAGACATAGAGATGATAGCGGCCTGGTTCGGCCTCGAAGCCGCCTTCGCCCGAGGGGCCGGGCGCGCCATCCGGCGTAATCCAGTTGCGGAAGACCGAGTCGCTGCGCACAAAGCGCCCGCCCGTCTTGCCGGTCTCATACCATTTGTCGTGCCAGACGCCGTCGATCAGCAGTCCCATGCCAGCCTCCATCGGTTGCGTTTGATACCGGGATGTCTGGGCGCGCAAGCGTGGGATCAAGGCGGCAGGCCAGTGCAGGTCGTCACAATCGGTTGAGACCTCACCCGCACGCGGTTTTGCTGGACGGGTCGGCAGGCGCATGCTATCGGCCGTGCCATGATGCATGAACCGGTCCATAGCCGCGCGACAGCGCGGGCGCGACGACGAAGCCATTGCTTCGAGCGCTTGAGCGCGCGCGTGCGTCCGGTCCCCCATTACGCATCCATTCCCTGAGACGACCGAACCCACCGCGCTGGCACCTTTAATGTCTGCTAAAGTGTATGGTGGGGAGACGAAACGATGGATAATCGGTCAATCCGGCTCGCCAGGCCGGAAGATGTGGCGCGGATCGAACAACTTCACGACGAGGTTTTTGGGCCAGGCCGGTTTGCTCGTACAGCGTATCGCGTACGCGAGCAGGCGGGCAATGCCGGGTTTGGGCTGATGGCCTGGTGTGGCGGCACGCTGGCCGGGACGGTGCGGTTTACGCCGGTCAGGATCGACGGGCGGAGCGGCGCGGTCATGCTGGGTCCGCTGGCTGTTGCGCCGCAGTTCAAGGCGCAAGGCTTCGGCCGTTGGCTGGTTGGAGAAGGCGTGGAGGAAGCACAGGCGCGCGGCGCGTCGCTGGTCATCCTTGTGGGCGATTTGCCGTATTATGCGCGGATGGGTTTCGGGCGTGTTCCACTGGGCCAAATCACCTTGCCTGGCCCGGTCGCACCGGAACGACTGCTTGCGCGCGAACTCAGCGAGGGCGCATTGGCCAGCACGCACGGGCTGGCCCTCGGCACTTCCGAGCAGGATGCCCCGTTGGCCCCAAGCGCCGTTGCCCAAACGGCTGCGGAATAGCATCAAGAGTTATCGTGTTCGCGTCTCGACGCCGACAGACAGCAACTGGCCGCCAAACCGGTCGATCTCCACTGTTGGAATATCGCCCCGCATCTTTTCCGCCACGATCGGCGGCTGGTCGTGAACAAACTTCTCCATGGGATGCGGAGCGATGCTCTCGTCCGCGTGTGCGGCACTGGTCGAGATGTCATAGTGTAAGTAAAGCTGAATGTCGCGCATCAGTGCACCGACCGCGCCACTGCTGCTCCCCGCCTCTAAATCCGGCTGGGTGTCGGAAACGACAAAACTGCCGACCGGAGCAGCTTCGAGCGGGGGTGCGCGCAGCGACCGCAGGTTCGCGCTGGCGTTCTGTAATCCGGCGGGCGTGCGAAAGCTGTCCCAGGCGGCAACGAATTTCTCGGCTTGCTCGATCACCTCGGTCTCGGCATTCTCGCCAAGCGCACGGTACTGTGCGTCAAAGCGCGCGCGCTGCGCAGCTCCAGCATTGTCCACGGCCAGCGCAAGAAGCGCGAGGCCTTGAGCCCGGAGACGATCGTTCGCGTCCGCGCGCCATAGCATCTCTCCGAGATAGGCTTGTGCTGGCGCATACTTCTTCTGGCTGGCTTTCAGCAACCAACTCGCCGCGAGCCTGGCGCTGCGGGTAACCCCGTTGCCTTCAGCATACATCTTACCGATCTCGAACTGCGCCTCCGGATCGCGGAAATAGCTTGCTGCATCGCGCATCAGCTGCGCTGCGCGTTGTGGGTCGGGTTCAAGGTGGATTTCCGGCACGCCTTCACGATAGTAGCGAGAGAGACTGCGCAGGGCTTCAGCAACGTGCCGCGATGCTGGATGCAGCCGGTCAATGTCGCCATGCCGATTGATGATCATGTGATAGTAGGTGAGCGCGCCCGCGTCATTACGGTGTTCACCTTCAGCGCTGTAAAACTGGGCGAGGCGCAGCTGGGCGCCAAGTACGCCTTGGTCTGCCGCGAACACCAGCGCCGGCAGCGCCTTTGCGAGATCGTCATTTGCCAAGGACTCGATGCCCACGCGATAGGCCGCGTTCGGCGAGGCAAACTGTGCCTCGGCCTCTGGCTTGTTGGCGACTGGTCCGTCGGAAAACAGCGCGACAAGCCCGCCGACACCGATCGTCATGACGGCGAGGAGCGCAGCCCCCCGCCAACCCCGCTTAGATATCCGCATAACACGAAACTTCCGCTTCCGCCCCGGGATGGGTCACCGCACCCTCTCGGGCCGCGCCTACCGTCTGGGCATACTTCCACAATGCACCGCTTTGATAGTCCGTCTCGCGCGGCGTCCACTCCGCCTTGCGCCGCTCAAGTTCCGCTGCATCAATTTCCAGGTCGATGATGCCCTTTTCCGCGTCGATCAGGATGGAGTCGCCATCCTTGATGAGCGCAATCGGCCCGCCGACTGCCGCTTCCGGCCCGACATGGCCGATGCAAAAGCCGCGCGTCGCGCCAGAGAACCGGCCGTCGGTGATGAGCGCCACCTTGTCGCCCATGCCCTGGCCGTAGATCGCCGCTGTGGTGGACAGCATCTCGCGCATACCGGGGCCGCCTTTCGGCCCTTCGTAGCGGATAACGATGATGTCGCCCTCCTCGTACTGTCGCGCATCGACTGCCGCGAACGCCTCTTCCTCGCTGTCGAAACAGCGCGCCTTACCGCGGAAAACGAGGTTTTTCATGCCGGCGACCTTCACGATCGCGCCATCGGGGGCGAGCGTGCCCTTCAGGCCAACGACGCCGCCGCTCGGGCTTATCGGGTTGGTGACCGGATAGACCACATCCTGGTTGTCCGGGAAGCGAACTTCGGCCAGGTCCTCGGCGAGCGTCTTGCCGGTGACGGTCAGGCAGTTTGGGTGCAGATAGCCGCCTTCGAGAAGCGTCTTGAGCACGATCTGCACGCCGCCGACCTCAAACAGATCCTTGGCGACATATTTTCCGCCCGGTTTCAGGTCGGCGATGTAAGGCGTCTTGCGGAAGATCTCCGCCACGTCGAACAGATCGAACTTGATGCCGGCCTCATGCGCGATCGCGGGCAGGTGCAGCGCGGCGTTGGTCGAGCCGCCCGTGGCCGCGACCACCACTGCCGCGTTTTCCAGCGCTTCACGGGTGACAATGTCGCGCGGGCGCAGGCCGTCTGCGATGAGCCGCATGACCGTGCGACCGGAAGCCGCCCCGTATTCGTCCCGGGTCTCATATGGCGCGGGCGCGCCAGCCGAACCGGGCAGCGCGATCCCCATCGCTTCGGACACGCAGGCCATCGTGTTGGCGGTGAACTGCCCGCCGCAGGAGCCGGCGCTTGGACAGGCGACGCATTCCAGCTCGTGTAAGTCCTCATCGGACATATCGCCGGCGGAGTGCTTGCCGACGCCTTCGAACACATCAACGACCGTCACCTCCTTGCCGCGGAACTTGCCCGGCAAGATCGTGCCGCCGTACATGAACACGCTTGGCACATTCAGCCGGACCATCGCCATCATCATTCCGGGCAGCGACTTGTCGCAGCCCGCCAGCCCGACAAGCGCGTCGTAACAGTGGCCGCGCATCGTCAACTCGATGGAATCCGCAATCACCTCGCGGCTGACCAGCGAGGACTTCATGCCCTGGTGTCCCATCGCGATGCCGTCGGTGACGGTTATGGTGCAAAATTCGCGCGGCGTGCCGTGCTCTTCGATAACGCCCTGTTTGACCGACTGCGCCTGGCGCATCAGCGCAATATTGCACGGCGCGGCTTCGTTCCAGCAGGTCGCAACTCCAACGAAAGGCTGATGAATTTGTTCTTCGGTCAGCCCCATCGCATAGTAATATGAGCGATGCGGGGCGCGGTTGGCGCCTTCCGTAACATGGCGGCTGGGGAGTTTCGACTTGTCGAACGATTTTGCGTCCATGATGCGCTTTCACTGACCTCAAACTGCCGGGTGCCTGACCGCTGGGCACACCGCCTAAAACAATGACACAGCCACCCCCGGCGCGAACGTCACGAACGTGTCATACTCTGGAGCCGCGAGCGATGCGTGACTGTCATAAACCTGACAGACTGCACGGTCTGAATGCATTATGGCGCAAACTTGACACCCTGGCAGCAATATGTTGTGTCGCAGTCACACTCGCGGGCAAAGCCGGTCGCGCCACCAGCTTTCGCGCAATCTGGTTGCCGTCGCGTTAATATTTCCGCTCGATTTTTAGCAGTCTCCGCCTGACGCGGTTCAGGCTGCGCTTTCCAGCCTCTTCAATGCCGCCTGCAGCCGCTGCGCCGCGGCTTTCGCTTCTGCGCGGCGTTCGCGCTGCTCATCGACCACATGCTCCGGCGCTCGCGAGACGAACTGTTCGTTGCCCAGCTTCTTGTCGATCTTCTCAATTTCCGAGCCGACCTTCTCGATTTCGCGGCGCAGCCGTTCGCTCTCGGCGGCGATGTCGATGACGCCCTCAAGTGGTAATGCCACGATCGTGTCATCCACCACCGTCTGGATTGCGCCAGCGGGCGCATCCTCCGCGAAGCTGATCGATTCCAGCCGCGCGAGCCGTGCGATGCTTTCCTCATATGCCCCAGCACGCCGGCGGGCGGTTTCATAAGCGTCGACCAGCACCAGCGGCGCTTTCGCGCCCGGCGGCACGTTCATCTCCGCGCGCACCGAGCGAATTTCACTCACGAGCGCCACGACCCAGCTCAGCTCGGCGTCGGCCTCGGCATCCGCGAGCCCGCTCGGGTGCGGCCAGTCGCTCAGGCACAGCAGCGCGTCGCGGGTGACGCCGGATTCCTGCGCCAGCTTCTCCCAAAGCTCTTCCGTGATAAACGGCATGAAGGGGTGCAGCAGCTTGAGAATCTGGTCGAGCGTCCAAGAGGCCGCGGCCTGCGTCTCGGTCTTGACCGCACCGTCCGGGCCGTTCAACGCCGGCTTGATCAACTCGACATACCAGTCGCAGAAGGTGCCCCAGACGAAGCTGTAGAGGGTGTTGGCCGCATCATTGTAGCGGTGCTGTTCGATCCCATGCGTGACCGTGCGCGCTGTGCGCTCCGTCTCGCCGAGGATCCAGCGATTGATCGGATGCTGCACCGTGTGCGGGTCGAACTCCGGATCAATCCGGCAGCCATTCATTTGCGTGAAGCGTGCGACATTCCAGAGCTTCGTCGCGAAGTTGCGGTAGCCCTCCACGCGCGCGGGCGACATCTTCACGTCGCGGCCCTGCGCGGCCATCGCGGCAAGCGTGAAGCGCAGTGCATCCGCGCTGTAGGTCTCGATTATCTCCAGCGGGTCCAGCACGTTGCCCTTGGACTTGGACATCTTCTGGCCCTTCT
>CAZNGB010000121.1:0-6182 GCA_964572465.1 uncultured Hyphomicrobiaceae bacterium
AGCGCGGCGACATACGGCCCGCGCAGGTTCACGTCGATGGTGCGGTCGAAATCGGCCTCGCTCGTTTCGGGCAGCCGCTGACCGTCGAAGATGCCGGCGTTGTTGACCAGCACGTTCAGCCCGCCGAGCCGTTCGCGCGCCTGCGCCACCGCCTCGCGCATCGCCGCCGCGTCGCCCGCATCCGCCCGGATCGCCTCAGCCGTCACACCGTGCGCACGCGCATCCGCCACGACCTGCTTCGCTGCATCCGGAGAACTGAAAAATGTGATGGCGACATCCGCGCCCTCGGCCGCGAAGCGCTTCGCGATGGCTGCGCCGATGCCCCGGCTCGCGCCCGTCACCAGCGCCTTTCTGCCCGCAAGCCGCATCGCGTTCAGCGCCCTGCCCGCAGCGCCCGCGCCAGCCACGTCACCAGCCCGACGCCGGTCACCGCCACCAGCAACATGTCAAGCCCGGCCAGCGTCGGCAGGAGCAGCCAATAAATGTGCGCCGTCCACGCAAGCGCCATGCCACCCAGCACGACCGCGCCATAGATGCCGAAGACCAGCCGGCTGATGCCTGTCGGTTTCGCCATCTCGCCGCCTAGGTGCCGCCAACGCCGGGGGTCACGCCCGAGCCGATGTTGCGGAACAGCTCCTGCAGGATGCCTTCCTCGCCGCCGAATGTCGGCGTCTCGCGAGTAATGAAATCAACCACCTTGCCATCCTCAAGGCCATAATGTGCAACGCGCTCGACCTGTTGGGCCTCGCCGAAATACACCGCTAGCACACGCCGGTCGATCACGCGTGGCTCCATAAAGCCAACCGGCGTTTTCGTCTTCGTCGAAATATAATAATACACGCCATCGCCGACGGTTGACTTCGCGTTCGGCGAGCCAAGCGTCAGCTCAACCTGATCGCGGGTCATGCCCTGCTGAATCTGCTGGATTTCGGCTTCGGTGAAGATCGCGCCATGCTGAGCGGTGCGCACCGCGCAGCCGGTCATGATCACGGCCAGGCCAGCGACCAGCACCAAACGCCTTGCTCGCGCCCCAAACACCCCTTGTGTTGGGGCTGCGGGTCTTGCAGATTGGCTTTTGTTGGATTTTGACATAAAGGATTCACCTTGGTGGTCTGGCAAGTCGAACATCACAGCGTCGCTGCGGACACACTATCTGACGTCTGGTCCCGGCGATTTGAGGCGGGCACCCGCCCCTATAAGAAACCAACACGCGGAGTCCTCAAAAGCATCATGTTCCGTTGGTTTGGCGAACGCGCGGCGCGTAAAGAAGTTGCCGAGAAGTTGTACGACGCAATTGTGGCGCAGTCGCGCAACCCCGCCTTTTATCTGCGATTCGGTGTGCCGGATACGCTGTCGGGGCGCTTCGACATGCTGGTCATCCACATGTTTATGGTGCTGCAGAACCTGCGCCTGGCCGGTAAGGAGGGTGAGCTTCTCGGGCGCGAGGTCGTGGAGGCGTTCATACGCGAGATGGACAGCATGGTGCGCGATCTGGGCGTGAGCGAGGATCAAGTGCCGCAGGAGGTGCGCCGGATCGCCGGGCTGTTCTACGGCCAGATCCTGATCTATGCGCAAGCCGCGGAGAAAGAAGACACTGCCGCGCTCGCCGAGGCCGTTTGGAAAAGCTTCCGCTCCGGCAACCCGACAACGCAGGTCAACGCGCAGTCAGTTGCCGAATATATCCTCACCGCTCTGCACACCATCCGCGAGACGCCGCTGACGCATCTGCTGCAAGGCTTTCTGGATTTTCCCGAAGTGGCGCGGGCCCGGCGCGCGGGGTAGGCCTTTAATCTAGGCGCGTGGCGCGCATATTGCGTTTATGCCCCGCACACCTGATTTGAAGGTCACCGATATGCCAGGCGCGGATAACGGTCATATTCTGTCCCACATCATCGACACCGGCGACATCCCGTCCGACGGCGTCGAAGGCTGCATCGAAGCCAGCTCCGACGATCGCGCGTCACTCGCCGAGCGCCTTGACCTCGCCAGGCTCGATGAACTGGTGTTCGTGTATCATCTGGCCCCGATAAGCCGCGGGCGGTTTCGCCTAACCGGCCAATGGCGCGCCCGGGCCGCACAGACCTGCGGTGTGACGCTGGAGCCGATCGGCCGCGAATTTGACGAAACCGTCAGCATCGAGTTCTGGCCACCGGAGGTCTGGGAGCGCCACGTGAGCGAAGTCGGCGACGCCCCCGGCGAGCGGGACGAAGAAGGGCCGGAGTTGATCGAAGCGGGCATGATCGACGCCGGCCGGCTTCTTGAGGAGCTGTTCGCCGTCGCGCTGCCGCCTTTCCCGCGGCGCGAGAACGTCGCGCTGGAGTGGGAGGAGACTGGGAGCAAACCTGAAAGCCCCTTCGCCGTGCTCCGGCATTTGCCCAAACGCAACGGCGGCACACGCTGATCGCCAAACCCAAATAAGTCGAGAGCGAAAATTCGGTTGTTTCAATGCCTGAAATGGTTATGGTCTGAGCGCTTTCTGGCGCGAGAGGGGCTGACAATGCGCATGCGCGCTTTCCGGCGCGCAATGGCGGTCTTAGTTCGGCAACAATGACAAATGCGATCACGATAGCCGTGGACGCGATGGGCGGGGATCATGGCCCACAGGTATCTGTGGCCGGAACGGCCTTGTCCGCTGTGCGCCACCCGGATGCGCGTTTCATGCTGTTCGGCGACGAGCAGCAAATCCGAGCGCAACTCGAAGCGCATCCCGACCTGAAACCGAAGGTCGAGGTCATCCACACCGATGTCGCAGTGGCCATGGACGCCCGCCCCAGCCAGGCGCTCAAGCAGGGCCGCTGGAAAAGCAGTATCTGGCTGGCCCTGGAAGCGGTCAAGCGCGGGGATGCCGATGTGGTGATCTCGGCGGGCAACACTGGCGCGCTGATGGCGATGGCTAAATTCTGCCTAAAGACCGTGCCTGGAATTGATCGCCCGGCAATCGCGGCGATCTGGCCGACCGTGTCGAGCGAATGCATCGTGCTGGATGTGGGTGCGAATGTCGGGGCGGATGCGCGCCAGCTCGTTAACTTCGCCGAGATGGGCGCTGCGATGGCGCGCGGGCTGTTTCAGGTCGAGCAGCCCTCAGTCGCGTTGTTGAACATCGGCGTTGAGGAGATCAAGGGGCTGGACGAGGTGAAAAAGGCCAATGCGGCGCTCGCTTCTTCCACATTGCCTGTGCGCTATTACGGCTATGTCGAAGGCGACGACGTTGGCCAGGGTAAGGTCGATGTGGTCGTGACTGAGGGGTTTACTGGCAACATTGCCTTAAAAACGGCCGAAGGTACCGCCAAACAGATCGCTGAATACTTCCGCGCGGCCGTTAATCGCTCGTTGTTGTCGCGGATCGGCGCATTTTTGGCTCAAGGGGCGTTCCGGGCGCTGCGCAAGAAGATGGACCCGCGTCAACTGAATGGCGGTGTCTTTCTCGGCCTGAACGGGATCGTCATCAAGAGCCACGGCGGCACCGATGCAGTTGGTTTCGCAAGCGCGGTGGACCTTGGCTACGACATGGCGCGCAGCAATTTGTGCGAGAGCATCGCCCGGGACGTCACCAAGTTCCAGGATGCGCTGAAGGAAGATGCGCTGAAGGAAAGCCCGACCGGTGAACACCCTGTGGCCAATGGCGCACCGACGCGCAAGACCGTTGAGCAAGGAACGCATTAAGTGAAAGCAGTCCGCTCGGTCATTCTGGGATGCGGGGCTTATCTCCCCGAGAAGATCCTGACCAATCACGACCTCGCACGCATGGTCCACACCTCCGACGCGTGGATCACGGAGCGCACCGGCATCAAGCAGCGCCATATCGCCGGGGACGATGAACTGACCTCCGATATGGCCACCGCCGCCGCGGAGCAAGCGCTGGAGCGCGCGGGCCGCCGCGCTTCGGACATCGACTTGATCGTACTGGCGACCTCAACGCCCGATCATACGTTTCCCGCCACAGCAACAACGGTACAGGCGCGGCTTGGCATCCATCATGGCGCGGCTTTCGATGTTCAAGCGGTGTGCACTGGCTTCGTCTATGCCCTCGCGACGGCGGACAATTTCATCAAGGCGGGCCAGGTCAAGCGCGCGCTCGTGATCGGCTCGGAGACTTTCTCGCGCATCCTCGACTGGGAGGATCGCGGCACCTGCGTGCTGTTCGGCGACGGTGCGGGCGCGGTGGTGCTGGAAGCCCAGCCCGCGCGCGGCGATGACACCGATCGCGGCGTGCTCGGGACCTACCTGCATTCTGACGGCCGCTTCAAGGACATGCTTTATGTTGATGGCGGCCCGTCCTCCACGCAAACGACGGGACATTTGCGGATGCAGGGCCGCGAGGTGTTCCGCTTTGCCGTCAACAAGATCGCCGCCGTGATCGAAGAGGCCCTGGAGGATCACAAGCTCGGCGCATCGGACGTCGACTGGTTTGTCCCGCATCAGGCCAATCAGCGCATCCTCACCAGCACCGCCAACAAGATCGGCCTGCCCGAGGAGAAAATTGTGATCACCGTGGACAAGCACGGTAACACCTCTGCCGCGTCGATCCCGCTGGCGCTTGATGTTGCTTGTCAGGACGGGCGCATCAAACAGGGTGACCTCGTGCTGCTGGAGGCCATGGGCGGCGGTTTTACCTGGGGCGCAGCGTTGGTGCGCTGGTAAACCAATTCAATTGCGCCAGGCGAAGAAAATCCGTTTTCAGTCAGCGTTTTGCTGTCCGGGCAATTGACCCGCAGCGAAAAACTCCGTTACCATTTATTGAATAGACCCGACTGAGGAGAGGTCGAGAGCCATGCCTCAGGCCAAAACAGTGACACGCGCCGATCTCACGGAAGCGGTGATCCGCGAGGTCGGCCTGCCACGCAATGAATCCGCCGAAATGGTGGAAAGCGTGATTCAGGAAATCGCCGCCTGTCTCGAACAGGGCGAACAGGTGAAGATTTCGTCTTTCGGAACCTTCAGCGTGCGCCAGAAGCGCGAGCGCGTGGGGCGCAATCCGAAAACGGGCGAGACCGTGCCGATTGCGCCGCGGCGGGTGATCGGGTTTCGCCCCAGTCATATCATGAAGGAACGCATCAACAAGGTGCTCGGACGCAAGCAAGCAGCTGAGTAAATCCGGTTCTTTGGCCGGTCAACGTTCCAGAGGGCAGTTCGTTGGGGAAATCTGCAGAAGCATTTCGGACGATCAGTGAGGTTTCTGCCGAGCTTGACGTTCCCAAGCATGTGTTGCGGTTCTGGGAGACCAAGTTCGCGCAAGTCAAGCCGATGAAACGCGGCGGCAATCGCCGCTACTACCGGCCGGAGGATGTCGAGCTGTTGCGCGGAATCCGCACACTGCTGCACGACGAGGGCTACACCATTCGAGGCTTGCAGCGGGTGCTGCGCCAGCAAGGCGTGCATTATGTCAAGACCTATCGGCGCAGCGAAGCCAGTCCGCCGGGAACTGCACTGCCCGATCTGGCAGGAGAAACCGCTGGCCACGCCCGCAAGGCCGCAATGGAGCGCGCCAAAGCCAAACCTAGGCATCTGGACAGAACGGCCGGCGCGGAGCCGAGCGGGTCAGCCGCAGCCGACAAGCCCTCCTTGACACCGTCGCAGCGGCGAACACTTCAAACAGCTATCAATGATCTGGAGCAGTGCCGGCAACTGCTGAGCACCGCCCGCGGATCGGCGCATTGATCGGCATGAGCTTTGCCGCTTGACCGTGTATAACGCAGTGGGCAGACTGCTGGTGCCGCGGCACGTCGGAGCGTAGCGCAGCCCGGTAGCGCACCGGTCTGGGGGACCGGGGGTCGTGGGTTCGAATCCCGCCGCTCCGACCATTTATCCGTCCGAATATACGGCCACCTTGGCGTAGCTGATTCGCACCGCGCTTCTACCTGCGCCGTGACATGCCTAATTTTTCACTTGTGGCGTTATTTTTAACGGGATAAGTTAAATCCCTACAGCATTCGTGGCGATACAGGGCTGATGGGGGTCGATCCTGCGATTGGCAAATTGGTCAACCGTCCACGTCTGCATTATTCGATCGGGCTAGATTTCGGCTCTTCGGGCACGTAATGAGTAGGAAGGGGCACACCATGTCTAAGAAGAATAACAACCAATTTTCAGTAGTGAATGCAGCGCTTGTTCTGGGTATCGCCGCGGGGGGCATGTCGATTGCTGTCGGCTCTGCCCACGCGCAAGCGACGGCAGCTCAGTCG
>CAZNGB010000122.1:0-6143 GCA_964572465.1 uncultured Hyphomicrobiaceae bacterium
AGGAGCCCGTCTTGAGCAGCCTCAACCTCGGCGCGATCGGTAATTGCAGCTTCGGCGCCCTCGTCGACCAGGACGCGCGGGTCGTCTGGTGCTGTCTGCCCCGCTTTGACGGCGATCCCGTCTTCCACTCGCTGCTCGGCGGGCCGAAGGATGCCCCTGGGGGCGGCGTATTCGATATCGAGCTGGTGGATCAGTGCGCGCGTAGCCAGAGCTACGACCGCAACACCGCGATCCTTCGCACCCGGCTGGAATCCCCCACCGGCGCAATCGAAATCACGGATTTCGCCCCGCGCTTCGAGACACGCGGGCGCATCTTCCGGCCGAACATGCTGGTGCGCCGCGTCGCGCCGGTCAGCGGCAGCCCACGAATCCGCGTGTGCCTGCGCCCTCGCTTCAACTATGGCGCGGCTACGCCCGACATCACCTTTGGCTCCAACCACATCCGCTATGTCGGGCCGGACTTCACCTTGCGCCTGACCACTGACGCGCCCGTGGATTATGTGCGCGATGAAACGACATTCATCATCGAGGAAACCTGCAACTTCGTGCTTGGCCCCGACGAGACGCTGGAAGGCGGCATCGGCTCCACCGCGCGCGAGTTCGAGGAGCGCACGGCGCATTACTGGCGCGGCTGGGTGCGCACGCTCGGCATCCCCTATGAGTGGCAGGACGCGGTTATCCGTGCGGCGATCACGCTGAAGCTGTGCACGTACGAGCCGACCGGCGCGATCATCGCTGCGATGACGACCAGCATCCCGGAAAGCCCGCATTCCGGGCGCAACTGGGATTATCGCTTCTGCTGGCTGCGCGATGCGTTTTTCGTCGTTCGCGCGCTCAACAGCTTGTCGGCCATGAACACGCTGGAGGACTATTTCCGCTGGCTCCAGAACGTCGTCAGCACCACCAACAGCAACCACCTCCAGCCGGTTTTCGGCGTCGGCCTTGAGAGCAAACTGTCTGAGCGCATCGTCGATACGCTGCCTGGCTACCGCGACATGCCGCCCGTGCGCGTCGGCAACCAGGCGCACGAACACTTCCAGTATGACGTGTATGGCAATGTCGTCCTCGGCGCGGCGCAGGCCTTTCTGGACGCGCGGCTCTACCGGCAGGCTGGCATCGAGGACTTTCACCGGCTGGAGCACGCTGGCGAACAGGCGTTCCGCCTTTACAACGAACCCGATGCCGGGATGTGGGAGCTGCGGTCGCGCGCGCGGGTGCACACTTCGTCGAGTCTGATGTGCTGGGCGGCGTGTGACCGGCTTGGCAAGATCGCCCGCGCGCTGAACGAAGGCGATCGCGCCCGCTATTGGGAAGAGCGCGCGCGGATCATCAAGAACGCCATCCTCGAAAACTCCTGGAACGAAGAGCGCGGCGCATTCGTTGAGAGCTTCGGTGGGCGGGATCTCGACGCCAGCGTCTTGCTCATGGGCGAAGTCGGATTCATTGATCCACGCGACCCGCGCTTCGTCTCCACCGTCGAGCAGCTGGAAAACGTCCTCGGCGACGGCCCGCACATGCGCCGATACGAGGCCCCGGACGATTTCGGCCGGCCGGAAACGGCATTCAATATTTGCGCGTTCTGGCGGCTGGACGCGTTGGCGCGGATCGGACGGACCGATCAGGCCCGCGAGATTTTCGAGACGCTGCTGGCCAGCCGCAATCACCTTGGGCTACTCTCGGAGGATGTCGATCCCCAGACTGGCGAACTCTGGGGGAACTTCCCCCAGACATATTCGATGGTCGGAATCATAAATGGCGCGACCCGGCTGTCGCGTTCATGGGAGAGCGTCTTATGAAACGTCTTGTGGTGGTGTCGAACCGCGTCGCTGACTGGACCAAGGGCGGACAGTCGGGCGGGCTCGCCGTCGCCTTGCAGGACGCGCTCAAAATTCACGGTGGCCTGTGGCTCGGATGGTCTGGCGATATCGTCGAAGACGATCAGGCCTGTGAGCTCTCCCAAGAGCATCATGGCAACGTCACGCTCGCCACGATGCCGCTCACCGAGAGCCAATATCAGAATTATTATCTCGGCTTTTCCAACAGTGTGTTGTGGCCAGTCTTTCACTACCGGCTGGACCTCGCGCGGTTCGAGCCGGAACACTGGGAGAGCTACGTCGAGACGGTGCGGCGCTTCGCCAATAAGCTCGTTGGGCTGTTGGAGCCGGATGATGTCATCTGGGTGCATGACTACCACCTGATCCCGCTGGCGGCGGAGCTGCGCGCGCTCGGCGTGGAACAGAAAATCGGCTTTTTCCTCCACATCCCTTTCCCGTCCCCGGACGTGCTGGCCGCCGCGCCACAGCACCGCGAACTGATGCGCGCGCTGTTCGATTACGACCTTGTCGGCCTTCAAACTCATGGTGATGTCGGCAACTTCGGCCGCTTCGTCTACGAGGCCGCCGATGGCACCGTCCTGCAGGATGGACGGTTGCAGCTCAACGGCAAGAGCGTGCTGGTCAAGTCGTTCCCGATCGGCATCGATGTTGACAGCTTCCGCGCGATGGCGCGCACCGAAGAAGCCGATCGCCACATCCAGACGCTGCAGCGCCGGACCATCGCCAGCGCGTTCATCATCGGCGTCGACCGTCTGGACTACACCAAAGGCATCTCGGAGCGGTTCCGTGCCTTCCAGCGGCTGGTCGAGGCGCGCCCGGAATATCGCACCTCCGTCACCCTCATGCAGATCGCGCCGCCGACGCGCGAGGAGGTTCTGGCTTATGCCGACATGCGCGAGGAGCTGGAGCAGCTCTCCGGGCATATCAACGGCGAACTGGGCAACTACGACTGGACACCGGTGCGCTACATCCACCGCCATATCCCGCGAGACACGCTGGCGGCGCTGCTGCGCGGCTCGCAGGTCGGGCTGGTCACGCCGCTGCGCGACGGCATGAACCTCGTCGCCAAGGAATACGTCGCCGCGCAGGACGACGAGAACCCCGGCGTGCTGATCCTGTCTCGCTTTGCCGGTGCGGCAGAATCCATGAAAGAAGCGCTGATCATCAACCCCTATGATGTTGACGAGATGGTCGAAGCCATGCATCGCGCGCTGTCGATGCCGCTCGCCGAGCGCAAGGATCGGCACCAGGCGCTGCTGGAGCGCGTGGGGGAGAACGACCTGGCGAACTGGCGCGGAACTTATCTAGGTACGCTTGAAACAGTGGCGCGGGAGGCCCCTGCGTGACGCCCGGCCAGGCGCTGCGGCTGGTCGCGGATATTGGCGGGACCAATGCGCGTTTCGCCCTGGCCGCGCCGGATGGCCTTTGTGACGCCACCGCCAATTTGGAGGTCGCCGGTTTCGCGGCATTTGATGACGCGCTCGCGGCCTATTTGCAACGCCTTGACCCACAGACGCGCCGGCGAATCGCCAGCGCCGCCTTGGCGGCGGCGGGGCCAGTCGAGCGCGATGCGGTGAAGCTGACCAATGCGCCCTGGGAATTCGCGGCGCACAATATCGCCGAACAGCTTGGCGACATCCCGACGGCAATCTTCAACGACTTGCAGGCCGTCGCGCTGGCGCTGCCGTTCCTTGGTGCAGACGACGTGTTGCCGATCGGCCCGGTGCCGTTGCAGCCTGCGAGTAGCCGGCGGATGGTGGCCGTCAATGTCGGTACCGGCTTTGGAGCGGCAACCGCGATTCCCTCGGGCGACAGTTGGCTCGCCTGCCCAAGCGAGGCGGGGCACATGACGCTCGCGCCGTCAGACTCCGGCGAGGCCGATCTGCTTGCGTCAATCGTTCCGGGGCGGGCAGCCACACTGGAGGACGTGCTCAGCGGCGCCGGAATTGGCACGGCGTATAGCTGGCTGTCAGGGAGCGAACCCATCGCGGCGGATGCCGTTTTCGCGCGGGTTGACACGGACCCGGCCGCTCGTCGCACGGTCGCGCTCATGTCGCACTGGCTGGGCCGAGCGGCGGGCGATCTGGTGCTGGCGAGCGCGGCATGGGGCGGGGCGTATCTGCTCGGCGGCGTGGTCAGCGGCTGGGCCGCGCATTGCGACGCACACGCGTTCCGCGCCGCCTTCCAGGACAAGGGCAAGATGCGCGCGCGGATGGGCGGGGTTTTCTCCGGCGTCGTCACACGCAAGGATGTGGCGCTGCTGGGGCTGGCCAAAGCGCCGATGAGCGGAGACGGCCTGTGAACATCACCGGCTTCGACCACATCGTACTGACCGTGCGGTCGATCGCGCGGACCTGCGATTTCTATGAACGTGCACTGGGTGCGCAGGTCATTACCTTTGGCGAGGGGCGTACCGCGCTCCTACTGGGCGAGCACAAGATCAATCTGCACGAGGCCGGCAATGAGTTCGAGCCGAAGGCGGCCGCGCCGACGCCGGGCAGCGGGGACATATGCCTGATTACCGGCGTGCCGCTTGCGGATGTTCAGGAGCACTTTCGCGCGCAAGGCATCGCCATCGAGGAAGGGCCGGTAGCGCGGACCGGCGCGCGCGGGCCGATCATGTCGCTCTACATCCGCGATCCGGATGGCAACCTCATCGAGATCGCCAGCTACGGCGACGCGACTTAACGGGCAATCGCATCTCGCAGTGCAGGTTCGCTCACCGAGCGGGTCTGCGCCCGCCAAGACATCTCGAACCGGCAGGCCGGCGCGCCCATTGCGCAGCACTGCGTCTCGACGGCACGCGCGCTCGGCGAGACCAGAACCTCGAACAGCCGCTGAAACACGCCGACATACATGTCGCAAACCGGCGCATCGCTGGTCTGACTGGCGGCCAGCGGGCAGTCCTCGATCTCGACGATAAGCGGATGCCCCGGCACGGCCCGGAACGTCCCACTGCCCGCGAAGGTCCAGGCGTGACCGCCAATCGCGCCGATCAGCGCCCGTGCTGCAAGCGAGGCCGGAAAAATGCGGAGGCCGGCTTGTGCGAAACGCGGAATCCGGTGGGCTAGGAGGTATTCGCCCGTCCGCAATCCGGCCTCGCGCAGCACAGCCTCCGCAGCTCCAGGAGGAAGCTCTGCTCGGACCGCGCGCTGCAGCGCGCCGACTTCGTCTTCATGCACCATTTCGGCGGGCGCGTTAGCGGCGTAGTGAGCCAACCCGGCGTGCGCCAGGATCTGATCGCAACCCGGCTCGCCCTGGCGGTGCCGCAGCGCCGCGATCACCTGTGTAATGGCGTTCGGCCCGACATGACCTCGCGTAGCTGTTGCGCGCGCGCCCATTCTGTCACTCCGCCGCGACGCTTTCGGGCATTTGCTCTTTGCCGCCGCCACAGGCCGAGACCGGCGTGGGCTGACCGTCACCACTGCTCTTGCCGGTCTTTCCGGTGCGCTGCTTGATCTGGCGGCGCTTTTCGGCGACCGCTTCCCAGTCTTCCATCTGCGCAGGCGCAATCTGACGGGTGTTGTCGAAGTGGAAATCGACCTTCTTCTTCGACTGCGGCCCCCAGTAGCCGACTTTGCCGAGATCGTAGAAGGTGCGCTGGAACCCGGCCTTCAGGAACGCCTTGAGGCAGCCCAGCAGGTAGCGCCTTCGGAAGCCGGTGCCGCGCCACGGATAGTGGAACAGCGCCTTTTTCATATAGAAGCGGCGATAGTTGTTCATCACACGGTCGAGCAACTCGGCCCGGTCCATCGACTCCGGCTTCATGATCGGCGTGACGAAGTTGTACTTCTCGAAGTCGAAAACCTCGACCTTGTCGCCAAGCTCCTGGAACAGCGGGGTAAACGGCCACGGCGTATACATCGCCCAGTTAGCGAGGTCCGGCTGCCAGTCCCACGCCATTTGGTAGGTCTCTTCGAGCGTCTCGGCCGTCTCGTTTTCCAGCCCAACGATGAACTGCGCCTCGACGAAGATATCTGCCTCGCGCAACAGCCGGATCGCCGTCTTGTTCTGATCGATCGTGGTTTCCTTGTTGAAGCGGTCGAGCTTCATCTGCGCGGCCGCCTCCGTGCCGAGGCTCACATGCACCAGCCCAGCGCGC
The DNA here is from genome assembly GCA_964572465.1 of uncultured Hyphomicrobiaceae bacterium. Taxonomy (GTDB): domain Bacteria; phylum Pseudomonadota; class Alphaproteobacteria; order Rhizobiales; family Rhodomicrobiaceae; genus Dichotomicrobium. Next base: position 5,938 of record CAZNGB010000122.1, read on the forward strand.
CGCCAAAGGTGCAGCCTGTGCCGGTCGCGCCAGATATCGGTGACGCGGGTATTGATGCCCCATTTCACCTTGTCGGGCAGGCCGCGCGCGATCAGCTCCTCGCAGAACTCGGTGAATTTCTTGCGGTTGATGGTCGGCTCCTCGTCGGCGAGGATGAAAAAGCCGACATTGTGCTCATTCACGAGCTTCTCGATTTCGTCGACGAC
>CAZNGB010000123.1:0-6143 GCA_964572465.1 uncultured Hyphomicrobiaceae bacterium
GCGACGGCTGCCGGGATTCGGGCTGCGGCTTCAAGGTGATCCCCCGCGCGTTGGCCCTTGCCCTGCCCTATTTCGACAACATGCACCGTTTTCTGCCTGCGCTGGCGCGCCGTGAAGGGCTAGAGGTGCGCGAGGTGATGGTGAACGACCGGGCGCGGCGGCATGGCGCGTCGAAATACGGCTTCTTTGATCGCGCTGCCGTCGCCTTCCTCGATGTCGTTGGCATGTATTGGCTGATGCGCCGCCACAGCCCGCGCGGCGAAATTTCCGAAGTCGCACGGACTGAAAAGTTGCGCGACCCGGCGGCGGCTCACGGCACGCGCTGAAACACCTGATAGCTGAGCCGCGCCGTCTGGCCCGAGAAGTTGTCGTAAGCCGCGCTCAACTGGCGCACCGGACCGGCCGGCGCGTATCCGCGACCGAGCTGGCGCAACATCCCGCCCGGCGCGGTCTCAGCATGGCCCTCCCAAGCCAGCAGCACACGCGCAGCCGCTGCTTCCGGCGACCACACGCGCGCGTCATCGAGCCGTATAGCCAGGTTCGCGCCGATCCGGTAGCGGCTGGCGAGAACCGCGACTGGCCCCGCCATGTCCGCGCGCATCTCAGCAGCGAACTGGCGGTAGGGATATGACAGCTTCTCCTTCCCGAACAGGATCAGCCCCGGCCAAATGATGAGCATCAACGCCACCAGCACGCCCGCGACCCGCAAAAAATGCACCGGCGCGCGCCCGCGCAACTCCAGCGGCCACGCCGCGGCCAGCCACAGCGGCAGCGCCATCAGCAGCGGCGTCATGTAGCGCTCATCCACGTTGTGAAAGTCGCCCGCGAGGATCACGAGCGCAAACAGTCCAGCGCCCAGGAGCGTCACACGCGCGAAAAACCGCGCCGCGGTGGCCCGCTCATCGTCAAGCACGCGCGGACTATTGGCGGGCGTGAACCGCCACACGATGAACCACACCGCCACCAGCGGACCTCCCCAGGCCAGCGTTGCGACGCCCATCGACAACAATCCGTCGATGCCGAGGAACGGCATATCGACAATGGAGAACAACGGGTGCTGATCGGCCAGCCGGGCCATGCGCCCTGTGGTGTCGGGCAGGTTGGCGACGGCCCAAATCGCATGCGGTAGATAGAGCGCGGTGGCGAGCGCGACGGACCAGATCAGGCGCGGGACAAAAAGCTTGGCTCGTATCGCGGGCACCGACCAGGCTGCCAAGAGGATGGCCGCGAGCGCGAGGAAATAGTTGTATTTCGCGAAGGCCCCGATCGTGATTGCCGCGCCGAGCCACAGGAAATCACCAAGCTGCCCTCGATCGCGGATCAGCACGACCGCGTGCAGCGTCGCCGCGACGGCGAACATCACCATAACGCTGTGCGCCAGAGTCACCTGTGATTGCCAGACTATCTGCGGCAGAAACAGCAGGCTGGCTGCCACGATCAAGCCGGTAAGCTGTTGTCCGGAGATGCGCCGGCCGGCATCATAGATGCAGAGATATGTGCCCGCCAGAAACGCCGTCTTGACGATGGCAACCGCTGCCGCCCAGCTTCCCGTGATCCAAAGCGCAATGGCGACCAGCCAGTTGTAGAGCGGCGGATGCGAATTGCCATAGCCCAGCGCGAAATGGGTCTGGCCAACAAATTGCGCCTCGTCCGTCTCCAGATTGGCGGACAGGCCAACGCGGATGGCCAGTTGCGCGGCGAAATAAGCGAGGATGATCCAGACGGTGTAGCGGGCGATCGTCTCGACATCGAGCGCGCGCCCCGGCCGCGCGGCGGCCTCGCCGGCCCCACTCACGCGGGCAACGCCGGATCTGCTGCGTCGATCCATCCGCCGCCCAGCACGCGCGCGCCCCGCTCCGGCCCATCGTAGAAGACGCAGGCCTGTCCGGGGGAGACGCCATCCTCGCCATCAATCAGCCGCACCCATGCCTGACCATCGCGGATATGCAGTTCAGCCGGCTGCGGCGGACGGGTCGAGCGGACTTTCGCGTGGATATCGCGCTGGCCGTTGGCGAGCGACCCATCGCCCAGCCAGTTCACCTCACGCAGCTTGATCCAATGCGTCAGCAGCGCTTCGCGCGGGCCGACAACCACTTCGCGCTGCCGGGCATTGATGCGCACGACATAAAGTGGCTCGGGCGCGGGGACGCCAATCCCGCGGCGCTGGCCGATGGTGTAGTGGATGATGCCGTTGTGCCGGCCGAGCTTGCGCCCGTCGATATGCACGATGTCGCCCGGCTCAGACGCATCGGGGCGTAGCTTTTCCACGACCTGCGTATAGCGGCCCGTTGGAACGAAGCAGATATCCTGACTGTCCGCCTTCTGCGCCACCGGAAGGTTCCATTCGCGCGCCAATTCGCGCACCTCGTCCTTGCGCATATCGCCAAGCGGGAAGCGGAGGAATTCGAGCTGCTCCGGCGTGGTGGCGAACAGGAAATAGCTTTGGTCGCGGTCTTCGTCGCGTCCGCGGTGTAGCTGCCAGCCATGCGGGCCAGGACGATTGGCGATGTAATGCCCGGTCGCCATGGCGTCGGCGCCCAGTTCCTTTGCGCGCCCCAGCAGGTCCTTGAACTTCACCGACTGGTTGCATTGCACGCAAGGGATCGGCGTTTCGCCAGCGACATAGCTGTCGGCGAAATTCCGGATCACCGCATCGCGGAATCGGCTTTCGTAGTCCAGAACGTAATGCGGGATGCCGATCGCTGCGGCCACCCGGCGCGCATCGTGGATGTCCTGGCCGGCGCAGCAACTGCCGGTGCGCGCCGTGGCTGCGCCGTGGTCATAGAGCTGCAACGTGATGCCGATGACATCATAACCCTCGCGCGCGAGCATTGCCGCTACGACCGAAGAATCTACGCCGCCGGACATTGCCACGACGACGCGGGTCTGCGCGGGCGGACCCGGAAAATACAGGCTGTTGAGCCCATGCGCTTCAGCGGCTTGCGCGGATGTGAACGTGCTGGACTGTGCCATGCGTGGCCGAGCCGTTGCCTCAAAAACAATTGGATTCACGGCGAATATACTGAGGGTTGAGCCGGGCCGCAACCTACCCCCGCCATTGTCGTCGGATCACCAAACGAGTATAAATTATCGGCAATTCCCGTATAAGTTGTGCAATAATATAAAACACTTAAAGATTGTGCTATTCTGGGAGCTTACTTCGCGAGGAACCAGTAAAAGAAAATTAAGCTGGGCCCGATACCGTTCACGCAGCCTCGTTTTTAGTACCGGGTTCAAAATACGATGAGTGAGCATTTCACGTCGCGCGCGAGATATGTGATCGGTCCCGACGGCAGCCCGCTGACCGTTGCCGATCTGCCACCCGCCAACACGCGGCGCTGGGTGATACGGCGCAAGGCCGAAGTGGTCGCCGCGGTGCGCGGCGGGCTGTTGAGCCTCAACGAAGCCTGCGAGCGCTATCGCCTCACCATCGACGAATTCCTGAGCTGGCAGCGCTCCATCGAAAAACACGGGCTGCCGGGCCTGCGCGCCACGCGCGTTCAGGAATACCGTGGCTGACCAACGCGATCCGAAAAGCATGTCCCCAGCCTGATCGGGGATGGGAACCGGCTTTCGGATGCTTCGCGCGCCGAATTGGTAAGCATGGAGCTGTATGCCGCATCACTCACAATGGGTGCGGCGTTAGCGAACGCTGCTGCCACCTTTTCTCCGCATCAGATTTCTGGTACAAATAGAGAACAAAACTGCAAGGCGCGCTGTTCAGCCAGACGGCGCGCGCTCTCGAGATACCGGAACCCGTCACATGAGCCTTCCGCTCGCTTCGATTTCCCGGCAGGTCTGGGAACAGAAATACCGTTTCGCGCCAAGCCCGCGCACGAGCGAAACCAGCGTCGAGGATATGTGGCATCGTGTCGCGAAAGCGGCCGCGCGCGTCGAGAAGCCAGATGAGCGCGCGCTCTGGCAGGCGCGCTTCTTCGATGCAATGGCCAATTTCCAGTTCATCCCGGCCGGGCGCATCCTTGCGGGCGCGGGCACCGGGCGAGCCGTGACGCTGTTCAACTGCTTCGTCATGGGCGCGATCGACGACGACATGGCCTCGATCTTCGATAATGTGAGGGAAGCCGCGCTGACCATGCAGCAAGGCGGTGGCATCGGCCATGATTTCTCCACGCTCCGGCCCAAGGGCGCGCCGGTCAAAGGCGTCGGCGCGGATGCATCCGGGCCAGTCAGCTTCATGAATGTCTGGGACGCGATGTGCCGAACGATCAAGTCCGCGGGCTCGCGTCGCGGCGCGATGATGGGCACGCTGGCGTGCGACCACCCGGACATCGAGACGTTCATCGAGGCCAAGGCTGACCCAGCCAAACTGCGCATGTTCAACCTGTCGGTGCTCGTCACTGACGCGTTCATGGAAGCGGTAGAAGCCGACGCAGACTGGCCGCTGCGCTTTGGCGGCGTGCATTACAAGACGCTGCCAGCGCGCGCGCTGTGGGACAAGATCATGCACTCGGCCTACGACTATGCCGAGCCGGGCGTGATTTTCATCGACCGTGTGAACCATCGCAACAAACTCGGCTATTGCGAGACGATCCACGCGACCAATCCTTGTGGCGAACAGCCATTGCCGCCTTACGGCGCCTGCCTGCTCGGATCGGTCAATTTGGCTGCGCTGGTGGACCACCCCTTCACCGAACAAGCCGCGCTCAACGAGGGACGCCTGGCAGAACTGGCCCGGACGGCGGTGCGCCTGCTCGATAATGTCATCGACATTTCCGGCTACCCGCTGAAGGCGCAGGCCGAGGAAGCAAAGGCGAAACGCAGGCTCGGGATCGGCATGACCGGACTGGCCGATGCGTTGATACTCTGCGGCAAGCATTACGGGACGGACGAGGCGGTGAAGCTGGCAGCGCACTGGGCGGGCGTGATCCAGCGCAACGCCTATCTTGCCAGCGCCGAACTTGCTGCGGAGAAAGGCAGCTTCCCACTTTTCGACGCCGAGAAATATCTGGCGAGCGAGGGCGCGCTGTCATTATCGGAAGACGTGCGCCGGGCGATCTCGCAAAAGGGTTTGCGCAACGGCCTGCTGACCTCGATTGCGCCAACGGGAACCATCTCGATCATCGCGAATAACGTCTCCAGCGGCATCGAACCGGTGTTCGATTTCAGCTATCGTCGGCGGATCCTGCGTGATGATGGCACAGCGGACGAGGAGTGCGTCGAGGACCTCGCCTACCGGCTGTTCCGCGAACATTTCGGGGCTGACACGCCGCTACCGGAGAGCTTCGTCAGCGCGGCGCGGCTGCACCCACACGAGCATCTGGCGATGCAGGCGGCACTCCAGCCGCATGTCGACGCCGCGATCTCCAAGACGATCAACTGCGCCCAGGATATCGCGTTCAACGACTTCAAGGACATCTACACGCGCGCCTATGAGGCAGGCTTGAAGGGCTGCACGGTGTACCGGCCTAACCCGATAACGGGCGCGGTTCTGAGCAGCGGGGAGCCGGCGCGCGGGCAGCCTGAGCCGGGCGAAGCGGATGATGCTGAGCAGCAGCAATCGCTCGGCCTGAACGCGCCAGCGCCGGAGCCCGCACAGAGCAATGGCGAGATCGTCTACATGTCCGCCCCGCTGGAGCGCGACACTGCCCTGCCCGGCTACACCTACAAGCTGAAGTGGCCCGGCTCCGGCCACGCGATCTATGTGACCATCAACGACATCATTCAGGACGGTCGGCGGCGGCCCTTTGAAATCTTCATCAATTCGAAGAACCTGGAGCATTATGCGTGGACAGTGGCGTTGACCCGCATGATCAGCGCGGTGTTCCGGCGCGGCGGGGACGTGTCGTTCGTCGTCGAGGAATTGAAGGATGTGTTCGATCCGCGCGGCGGCCAATGGGTCGGCGGTCGCTACGTGCCCAGCCTGCTGGCGGCAATCGGCGAAGTGATCGAGCGGCACATGATCGACATCGGCTTCATTCAGCGCGACGATGCGCAAACGGGCTTTCTGCAAAAGGCCACAGGCACGCGCCCGATGCCGACGGCGGGCAGCGAAAAACTGTTCTGCCCGCAATGCGGCCGCCCCGCGATGGTGTATCAGGAAGGCTGCCTGATCTGTCGGGAATGCGGCTATTCAAGCTGCAGTTGAAGCGCGATCCGAAAAGCATGTCCCCGGCCTGATCGGG
>CAZNGB010000124.1:0-6084 GCA_964572465.1 uncultured Hyphomicrobiaceae bacterium
GGGCCACGCTCAAGTCAGTGTGCCCAAGAACATGGTACGGGCAACAGCGCCAGCGAGCACAGATTTTCGAGGGCTATTGGTGCCGCATGTCGGACTCGAACCAACGACCCCATCATTACGAATGATGTGCTCTACCAACTGAGCTAATGCGGCCCACTCATGCTGGAATACTCACATCGGGCCTGCCATGCAAGCATGAGCGCGCAATTTCACATCTGGCGATACCCGCGGCTTCTGAAGCGCAGTCACTTGTACGCGAGCGCAAGGGAAAATCCTTTGGCCTGGCCGATCAGAAACCTCTAGATAATCACGCCGCGTAGAGGAAAATTTTCAAGAAGGAGTTCATTTATGCGCTGGGGTATCCTGCCTGCTCTCATGTTCGCCGCGATCGCCGTATTGCAGCCGAGCCAGAGCAAGGCCGCAGACGAGTTGCCTGATCTGGTCATCCGCTCTGTCGAGCTGGAGGCGACGGGCAAATGCAATCCGTTCCAGCCGATCGTCACGGGTAAGCTGGTCATCAAGAATATCTCGGATGTTCGCGCGCCGCTGGTTGTTGACGCGCCGCTATTCGAGGTGTTCGACGCCGACGACCGGAGCTTTTTCGACAAGGACTTCCGGCCGCTTGAGTCGCTTGCGCCGGGCGAGACAGCAACGGCACGGGTGCGCGTGGGCGCTTTTCGCAACAAGGACGGCGTCACTGGCGTGCGCCGCTTCATCGCGATTGCCGATCCCGAAGATCGGATCAAGGAAAGCAATGAGCGAAACAACTCGTACTTCGTGCGGGTTCGTGTGAACTGCCCGTAAAGTCTGAGATTTTTGTATAGCCACGCCGGGGCCTCGCGCTCCGGCGTTCTTGTTTACGCTACTAATCAGACCCCCGCCTTGTGAGACACGCGGCTCGGCCTCACGTACATCTCAGCGAGATGCCGCTCCGCCTGTGCCACCACTTGCAAGGTCTGCTGCCTGATGGCGAACGACAGCCCCTTTGAGCCAACGCGCACGCCGGCGCCCGCATCTGGGCCGCCGCAGCCTGAACGCGGAAAGTTCACGACCGGCTCGACCATGCGCCACATCCTGGTGATGAGCGGATCGTCTGGCGTCGGGCTGATGGCGGTGTTCCTCGTCGACTTCGCCGATCTTTACTTTCTCGGGCTGCTTGGCGAGATCGAAGTGGCCGCGGCAATCGGTTATGCCGGTTCGGTGCTGTTTTTCACCGTGGCGCTCGGCGTGGCGCTGTCCATCGCGGCAACGGCGCTGGTATCGCCGGCGCTTGGCGCAGGAAAGAAGCCGCGGGCGCGCCGGCGCGCAGTCAACGCACTGATCTTCGCGGTTTGCGCTTCGTCGGTGCTCTCGCTGGTGCTGTGGCTCTGCGTCCCCGTGCTGCTCGGGCTGCTGGGGGCCGAGGGGCGCGCCTTTGAGCTTGCCAGTTCATATCTGCGTATCGTGCTGGTAGCGACGCCGCTGCTTGTTGTTGGCATGAGTTGCGCGGCGCTATTGCGCTCGGTGGGCGATGCCAAACGCGCGATGTATGTCACACTGTCGGGCGCGATCATCAACGGCCTCCTCGATCCGTTGTTCATTTTCGTGCTGGGGATGGGGGTGGACGGCGCGGCCGTTGCTTCGGCGCTGGCGCGGCTTACCATGGCGGGCGTCGGGCTTTACGGCATTGTCTGGGTTCACGGGCTGCTTGCCGCGCCTCATCCAAGGCAATTCTGGCGCGATGCGCTGGCGATCGCGGCTGTGGCCGCGCCGGTGGCGCTGACCAATCTCGCCACGCCGATCGCGAATGCCTATGTCACATCGTCGATGGCCCCGTTTGGCGTGAGCGCCGTGGCGGGCTGGGCGGTGCTGAGCCGGCTGATCCCGGTCTCGTTCGCTGGCATATTCGCGCTCTCCGGCGCAATCGGGCCTGTGCTCGGCCAGAATCTCGGGGCACGCGAATTCACCCGCCTGCGGCATGCGTTTGCGAACGGCGTGATGGTCGTGCTTGTGTATGCGCTCGTGGTCTGGGGCCTCCTCGCGACATTCCATGCATCCATCGCCCACGCCTTCAACGCGCGCGGCGACGCCGCCGAGGTGATCGCATTTTTCTGCGTGTGGCTCAGCCCCGGCTTCGGCGTGCTCGGTCTGTTGTTCATGTCGAATGCGGCCTTCAACAATCTCGGCCGGCCACAATATGCGACGCTCTTGAACTGGGGCCGCGCGACGCTTGGGACCATGCTGCCGGTCTCGATCGCCAGCCAATACTTTGGACCCTACGGCGTGCTGGGCGGGCAGGTGCTGGGCGGGATGACCTTCGGGATCATCGCGGCGACGGCCGGGTATGTCTACATCAGCAGTCTGGAGCGCGCCGCGTCTGGCTTGCCTGAGCCAAAGGCCGCGCCGGCGGAATAGCTCACAGAAATGTTGCATTTTAGCAACAAGCGGCAAGACTTTCCCACATTCTCTGTTCATGATCTGGCCGATTTGATCACAACCTGGCCGCGAACGATTACCATCATACGTCAAAGAGTGATTCGCATCTGCTGATGTTCCCTGCGTCGATGCGGTTGGTCCTGAGTGCGCGTTACTGAACGCCGCGCCGAGCGAGCGCGGGCACTAGAACCATTTCGACATGACGGGAAGCAAACCCATGAAACTCTTTCGGATTATCGCGTGCGCTCAAGAGGGGCGCGTGTTCGCCAATCTCGGTGGGCTCGTCGGACTGTCAGAAGAGACCACGGCCAAATGCGTGGAATGCCTCGCGCAACCCCTCGTTGACGCGCTCGGCCGCCGAACAAACGACCGCGAGGGCGTGATCGACCTGCTCGATCTGTTCTCCGCGCGACGCTATGACAGGTTCCTGACGACAACCCAGATCTTCGGTCATCCGCGTTCAGCGGCTGAGGGGCAGCGCATCCTCGATTTCCTGATTGGGGACCGCGAGACGCTGGAGCACATCATCCAGACCCAGCAGGAGCAATTCGAGCTTGAGCGCACGACCGTTGAAGCGCTCCTGCCTTACGCGGCGATCATGGTGATGGGCGCGATGGAGCATCGCCTGCGCGCGCCATTCTGCGAGATCGTCAAGAAGCTGGATGATCCAGAGCTGGTACAGCAAGCTGAGCGCAATCCCTTCGTCACGCTGGCGGAACTGCTGCGCGCGCGCCCTGGCGCCAGTCGCGAGGAGCCTGCGGAAAGCGCCGAAAACAGCGCCGCGGGAGAGGTCAGCCTGCAGCGCACCAGCGAGCCAGGCGACCTGATCGACAAGCTGCTGGCACAGAGCGACTCGCAGCACGCGGCGTGATCGGCGCGGCGCTCAGTAGGCGATCTCTGCAAACAGGTGATCGATATTGCCGTTCCATTCGCCGTGATACTTCTCCAGCAGCCACTGCGCTGGCGTGCGGTTCTCTGCGATGATGGTCTCCAGCGGCTCCAGGTAGCTGGCCTCGTCGTTGCCATTATCATCGTGAGAGCCGCGCGCCTGCAGGCCGTGTCGGGCAATCGCCAGCATCTCGCGTGACAGCGTGCCGAGCGTATGTCGGCCCAGCCGGGCGTCCAGCCCGTGTCGCGGAACCTCGGCGCGCAGCGCTTCGCGTTGCTCGTGCGTCCAGGTCTTCGCCATGTCCCAGGCGGCGTCGAGACTGGTCTGGTCGTACATCAGGCCCACCCAGAGCGCGGGCAAGGCGCACAGTCGCGGCTGTGGTCCGCTATCGGCACCGCGCATCTCCAGAAAGTGCTTGAGCCGTACCTCGGGGAACAACGTCGTCAGGTGATCGGACCAGTCGGCCATGGTCGGGCGCTCGCCGGGCAGCGCGGGCAATCGGCCATCCATGAATGCGCGGAACGATTCCCCGGCGACGTCGAGCTGCTCGCCGCCGCGCTTTATGAAATACATCGGCACGTCCAGCGCGTAGTCCACATACCGCTCGAAGCTCATGCCGTCGTCAAAGGCGAAGGGCAGCATTCCTGTGCGATCCGGATCGGTGTCGCGCCACAGTTCGCTGCGATAGGACAGGAAGCCGTTGGGCTTGCCGTCAGTGAAGGGCGAGTTGGCGAACATCGCTGTGGCCAGCGGCTGCAGCGCCAGGCCGACACGCAGCTTCTGGACCATGTCGGCTTCACTGGAGAAATCGAGATTGACCTGCACGGTCGCGGAGCGGAACATCATATCCTGCCCCAGCCCGCCCACGAGCGGCATGTAGCGCCGCATGATCTGATAGCGCCGTTTCGGCATGACCGGCGTTTCCGCCAGCGTCCATTTCGGCGAGAAGCCGATCGCGATAAAGCCGATATTCAGCGCATCGGCCACCTCGCGCACCTGCCTGAGATGGGTCGACACCTCCCGGCACGTCTGGTGGATGTTGGTCAGCGGCGCGCCGGACAGCTCGAACTGCCCGCCCGGCTCCAGCGTGATGCTGCCGCCATGTTCGCAGCACGGGTCCTTGAGCGCCACAACATTGCCAGCTTCCATGACCGGCTCCCAGCCGAAGCGCTCGGCGACGCCAATCAGCAGCGCCTGAATGCTGCGCTCATTGTCGTAGGGAACCGGGCGAAGATCGTCGCGACGAAAGCCGATTTTCTCGTGCTCGGTGCCGATTCGCCAGTCCGCGCGCGGCTTGCATCCGGCTTCCAGATACGCGATCAGTTCGTCGCGGCTTTCGATTGGCCGCGCGATGGCGTCCTCGTCGTGAGCCAACATGGGTGCTGTTCTCCCGGTTAGTTGCTGGCGATGCATGAACCGCCATTTGCGGGCGATGCGGCGACCGCCGTTATTCTTCTTCCTCAGCCCAGCCGACGGCCCTGTGACGCGCATGGCGCACGCAGCACTTCTGGCGCTCAACGCTCCAATATACAAGATGGGATTGCCTCACCGCCAGTCGCCAAGTACGGCATTCACCAGCGCGAGCGCGGCGACCGCGGCGGTGTCGGCGCGCATCACGCGGGGCCCGAGCGAGATTGGCAAACTGAAATCCGCTTCGCACAGAAACGCGCGTTCATCGGCGCTGAACCCGCCTTCCGGCCCCACGAGCACCGCCAGCGGACCGGGCGGGACGGACGAAAGCGCGGCGATCGGGCTGGCGAGCGGCGCGGCCTCATCACAAAAAATTAATCGCCGCTCCATTGGCCAGTCGGCGAGCACCCCGCGCAGCGGCTGCGGCTTGGCGACCTCCGGCACCCAGAGGATATTGCACTGCTCGGCCGCCTCGATCGCGTTGGCGCGCATCCGCTCCAGATTCACGCGCTCGGCGACTGTGTAGGCAGTCATCACCGGGCGCAGCGCCGCGACGCCCATCTCGGTTGCTTTCTGCACCATGTAATCAAGCCGCGCTTTTTTCAGTGGCGCGAACAGGTATTCGATGTCCGAAGGCGTATCCTGCTCGCGCAGCCGCTCGCGTGCTGCAAGCCTGCACTGCCCGCGCTTCGCAGCCGAGATTTCAGCCAGCCACTCGCCGTCACGTCCATTGAACACCCGCACCAGCGCGCCCGCCTGCAACCGCATGACATTAAGCAGATAATTCGCCTGTCCGGGCGCGCAGTCGATCTCCGCACCCGGTTCGAGCTCCGACTCCAGGAACAGGCGCGGCGCCTTGGCGATCCGAGTTTCGCGTTCGGTCTGAGTCACTATCGCCCTTCCCGGCGTTGTTGATAGGCCGCAGCCGCAGGGCTTGCCCAATCGTGCTCGTGAGGCCAGTATCTGGCGCAACGAGACGCGGCGGACCACCCGCTGCATGACAACCTCTGACCGAGCCAGGCTGATGACGCAAGCGGAGACCGAAACCGTCGCCGATGCCCCGCGCGGGAACTGGGTTGATAGCTGGGCCCCCGCGCCGGCGCGCCCATATCTGCGAATGATCCGCGCGGACCGCCCCATCGGCACATGGCTGCTGTTGTGGCCATGCTGGTGGTCGACGGCGCTGGCTGCCGTGGCGGCGGGTGATCGCGTGCCGAACCCCTGGTATCTGGCGCTGTTCGCCGTCGGCGCGTTCGCCATGCGCGGTGCGGGCTGCGTTTATAACGATATCGTGGACAAGGACGTGGACGCTTCGGTGGCGCGCACGCGCTCGCGCCCGCTGCCGAGCGGTCAGGTGAGCGTGACGGCGG
>CAZNGB010000125.1:0-6081 GCA_964572465.1 uncultured Hyphomicrobiaceae bacterium
CTCGACGGGCGCGACATCACCCGCGTGAAACCGCACCAGCTGTTTCATCTCGGGCTTATTCGCACCTTTCAGATCCCGCACGAGTTCAGCCGCATGAGCGTGCGCGAGAACCTTATGCTGGTGCCGCCGCGACAGCGGGGCGAGCGGCTACCGACCGCCTGGCTGCGCTGGAGCGCGGTGCGCGCGCAGGAAGCCGAAATCGCGGATAAGGCCGATGAGGTGCTGGAGTTCCTCCAGCTTTCGCCTGTTGCCGATGAGCTTGCAGGGCGGCTGTCTGGTGGGCAGAAAAAGCTGCTCGATATCGGCCGCGCCATGATGACGGACGCCAAGGTCGTGCTGCTTGACGAGCCGGGCGCGGGCGTAAACCGGACGCTGCTGGCGCAGATCACCGAGACGATCCGGCGACTGAATAAGGAACGTGGCTATACCTTCTGCCTGATCGAGCACGACATGGACATAATCGCCGAGCTTTGCGATCCGGTGATCTGTATGGCGCAGGGTTCGGTGCTGGCGCGCGGCACGATGGCGGAAATCCGCGCGAACGAGGCGGTGCGCGAGGCTTATCTCGGCCACACGGCCCCGGCATGACGCAGACGAGGGGGGCGGCGTGAGTCTGCTGGCGGCAAGCGACATCTACGGCGGCTATGGCGGCGTCGATATCCTTGAGGGTGTGAGCCTGAAAGTGGAGCGGGGCGAGATCGTCACGATCGTCGGGCCGAACGGCGCGGGCAAGTCCACTTTCATCAAGGCGCTGGCCGGGCTGGTCGCGATCCGCTCGGGTACGGTTCGGTTCAACGGCAAGGACATCACCGGCATCGCGCCGGAAAACGCCGCGCGCATCGGCATCTCCTACGTTCCCCAAGAGCGCAACGTGTTCACCTCCATGACGGTGATGGAAAACCTCGAGATGGGCGCGTTCCTGCGCAGCGACGATTACAGCGGCCAACTGGAAAACATCTTCACGCTTTTCCCACGCCTGCGCGAGCGCCGCTCGCAGCCCGTCTGGCAGATGTCCGGCGGCGAGCGCCAGATGGTGGCGATGGGGCGCGCGCTGATGCTGGAGCCGAAGCTGTTGATCCTCGATGAGCCGACGGCCGGCTTGTCGCCGCTGTTCATGGATCAGGTGTTCGCACAAGTGCGCGAGATCAACGCGCTGGGCATCGGCATCCTGATGGTGGAGCAGAACGCCAAGCAGGCGCTGGCGGTCTCGGATCGCGGCTATGTGCTGGCAATGGGCCGCAACCGCTACGAGGATCGCGCGGACCAGATGCTGGAGAACAAGGAAATCGCCGAGATGTTTCTCGGAGGGTAAGCGCAGCGATGGCCGGCGATATCATCCAGCTGCTGATCTATGGGCTTGTGACGGGCAGCATCCTCGCGCTCGGGGCGATCGGAGTGTCGCTCGTGTTCTCGATCCTGCGCTTTGCGCACTTCGCGCATGGCGATCTGATGACCGTGGGCGCTTACGCCGCGCTGGTGATCGTCGCGGGCGCGGGCCTGCCGATCATCGTGGCCGCGCCATTCGCGATCCTCGTCGTTGCCGCCGTCGCCATCGCCACTGAGCTGACGGTCTACCGCCCGCTGCGCCAAAGCTCGCCCATCGTGCTGCTGATCTCGTCGTTCGGCATGGCGTTGATCCTTCGCAGCGCGGTCCAGCTCATCTGGGGCACAGGCAATCAGGTTTACTCAGCCGGGATCCAGCTCCCCATCCGCTTCGGCGACATCGCCATCAAGCCCGACCACCTCTGGATCATCTCAGGCACGCTCGCGCTCATCGCCGCGCTACACGTGTTCCTGCAATACACAAAGTTCGGCAAGGCCATGCGCGCGATGGCAGACAATGTCGATCTCGCACGCATCTCCGGCATTCCGACGAACCGCGTCGTCCTGATCGCCTGGGTGATCGCGGGCGGGCTGGCGGCGATGGCGGGCATTTTCCTGGCGATGGACACGCGGCTGCATCCGGTGATGGGCTGGCAGTTGCTGCTGCCGGTGTTCGCGGCGGCGATCGTCGGCGGCATCGGACGGCCCTATGGCGCGATGGCGGGCGGTCTGCTGATCGGCGTGGCGATGGAGATGTCCACGCTGTTAATCAACCCAGCATACAAGCAAGCGGTCGCTTTTGCGATCATGGTGGCGACGCTGATCGTGCGCCCGACCGGCATTTTCCGCGGGAGTTCCCTATGACCGATGCGCGCCAAGTCGTGGAGGACTGCTGATGGAGCTTGCCGGACTGCTCAGCTATTTCGTGTTTTTCGCCTCATTTGCATGCATCTACGCAATCATGGCGCTGGGCTTGAATATCCAATGGGGTATGACCGGCCAGATCAATATCGGCGTGGCGGGATTTTATGCGATCGGGGCTTACACCTCCGCGATCCTGACGACGCCACCGACGCCCGAGCATTTCGGCGGCTTCGCGCTGCCCGTCATTGTGGGGTTGATTGGCGCGGTCATCATCAGCGGCTTGTTGGCCCTGCTGATCGGCATGATCACTGTCAATCTGCGCTCGGACTATCTCGCGATCGCAACCATCGGGCTGGCCGAGATCATCCGGTTCCTGATCAAGAACGAGGAGCAGGTCACCCACGGCGTGCGGGGTATCTCCGACATTCCGCGCCCGCTGGTCGAGAGCGGGTGGCTGGCCGCGCCGGTATTCCTCGCCTTCGCGCTTGCTGCTGTGGCGTTCGCCTATCTGCTGGTCGAGCGCGCCCGGGTTTCGCCCTGGGGCCGCGTGCTGCGCGCCATCCGCGATAATGAGGACGCGGCCAAGGCGGCGGGCAAGAACGTCGTCAGCTTCCGGCTTCAGGCCTTCGTGGTCGGTTCCGCGCTGATGGGGCTGGCGGGCGGGCTCTACGCGCATTTCTTCGGCTTCATCTCGCCAGAGGCGTTCGAGCCGGTGTTCGGCACGTTCATCGTCTGGGCGATGCTGATCGTGGGCGGCAGCGGCAACAACAAGGGCGCGCTGGTCGGCACGGTCGTTGTCTGGCTGGTCTGGTCGGGCACGGAAATCCTGACGCGCGCGCTGCCACCCGACATGGCGACCCAGGCGAGCGCGGCGCGCGTGCTGATGATCGGCGTTCTGCTCCAGATCGTCCTGCTGACGCGCCGGCAGGGCATATTACCCGAGGAGCAGCCGAAGCCAGTCGGGCGGGAGCGGGAAAAACCGCGAGAGTCCTGAGGATTTGATCTAAAAAGCATGCGTTACGAAGCACGCTGATTTAGACTCCGCTACTGTACCAAGTGTTGCCATACAGAGGAGGATTGCCCCGTGTTTCAGACCATTCTGGTCCCCGTCGCCCTGAGCGACATCGACAAGGCCACGCCTATGCTTGACGCGGCGCGCCAACTTGGCGGCGAGAACGCGCGCGTTGTGCTGATGAGCGTCGTGGAGAACGTCCCGACCTATGTCGCCACTGAACTCCCCGGCGGCTTCATGGACAAGGCCAAGCAAAATGCACATGATTCGCTCGCCAAGATTGCGCGCGATGCAGGTCTGCAAGTTGAAATCGTCGTGCGCAGCGGTCAGCCCTCCGCGGGTATTATAGGCACGGCCAAAGAGAAGAACGCTGACGTCATCATCATCGCGTCGCACCAGCCAGGCCTGAGCGATTATCTGCTCGGGTCAACAGCGCATCGCGTCGTGCGGCACGCAAAATGCTCGGTGCTGGTGCTGCGCTAATCCGTGATTTGACACAGCTCCGTCCCGGCCGTGCGCCGGGATTGGGCATGCGTTTACGGCCCGCGCCCCGCCTGGCTGCCGCCGGGAATTACATCATATGGCCCGAATTCGCCGGTGGATGGGGGATAGCTTGGTAACAATCCTCCTTCACGGATGATGGACGAACGGTTTTGAGCAAGTTCTTGATCCAGTTCATCATCCTGGTTTTCTTTTTGGCCATGGCTTGGGGGTTTGTCGGTTTTGGCGCTTTCCTCGCTTTCGTGGCGGTTTTCGCCTTTGCCTTTGGCATCAGATGGCGGACCGCCTGGCGGTACCTTTGGTATGGCGGGCGGCCGCATCCTGTCCCGCTCATCTACCTTGAGCCGCGGATGGCGGTGCGTCCGTCTATTATCTCGCATGCAGTGCCAGAGGGCTACCGCCTGGCCAGTCTGTTCTTCGGCTGCGGCCTGATCGACCGGACGCGTACGCTCGACCATGGCTTTGCCTACACGGTCATGGACCCGATTCCGTTGCCATTGGGAGCGGGGCAACCTGATCTACATGAGCTTTGCGATGACCGCGCCGCCCGGCTTGTTGATCGCGCGACATCCGAGAATCGGCCAGTCCGGCTGTTCTGGTCGGGGGGGATCGACTCCACTGCGGCCTGCGTAGCGCTCCTGCGGGCCGTTCGTCACGACCCCACGAAGCTTGAGATCGTCTATTCGTCACAATCGCGCAGGGAATACCGGCGATTTTTCCAGGAGACGGTGCGAAACCACCCGCGCCTGCGAAAGATTTCCAAGATCACGCAGGCGCTGGACAACACCGCATTGATCACGTCTGGTGAACATGGCGACCAGATTTTCGGGAGCATAAAGGCGCTCGGCGTGCCGTTAAGCGAATTGGGCAAGCCCTGGGAACAGGCGTTCCCAAATCTGCTGCGCGCGCAACTTGCTTCCAGCGGCCGCGCAGACGCGGTCCTTGCTTATCTGGCACCGCAATTAGAGCGGTGTCCGGCCAGCCTTGCAACGCTGTTTGACCTGCTGTGGTGGCTTAACTTTTCGATGAAGTGGCAGTCCATTTCATTTCGGATGCTGGTTACCCTTAACCAGTCCGATTTCCGCGAAGTCCAGCCGCATGTTGATCATTTCTTCCGCACTGACGAATTTCAGTTCTGGGCGCTCACAAATGGCAAGAACCGGCTGCCCATTGAGTGGACTCAATACAAGGAGCCACTGAAGGCGTATATCCGCAATTTCAACGGGGACAAACAATACTACAATACCAAGGAGAAGGAGCCCTCACTACGCAATATGCCAAGGTCCCGACGTGGAAAACTAACGCTTGCCGTTGACGAAAACATTCGTTATATTCTCGAACCATTTGACGATCAGCTGAGACAGCAAGCCGGCGCAGAATCGGGGTCGTCCTTTACCTTGACAGTTGGCGTCGGCTCGACCGATGTCGCTAAAGGGAAGTCCGGCTCCGATCAGCACAACGACCCAGCCGATTTTCAGCCGGAACGGGAGAACCCGCTCTGGGAGGATCTGTCCAGCGGGGAATGATAATGCTTACCCATCGCGCTCAGCGCAGGAGGCTTTCCGATTAATAAGCGAGGTCAGGATGTCTCCCAAGCTCGGCGGCGCTTATACCTTCCGCGGCCACGAAATCCGCTACGGCATCATGGGGCCGGAGGGTGCGCCCGCGCTGGCGTTGCTGCACGGCACGCCCTTCTCCGCGCATGAGTGGCACCGAATCGCGCCTTGGCTCGCGAGCCATTTTCGCGTGCATTTCCACGACATGCTCGGCTATGGCGCGTCGGCGAAGGGCGACCTTCCCGATGTGTCGCTCGGCATCCAGAACGAGTTGTTCGCCGCGTTGCTCGACCATTGGGGGTTGGAGCGCCCGCATGTCGTGGCGCATGACTTCGGCGGCGCGACCGCGCTCCGTGCGCATTTACTGAACGGGCGTGACTACGCATCGCTTACGCTGATCGACCCGGTGGCGATCCGCCCGTGGGGCTCACCGTTCGTTGCGCATGTGCGCTACCACGAGGCCGCCTTCGCCGGGATGCCGGCCTACATGCATGAGGCGCTGCTGGATGCTTACTTGCGCACAGCGATTGCGCGCCCGATCGCGGCGGAGGAACTCGCCCCTTACAAGGCGCCGTGGCTCGGTGAGACGGGGCAGATCGCGCTTTACCGCCAGATTGCGCATATGGACATGAAATACACCGATGAGGTTGAGCCGCGTTATGGCGCGCTGCGCTGTCCGGCGCAGGTGTTGTGGGGCACGGAGGATCAGTGGATTCCGATCGAGACCGGGCGCCGCTTCCACGCGATGCTGCCCGAATGCCGCTTCGTCGAGGTGCCAGGCGCGGGCCATCTGGTTCAGGAGGACGCCCCGGAGGCGATCATGGC
>CAZNGB010000126.1:0-5957 GCA_964572465.1 uncultured Hyphomicrobiaceae bacterium
CGGCAAACGCTGGCGCAGCGAGGGCCACAGTCACGACCAGGGCAAAACGCGCAGCGATTTTTAGATGCGCGGCGAAACTCATGATACATAACTCTCTTAGTCGCAATCACATAATGAGATAAAAAGAATTCACCGAATGCACGTCAAGGGAAATATCGAAGCTGACCGTATCTGCGCCTAACGTGTTGCGTGCGGGTGCAAAAGCCGCCCGGCGTTGCGTTGCGCCACGGCTTGGTGTCTAGTCCATCATGCACTCTTGCGCGTGGGCAACGCTACGTCAGCTCATGCGCTTCGGGCTAACACTAGGGTGAGGCGCGGCCGGCGGTGTCGCCAACGCGCAGCGGAGCTTGACCAGTGTCGATCTGGGGTAAAATCGCAGGCGCGGCTACTGGGTTGGCCATTGGCGGACCGATCGGCGCGTTGTTGGGCGGTCTGGCCGGGCACTATGCGATCGACCGCGAGAACGACCAGGCCGCTGAACTGCAGGAGCGCGAGGTGGCGTTCTCGATGGGTGTGATCGCGCTTGGCGCAAAGATGGCCAAGGCCGACGGCGTAGTGACCAAGGACGAGGTCGCCGCGTTCAAGGACGTGTTCAAGGTCCCCGAGAGCGAGCTGAAAAACGTCGCGCGGCTGTTCAATCTGGCCAAGCAGGACGTTCGCGGCTACGACTCTTACGCCAAGCAGCTTGCGCGGATGTTCCGCGATGACCGCGAGACGCTGAAGGCGGTGCTCGACGGGCTGTTTCACATCGCCAAGGCTGATGAGTTGCTGCACCCTAGCGAGGAGCAATATCTTGCCTCTGTCGCGCGCATCTTCGGCTTCTCAGACACTGAATTCGCTTATATTCGCGCGCGCCACCTGCAGGCGAAGGAGCGCAGCCCCTATGACGTGCTTGAGGTCGACCCGTCGATCAGCAATGACGAGTTGAAGAAGCATTATCGCCATCTGGTGCGTGAGAACCACCCCGACCGGCTGATGGCGCGCGGCGTGCCAGAGGAATTTATCGAAATCGCCAACAAGAAGATCGCCGCAATCAACCAGGCCTATGATGAGATCGCCAAAGAGCGTGGGCTTTAGAGAGCGCGGGCTGTAAGGCGTGGAGCGCAGACAGGTGTTGCGAGGGCTGGCGGTATTGGCAGGCGGCGCGATCATTGCCGGTAGCGTGCATCTTTGGCGGCGCGCGCGCCGGGCGGGACCATTGCAAGCGCCCGAGACGCCGCTGGCCTCCCGCGTCGTGCCTTCGCCCAACCATGGGCCGCGGCGCGGCTGGACACGCCCGGACACGATCTTGCTGCACTACACCGGCATGGGAAGCGCCGATGCGGCGGCGCGCTGGCTGGCGAACCCGCAATCGCGCGTGTCGGCGCATTATCTGATCGAAGAAGACGGTACGATCATTCAGATGGTCTCAGAGTGGCGGCGCGCCTGGCATGCGGGCGCATCCTTTTGGGCGGGCGAGCGCGATATCAACAGCGTCTCCATCGGTATCGAAATTCATAACCACGGCCATGATGCCCCGGACGGCCTGCCGCCTTATCCGCGCGCGCAGATGGAAGCGGTCGCCGCGCTGTGCCGCGACATTGCTGTGCGGTGGTCGGTCCCGCCGCACCGCGTGCTCGCGCATTCCGACGTCGCGCCGGGGCGCAAGCGCGATCCGGGCGAGCATTTTGATTGGCAGTGGCTGGCGGGGCAGGGCGTCGGCATGTGGGTGCCGCCCGCGCCGATTGGCGATGAGCATGACGCCGCGACACCGGATATCACCGCGCTGAAGGCCAAGCTGGCGCGCTTCGGCTATGGCGTGAGCGCCGGATCGCAATACGATGAGCAGATGCAAGCGGTCGTCGCAGCGTTTCAGCGGCGCTTTCGCCCCGAGCGCGTGGATGGCCGCGCCGATGCCTCAACGGTGGCAACGCTCGACCGGCTTCTCGCAGCTTTGGATGCCCAGCAACTCAGCTAGCCAGCCCTACCATCGCGCGAATCTCGCGAGGCGTCGCACCCTGATGGCGCAGGGCGGCAAGGCTCAGATCGCCCGCACTTTTGGAAAGCTTGCGCCCGCTCTCGTCAAGGATCAGCTTGTGGTGGTGATAGACCGGCGTTGGCACGCCGAGCAGGCGCTGCAGCAGCACGTGCAGGTCCGTCGCGGCCTGTAGATCGGTCCCACGGATCACATGCGTGACGCCTTGCAGCGCATCGTCAACGACCGTGGCGAGGTGATAGCTGGTCGGCGTGTCCTTTCGCACGATGACAGCGTCGCCCCATTGCTCCGGCCGCGCCGTGCATTCGCGCGCGCCGCCGCCCGGGTCAAACACGCGATAGGTTAGAGCGATGTGCTCGACCGATGCGAGCGCGAGGTCCATGTTGAGGCGCCAGGCATGAGGATGGCCCGCGTCGATCAGGGCTGCAACCCTTGCCGGGTCGCAGTCGCGGTAGAGGCCAGGATAGAGCGGCGCGCCGTCCGGGTCGCGCGCCGTCGCGCCAGTTTTTGCGACCGCCTCGGCGATCTCTTTGCGGCTGGCGAAGCACGGATAAATCAGTGCCCGCGCGCGCAAACGCTCCGCCGTCTCACGGTAGGCCGCGAAATGCTCCGACTGCCGGCGCACCGGCGGCTCCCATGCCAGACCGAGCCAAGCCAGATCGTCGAGGATGCCCTGCTCGTACTGTGGCGTACATCGCGCTGTGTCGATATCGTCGATGCGCAGCAGGAAGCGCGCGCCCATGGCCTGGGCCGTGTCATGCGCCAGCATCGCGGAATAGGCATGGCCCAGATGCAGCCGGCCGTTCGGACTGGGCGCGAAGCGGATCACCAGGCGGGCCGGGTCGGGTGCGCTCATTACAGGCTCAGGCGCTGGCGGCCTGCCCGATGGATTCGTCGAGATACGGGCCGATGACCTCGTCCATCAACTCTTCGAGCTTGTCCTCGAAAAAATGATTCGCCCCATGCACAACCTCATGGGTGATCGAGATCCCCCTTTGGCTTTTCAGCTTGGTGACCAGGCTGCGCACTGCATCTGGCGGGGCCACGCGGTCGGTGTCGCCGTTCACGATCAGCCCGGACGAGGGGCAGGGGGCGAGGAAGCTGAAATCGTACAGATTGGCGGGCGGCGCGACGGAGATAAAACCTGATATCTCTGGTCGGCGCATCAGCAACTGCATGGAAATCCAGGCGCCGAAGGATACACCCGCGATCCAGCAGGTGCGCGCATCCGGGTTATAGACTTGCAGCCAATCGAGCGCAGTCGCCGCGTCGGACAGTTCGCCGGGGCCGTTGTCGAATAGCCCTTGACTGCGTCCAACCCCGCGAAAGTTGATGCGCAGCACCGAAAAACCCCGCCGCGCGAAGGCATAGTACAGGTGATAGACGATGGGGTTATTCATCGTGCCGCCGAATTGCGGGTGCGGGTGAAGAATGAGCGCAACGGGCGACTCGGCGCTGGGTTCATGATGGTAGCGGCCCTCAAGACGCCCGGCAGGACCATTGATGATGACTTCAGGCATGGGTGACCGTTGTTGTTTTCGTGGATTGTGGTCTGGAGCGCGGTGCATCTGGCTGCGCAAGCACATGACGCAACATGCCTTTGTCGTCTGGCTCTGGCGCCCGGTGCAGGTGGCTTACGGCAAGCCAAGATACTTGACTGCTCCACTCAGATAATTTATTTGTTGCTTTAGAACGTTTCAAAACACTCCGGCGTCCTGTAGCCTGTCGGGGCGCGAACTGCGTGTGTAGCATGACGCGGCCAGGAATTTGAATTGTTAAGTCGCGGTGAACTCCCTGTGCTTTCTATGAAATCACTGGACGCTGCGTTTCAATGGGAGACTTCAGGCCATGCAGCTCAGTACCAAGGGGCGTTACGCCGTCATGGCGATGGTCGACCTAGCGTCGCGTTCGTCTGACAGCCCTGTGCGTCTCGCGTCGATCGCCGAAAAGCAACAGATCTCTTTGGCTTATCTGGAGCAGCTCTTTACCAAGTTGCGCCGCGCTGGACTCGTGATATCAGCGCGCGGCCCCGGCGGGGGATACCGGCTTTCGCGCCGGCCGCAAGAGATTTTTGTCTCCGAGATCATGAGTGCGGTGGATGAGCCGATCAAGATGACGCGCTGTATTTCGGGCAGCGAGATCGCATGTATCGGCAATAAGGGGCGCTGTCTGACGCATGATCTCTGGCGGGCTCTGGGCGATCATATCTTGTTGTTCTTGCAGACGGTCACGCTGTTCGATGTGCTCGAAGGCGATCTTGTTCTGAAGGACAGCGTGTTTTCGCCGTCGATGGGGGCCTGCGCCAAGCTGGAAAGGGCTCCGGCGGAATGATGCGGGTTCGCTGTTATTTCGATCACAACGCGTCCTCGCCGCTGCGCCCGGAAGCGCGCGACGCGATGATTGCGGCGCTCGATCTGACCGGCAATGCGTCGTCGGTCCACGCGGAAGGGCGGGCGGCGCGCGCAATGATCGAAGATGCACGCGAGCAGATTGCGGCTCTCTGCGGCGCGGATACGGCGCGGGTTGTGTTCACCAGCGGCGGGACGGAATCGAACATGCTGGCGCTCTCGCCGGGCTGGTTGAGCCAGCTGCCGGGCTACGCGCTGGAGAGCGCGCGGCTGTTCACCTCGGTCATTGAGCATCCATCGGCTTATCAGGGCGGGTGCTTCAGGGCGGAGCGGATCGCGCGTCTGCCGGTCACCGCTGACGGCGTCATCGATCTGGAGGCCGCGCGCTCGCTAATCGAGGCGGCGGACGCGCCGTTCATGGTTTCGGTGATGAGCGCGAACAACGAGACTGGCGCGATCCAACCCACTGCCGCGCTCGGCGAAATCGTTCGCGAGGCGGGCGGCGTGTTGCATTGCGATGCGGTCCAGTCGGTCGGACGGCTGCCGGTGGATGTGAAGGCGCTCGGGGCCGACCTCATTAGCGTTTCGGCGCACAAGTTTGGTGGGCCGAAAGGCGTGGGCGCGTTGATCATCGCGCGTGAGGAGTTGCACAACCCCATGCCGGTCATGCATGGCGGCGGGCAGGAGCGCGGGCGACGGGCCGGCACAGAAAACGTTGCCGCGATTGCCGGCTTTGGCGCAGCGGCGCGGGCCGCACGTCGCGACTTCGAGACAGGCGAGGGCATTGGCGCGGTTCAGCCGCTGCGCGCCCGGCTGGAGCGCGAACTCAAGCGGATCGCGCCGGATGCATGGGTCGCAGCAGACGGCGCGGCGCGCCTGCCCAACACGACCTGCGTCGCGGTTCCGGGCCTGCATGGCGAGACGCTCGTGATTGCCATGGACCTTGAAGGCATCGCGGTAAGCGCAGGCTCGGCATGCTCCTCCGGCAAGGTAGAGCGCAGCCATGTGCTCGATGCGATGGGCATGGACAATGAAACCGCGTCTGGCGCCATTCGTATCAGTCTTGGATGGAATTCTTCCGAAGCGGAAATAGACCGCTTCCTGAGCGCCTGGCTGGCGATCTACGAACGGCGAAAGCAGCATTCGGCGGCCGCCTGACGCGGCCCAAGTCGACAATAGTGAGCCGCGGAACGACGCGCGTTCACGACCAACAACGGTAACCGACAGGAGTAGTGACGTGGCTGATCTCGACACAATCGAACGCGTCAAGGACATCGACGTCGATAAGTACAAGTACGGGTTCACGACCGACATCGAGTCCGTCAAGGCGCCAAAGGGCCTGAACGAAGACATCATCCGGTTCATCTCGGAGAAGAAGAACGAGCCGGAATGGATGCTGGAGTGGCGGCTGGATGCGTATCAGCGCTGGCTGACCATGACGGAGCCGACCTGGGCGAAGGTGGAATATCCGCCGATCGACTTTCAGGATCTCTACTATTATTCCGCGCCCAAGTCGATGGACGGGCCGGCGAGCCTGGACGAGGTCGATCCGGAGTTGCTGCGCACCTATGAGAAGCTTGGCATCCCGCTGAAGGAGCAGGAAATCCTCGCAGGCGTGCGCAAGGCGGACGAGC
>CAZNGB010000127.1:0-5850 GCA_964572465.1 uncultured Hyphomicrobiaceae bacterium
GCGACCGACATGCCGAAATCGCTCACGAAGGCGCGCATGGCGTTGCGCACACGCTCCTCGTCGGGCATGTCGCCCTGCTTGTCGAAGCGGGCGGGTTCGGGCGTCGTGTCCTTCTTGTAATGATCTGCCGTCATCAGACTTTCGCTCCCCGCCATGCCAGGCGCGCGCCCGTGGCTCCGCGCGAGATGAAGAAGAAGAATGTGTGCATGAGTTTGCCGAATGGCAGCCAGACCAGCAGCACCGCGAAGCTCAGGATGTGGATGGCCAGGATGGTCTCGTATGGCCCGCCGATACCCCCCGCCGCCATCAGCCCGGTGAGCACCGGCGCGGTCGTCACCGCCCAGCTGAAATAGTCATCAAGATTTGAGATCAGCCGCTGCACCGGGTTGGCGAGCCGGCGGATCAGCGCTGCGATCAGCGAGCCGAGCGTGATCGCCCCAACCAAATGGATCAGCGGTGAGGGCAGGGCTGGCCAGGAGACCCCCAGCAAGCTTTCGATGTAGAGAATGTGCGGACCGTAGCCGAACACCACGATCGCCAGACCAAGGTGAAAGATGTAGCCGTTGACCACAGAGAACAGACTCTGGCGAGCGAAATTCTTGTGCGGGATGAAGCGCGAGAGGATACCGCGCGCCGCGCCGACGGGGCGGCTGGAAGCGCCCTCGCGCTTCTCCGACGGGGTCAGCTTTTTCGGCAGCAGGAACAGCGCCACCAGCCGCCAGATGGTGCCGAACACGAAGATCGCGATGGCGATCTGCAGCGCTGGCCCGCGCGCGAAATCCAGCAGGCTTTCCATTTATTTGTCCTCCTTGCCGGCGTGTTCCTCGGCCGTCGCCTGGCTGCGTCTGCGCGCCATCCAGGCCGTGCCAGCCCCGACTGCTGCGCCAGCGGCCGCGGCGATACCCGCGGCCGTTCCTACTGGCGCGATGCCGGCCGACAGCGGCTTGTAGAAGCCGCCCTGATCCCAGAAATTCGGGGAGCCGCAGGCAAAGCAGCCATGCCCCGACTGGATCGGGAAGGAGATGCCGCCGTTCCACTTAGTGGTGGCGCAGGCGTTGTAGGCGATAGGCCCCTTGCAGCCGAGTTCGTAGAGGCACCAGCCCTTGCGCGCGCCCTCGTCGTCGAAGCTCTTGGCGAACAGGCCTTTGTCATAGAACGGCCGGCGATAGCAGCGATCGTGGATCGTCTCGCCGAAGAAGGCGAGCGGACGGTTCATGTGGTCGAGCGCCGGCAGCTTGCCAAACGAGAGGATGTGCGAGAGCGTGCCGGTCATCGCCTCGGGCACCGGCGGGCAACCGGGAATGTTGATCAGTGGCTTGCCCTCGACCAGCTTGGAGACCGGCACCGCGCCGGTCGGGTTCGGTTTGGCGTAGGGCAGGCCGCCAAAGGCCGCGCAGGTGCCCACAGCGACCACCGCGAAGGCGTTCTCGACCGTCTCTTCGAGCATGTGGACGTTGGTATGGCCCGCGATGGTGGAGTAGACGCCGCCGTCCTTGGTCGGGATCGAGCCGTCGACGATGACGATGTATTTGCCCTTGTTCTCCTCCATCGAGCGGCGGCGCGCGTCTTCCGCCGCCTCCCCGGAGACGGCCTGAAGCGTGTGGTGATAGTCTAGCGAGATGAAGTCGAAGATCAGATCTTCCAGCGTCAGACCATTCGCGCGGGTCAGCGACTCGGTGCAGCCGGTGCATTCCTGGAATGATAGC
The DNA here is from genome assembly GCA_964572465.1 of uncultured Hyphomicrobiaceae bacterium. Taxonomy (GTDB): domain Bacteria; phylum Pseudomonadota; class Alphaproteobacteria; order Rhizobiales; family Rhodomicrobiaceae; genus Dichotomicrobium. The sequence goes on from CAZNGB010000127.1 coordinate 1,707, forward strand.
CAGATCACCGCCTGACGCCGCGCCTGTTCCAGTCCTTCCGCCAGCAGCTTGCTCGCCGTGGGTGGCAGCGCCATGATCGAGGCCAGATAGGCGGAATATTTCAGGAAAGCCCGCCGCGAAACCCCGCGCCGCGCCAATTGCTCGCCAAGCGTCTCGGCTGGCTTCATGGGTCCACCTCCTCGGGTTCGGGATTGAGCAGTTCCTCCAGCCGCGCGCGGGCTTGGGGCAGGTCGCCGGGGTGGGTGCACAGGATGTCCGGGAGCAGCGTGATGGCGATGTGTTCGTTCGCCACCTGGCCGTCGGCCGCCTCGTGGCGGATCCACCAGACACCGCGGATAGCGGTTTCCTCCACGGTCGAAGCGCCGGCAACCTGCAGCGTTGCGCGCACCTCGCCGGTGCCGAGCTTCTCGCGCAGTGCGTCGCGGTCGGCGTCCGTCATGGGCAGACTGCGCAGGTCGATCGCGCCTTCGTTGCCGTTTTCGATAAGGTCGTCCAGCAGCGCGGCGATCTCGGGAAGCACGGCATCGGCAAGGCCGGTGGTAAAGCCCGCGGGGTCCGGCGGCGGCGCCTCGAAGATCTTGTGGCTCATGCCGCTGTGACCTCCGCTTGCCAGCGCGCGGCAAGTTCGAGCACACGCGCGGTCATTTGATCAAGCGCCGCGGCGACCGCGGCCTTCGGCTCCATGCCAAGGGTGACGGCCTCCGGCTGCACGCCGACGAGCGCGCGCCGCGCTGGGCAGGTGCCGCGCATCACCGCCGCGCCGATCAGGTCAGATAGCGCAACGTCATGGGCGCTGAACTTCTTGGCGCCAAGCTGGCAGTCCATCGCCGCGCCCTCGAACACGCGGACGGTGCCGGGAGCGGCATCGAAATGTGCGGCATCGACGACGATCAGCGCTGCGCAGGCTTCGATTTCGGGTAGCAGCGCCATGCCGATCGTTCCGCCGTCGCACAGCCGCGCGCCCTTCACGCCGCTCTCCGCGAGCCGGTCGATGACCAGCGGCCCGGCCGCGTCATCGGTCATCAGCCGGTTGCCTAGCCCGAGGATCAGGATGTCGCTCGCTTTACACATCTCGTGACCGGATCACCGCCTGCCTAAACGTTAATCATTCAAATATCACGATCCAGTCATGACCTTCTTTGACAATGGTCAAGGAAACTTGACAGGTCTTGCAGTAAGTTCAGATTTCATTTCGAAACTGAGGGAAAGGGTCGGATCATGTGTCTGGCGATCCCGATGCGCGTGGTGGAGGTCGACGGACTGAACGCCCGCTGTGAGGCGAAGGGCGTCGAGCGCACGGTGAGCCTGTTCATGATGCAGCATGAGCAGGTTGCGCCCGGCGACATGGTCATGGTCCATGTCGGCTACGCGCTCCAGAAGATGACCGAAGCCGAGGCGCGTTCGACCTGGGAGCTTTACGACCAGATCCTCGAACAGGAGGACAGCGCGCGTGCATGAACTGGCCGTGTGTCAGGGATTGATCAGCGAAGTCGAACGCGTCGCCGCGCTGAATGGCGCATCAGAGGTGACGCGCGTGAGCGTGCTGATCGGGCCGCTGTCCGGCGTTGAGATCGACCTGTTGGAGCGCGCGTTCCCGATCGCGCGGGCCGGCTCGGTGGCTGCGCAGGCGGAACTGGCCGTCGAGACAGGCGATATTCGTGTGCAGTGTACGTCCTGCGGTGCGCAGGGGCCGGCTGCGCCGAACAAGCTGATTTGTAGTACCTGCGGGGACTGGCGCGTGCGCGTCGTCGCGGGCGATGAATTGTTGCTTCAAAGCGTCGAACTGAGCCGGGCAGCCGCTCCGGCGAACTAAGGAGGATCGAATGTGCGGAACCTGCGGTTGCTCCACCACGCCTGACAGCCTCGCAAATCTGGCAAAGGAGGAGGTGAGCGAAACGGTTTCGGTGCTCTCAAACCTTCTGTCGAAGAACAACCATGCCGCTGCGCACAACCGCGAGCATCTGGACCGCGCGGGCGTGCTGTGCGTCAACCTGATGTCCTCGCCCGGCGCGGGCAAGACGGCGCTGCTGGAGGCGACGATCGATGCGCTCGGCGGGCGCTACCGCATCGGCGTGATCGAGGGCGATCTGGAGACCGAGAACGATGCCGAGCGCATCCGCGCCAAGGGCGTGCCTGCCGTGCAGATCACGACCGGGACGGCCTGTCATCTCGACGCGCACATGGTCCACCGCGCGCTGCACGACCTCAATCTCGTCGATCTCGATATCCTGTTCATCGAGAATGTCGGCAACCTCGTCTGCCCGGCCAGCTTCGATCTGGGCCATCATCTGAATGTCACGCTGCTGTCCACGACCGAGGGCGACGACAAGCCGGCAAAATACCCGGTCATGTTTCGCTCCACCGACCTGATGCTGCTGACGAAAGGCGATCTGCTCGCCGTGCTCGATGACTTCCAGCCCGAGCGCGCGGAAGCCGCTCTGCGCAATCTGGCGAATGCCGCGCCGTGCCTGACCGTCTCCAGCCGTGATGCTGACAGCCTTACGCCTTGGCTCGATTGGCTGGACGCGCGCGTTGCCGACCTGAAGGCGGGCGCTCCGCTCAACCCTGTCATGCAGCCGGACGGCGCACTGATGCACGCCGCCGAATAACGGAGGCCCCATGCCCACGCCAAAGCAATGGCTGCAGCGCATCCGCGAGGTGAGCGCGGGCCAGCAGGTCCGTGTGCTGAATGTCTGCGGCGGTCACGAGCGCACGATCTCCAAGGCCGGTGTCCGCGCGGTCATGCCCGAGGGCGTCGAACTGATCCCTGGCCCGGGCTGCCCGGTCTGCGTCTGCCCCGAGGAGGACATCTTCGCGGCGATCGAACTGGCGCAGCGCCCGGATGTGACGCTCGTCGCGTTCGGCGACATGCTGCATGTGCCCGCGAATGTGCCGAAACGGATGCCCCGCAGCCTTCAGGCCGTGAAGGACGCCGGCGCGGATGTCCGCCCGATCGCCTCGCCGCAGGAAGCGATGCGCATCGCCCGCGACGCGCCGGAGCGCGAGGTCGTGTTCTTCGCCGCCGGCTTCGAGACAACGATGGCCCCGGTCGCCAGCCTGATGGCCGAGGGCGTGCCGGACAACCTCTCGTTCCTGCTCGCAGGGCGGCGCACCTGGCCTGCGGTGGCGATGCTACTGGAGAGCGAAGCGCCAGGCTTTGACGCGCTGATCGCGCCGGGCCACGTCGCCACCATCATGGGCGCGCAGGAGTGGCGCTTCGTGGTGGACGAGCACGGCGTGCCCGCCGCCGTCGCCGGATTCCACACCGAAAGCCTGCTGTCGGGCATCTATTCGGTCGTGCGCCAGTGCGTCGAAGGCCAGCTGTTCCTCGACAACTGCTACGGCGAGGTCGTGCGCCCGGAGGGCAACGCCTGCGCGCAGGACATCCTGAACCGGGTGATGGACGTGACGCCGGCCAACTGGCGCGGTATCGGCGAAATCCCGGCTTCCGGCTATGCGCTCAAGCCTGAATACGCCGCGCATGACGCCCGCCTGCGCTTCGCCGTCGACCCGGCCGAGGACCGCAAGCGCGCCGGTCAGATGCCGCCTGGTTGCGATTGCGCCCGCGTGGTACTCGGCAAGATTTACCCGGACCAATGCGCGCTTTATGGCAAGGCCTGCACGCCGCGCAACCCGGTCGGGCCCTGCATGGTCTCCGACGAGGGCGCGTGCCGCATCTGGTGGTCCTCCGGCGTGCGCACGCAGCGCGAGCGTGTGCCTGCATGAGCGTGCCGCCCGCCACGGTCGAAACGCGCTGCGCGCGGCGGCTGAGCATCGGCGGGCGCGTTCAGGGGGTCGGGTTTCGCCCGTTCGTTTATCGACTGGCGCGGTCGCTGGGGGTCGCGGGCTGGGTGCGCAACGCCTCTGGGCATGTGCTGATCCATGTCGAGGGGCCGCAAGCGGCGCTCGATGATTTCGCGGCGCGGCTGATCGCCGATGCGCCGCCGCTCGCCCTCCCGGAGATCGTGGCCTGCGAGGATGCCGCGCCTGCCGGCCTCGCGGACTTCACCATCGCCGCAAGCACGGCGGACGATGCGCCTTCGGTCAGCCTGCCGCCCGACCTGTTCGTCTGCGATGACTGCCTGCGCGAACTGGCCGATCCGAACGCGCGCCGCCACCGCTACCCGTTTATCAACTGCACGCA
>CAZNGB010000128.1:0-5820 GCA_964572465.1 uncultured Hyphomicrobiaceae bacterium
TCCATCTCGCGGCGCTCGGCGTTGAGCGTGTTGAGACGTCCTGCAATATCCGCGGCTTCGAGCGCATCGTCGCTTGCCAGCAACCGCGCACCCAGCCCAGCATCACCAATCCGCCCTCCGGCATTAATGCGCGGCCCGAGCAGATAGCCGAGATGATACGGCTCCGGCGCCTTATTCAGCCCGGCCGCGTCTGCGAGCGCCGTCAAACCGGGATTACGCCGCTTGCGCATCACCTTCAGCCCCTGCGCGACCAGCGCACGGTTGACGCCGGTGAGCGGCACGACATCGCACACGGTAGCCAGCGCGACCAGATCGAGCAGGCCCATCAGGTCCGGCCCGCTTGCGCCGCCCGAACGCAACTGCCGCGCGGTCTCGACCAGCAGCAGGAACGTCACGCCTGCGCCCGCCAAATGCCCCTGGCCGCTGAGATCGTCTTCGCGGTTCGGGTTGATCACGGCGTGGGCGGGCGGCAGCGTTTCATCGGCCTGATGGTGATCGACCACCACGACATCCGCGCCGAGCTTCACGGCCGCCGCGATCGGCTCATGGCTCAGCGTGCCACAATCCACCGTCACAATCAGCTTCGCCTCGCGGGCGAGCGCTTCCATTGCTGGAACATTCGGCCCGTAACCCTCGCCGAGCCGGTCCGGAATATAGATACGCGCCGCCAACCCGTGTGCGCGCAGGAAGCGCGCCAATAGCGCCGACGAGGCCGCGCCATCGACATCATAATCACCGAAAATCGCCACGCTTTCGCTGCGCTGGATCGCCTCGGCCAGCCGGGCCGCGCCGGTTTCCATGTCGCGCAAGCTGGCCGGATCGGGCAGCAGATCGCGCAGCGTCGGGTTGAGCCAGGTCTCGATATTGTCGGGCGCCGCGCCCCGCGCCGCCAGCACGCGCCCTAGCAGGTCGGGCAGGCCGTGCTGCTGGCAGATTGCGGTCGCGAGCGCGGCCTTGTCGGGAGTCAGTCGGTCGACCCAACGCAGCCCGCGCACAGAGCCTGTTACGCCGAGAAATGCTCTTTCAGCGTCCGCGTCTAAGGAGGGATTTAAGGGCAAAGCCATCGGGAGCACTCGCGCGCAACTGTAACAGTGGGCGCGAGCCTATCCGATTCTGCGATGCCGCGTCGGGAACGCTGTGGATAACGCTACCCGCCGGGCAGCGCCATGTGCTGCGTCGCAATCCAGCGCACCGAGCCGCGGGCGCTGCGCATGGCGAGCGTGTGCGTGTGGATGCCGCTTGCGTCGGAAAGGACGCCGCGCAACAGCGCGCCGCCACTGATTCCCGTCGCGGAAAAGACGATATCCCCAGCAGCCAGTTCATTGGCGCGATATTTGCGCTGTGGGTCCAAACCGCTCGCGGCCACGAGTTGGCGCTGGTCGTTGTTAAGCGGGGTGAGCCGTGCCTGCATCTGCCCGCCCATGCAGCGTAGCGCGGCTGCAGCGATCAGGCCTTCGGGCGCACCACCCATTCCCATATAGATGTCTAGGCCGGTCAAGTCTGCGCGCGCGGTTTCGATCACTGCGGCAATATCGCCATCGCTGATGAGCCGAACCGCCGCGCCGGTTTCGCGTAGCGCGGCAATGAGCGATGCGTGGCGCGGACGATCGAGCACGCAGACTGTGATGTCCCTTGCTCCGACGCCCTTCGCTTCGGCCAGCGCGGCCAGGTTTTCGGCGGGCGAGGCATCAAGATCAACGACGCCATCCGGGTAGCCCGGCCCGATGGCGATCTTCTCCATGTAGACATCCGGCACGCGTAGCAGGCTACCGGGCAGGCCGATGACCACTGCGGATAGCGCATTCGGCAGCGCCTTGGCGCACAGCGTTGCGCCCTCCAGCGGATTAACCGCCAGGTCGATGCGTGGACCGCCAGCGCCCAGCGACGCGCCGCTTGTGAGCCGCTCGTCCTCCAGGTCGTTGCAACCGACAATGACGCGGCCATCGGCCTCCAGCCGGTCCAGCTCGCCCAGCAGCGTGTGCGCCGCCGCTGTTATCGCCGCTGGCTCGTCTCCGCGTCCACGATGTGCTGCCGCCGCGATGGCCGTCGCCTCAGTCATTTGCAGCGCGGAGAGCAGCAGCCCATCCGGCAGAGTGCGTTCGGACTCCCTCACCAGCGATCCTTTTCCGGCGCGATACACGCGCGCTGTCGCGCGGCCTTGGGTGACATACCCTAGCTCACGGTGATGGCGCGCGTGGCTTCCCAAGTCTCTCCATTTGCGTCCAACCAAGTGAACGCGAATTCACCGGATTCTTCAACCCGCACCGGGAATGCGATGTAGGGATTTGCGGAGATGGCGGGGTAGAGTTTGGCGCGAAAAACTTCCTTGCCGTTAAAACGCGCTATGAATTCCTCGATGATGTTACGCGGAATCAGCTCGCCCGTGCGGTCGTCGGGCCGTTGCCCACTCTCCATCGGATGGGCAATCAGCGTCTGAATCTCGATCGTTTCGCCGGCGGCGGCCGTTTCCGGCATTTTCACCTGCGGTTCTGCGGGAAAAGTCATTGTCAACCTTGGTTTATTGGATCAGTTCACTCGCCGCAGCAGCCAACGAGGACTTCAATGCGCCGGCGCCCGATGAAAAAGTCGCCGCCGCTTGTCTGCGCCAGCGCGACGATTTCCTGCGTACGCAGCAGCCGCATCCGTGCAGACGCCCGCGCCGCGCCGCTCAACGACGTGAAGTAGAATGAAGCAACCGGCGGCGCATCGTTATCGGTGGCGATGATATGGATCGCCTGGATGTAGTCGATATCGCCCATCTCGTAGTCGACCGCCACGGTGAAGGGGACCAGATTACCGTTTTCCGACACCTCCGGGAGATCAAGCGTGACCTTGTCCTCAACCGGATCCTTGCCTTTAAGGATTGTGTCAACAAACGCCCTCCAATCCTCCGGCCTCTCCGGCTCCTGCGCTCCGAGCGCGCTTGAGCCGAGCCCGAGCGCCGCAAGGGCGGCTGAAGCCATCACGCCGAACTGGCGACGATTGAGCCGTGTCAATGCCGTGTCGCGTGTGGCCCTGGATTGTTTGTTCATAACCGTCTCAAATCGTAGCGCGCTATCGCGCATATTTGCCTAAAGCGCGTGCTCACACGCATGAAAACACGATTGCCACTCAAATAACATGTTGTCACATGTCTCGCGATTGCGTCGAAATTTTGCGCTGCGGCAAAAAGAAACATAATTGCGCCGCATGCAAGATTTGTCGCGGCCGGTGCGCGCATCAACCAGCCAAGCGTAATTTTCGCAAAAATGCCTGGCTGGCACCGCACATGCGCAAATGACTGTGGCGGTAGCGTCGGTCAGCTTGCTAGGCACCTTGCTGCATTGCAAAAAACTCTTGAAATCGATTCATGATTGGCCAACGATCAGAAAGCTTGTGGATTAGGCAGTTGTGCTGCACCCGGCGTTGCTTCGGCGACTTGGTCGCAGGCCCAAGGAGGAAACGAATGAGCGAACCCGCCATCGCCAACACCGCCCCGGGCGGGCCAGAGTATAAAGACCTCTACGAAATCGGTGAGATTCCCCCGCTCGGACATGTGCCGAAGTCGATGTACGCCTGGGTCATCCGCAAAGAGCGGCATGGGCCGCCCGAGCAGGCGATGCAGATGGAGGTGGTCCCGACCTGGGAGCTTGACAGCCATGAGGTGCTGGTGCTCGTGATGGCGGCGGGCGTCAACTACAATGGCGTTTGGGCCTGTCTCGGTCAGCCGGTCTCCACTCTCGACATCCACAAAAATCCCTATCAGGTCGCAGGTTCGGACGCAGCCGGCGTCGTCTGGGCCGTCGGCTCCAAGGTCAAGCGCTGGAAGGTGGGCGACGAGGTCGTCATTCACTGCAACCAGGACGACGGCGATGACGAGGAATGCAATGGCGGTGACCCGATGCTGTCGCCCAGCCAACGCAACTGGGGCTACGAAACGCCGGACGGCTCTTTCGGCCAGTTCACGCGCGTTCAGGACCGCCAGCTGATGCCGCGCCCGAAGCACCTAACGTGGGAAGAGTCCGCCTGCTATACGCTGACGCTCGCGACATCCTACCGGATGCTGTTCGGACACCGCCCTCATGTGCTGCGACCGGGGCATAACGTGCTCGTCTGGGGCGCGAGCGGTGGCATCGGCTCGATGGCCATCCAGCTCTGCGCGACCTCCGGCGCGAATGCGATCGGCGTGATCTCCGACGAGGACAAGCGCGACTTCGTGCTCTCGCTCGGCGCGAAAGGCGTCATCAATCGCAAGGATTTCAACTGCTGGGGCGAGATGCCGGGCGTCGGCACCGAGGAATATCAGGCATGGGTGCAAGAGGTCCGCAAATTCGGCAAGGCAATCTGGGATACGACCGGCAAGGGCGTGAATGTCGACTTCGTGTTTGAGCACCCCGGCGAGGCGACGTTCCCGGTGTCCGTCTTCGTGGTCAAGCGCGGCGGGATGGTCGTGATCTGCGCAGGCACTACCGGCTACAAGCTCACACTCGATGCGCGCTATCTCTGGATGCATCAGAAGCGCGTGCAGGGCTCTCACTTTGCGAACCTCATGCAGGCGTCTCAGGCGAACAAGCTGGTGCTCGAGCGCCGCATCGACCCATGCATGTCGGAGGTTTTTCCGTGGCATGACATACCAAAAGCGCATATGCGCATGTGGCGCAACGAACATCGTCCGGGTAACATGGCTGTGCTAGTGAATGCGCCGCATGGTGGTTTGCGCACGTTTGAGGACGCGATGGAGGTGTCGCGCGCGCGGTTCGGCTAGGGCGTTCTTGCCACATGCGCGCGCAAGCGTGGGCGCTATCGGCACAAGAAAATCTGGCTTCGCGGCCTTCGTCGCTGCGTAGCCGTCCTGTCAGATATCCGATCGTATGGGGCCTGAACTATGAACGTATTTCCGAGTGACGTCGACGTCGTAGCCGAGGAATTGAGCGCTGTGCGCGCTCAGGCTGAGCACAAGCTGTCCGGCAATGATTATTTCAAGGCGACCAGCCGGCTTGAGGAACTCGCCGAGGAGGTTCGCCAGGCCAAGGCGTCGGGCGAGGCGGGCGAAGAGTTTCTCCGCGCCGTCGTGTTCGAGATGGATGGTATTCGCGCACGCCACGGCCTGGAACTGCCCCCGCGCAACTTTGAACAGGCCCATGCGACTGAGGCGGGCGCTGCCGCCGCACCGGCTCCGGCTGAGGCGGACCTCGCCGGGAACGATTTTTATATGAAGGCTGCCTCAACGGCGATGGCCGCCGGGGCCGTCGCGCGCGAGGCCGGCATGACAATCCAGCAGTTCGCCCAATCCGTGGCGGAGAGGTCCGGCGAGACAGCACAGAGTTGGGCGCAGTCGTTGGAAGGCAGCGCATCTGAGGTCGTGAGCGACGCCACGCAACGCGCTCGTGAAGCGGGTGAGACCGTGCAGTCGTTTGCCGAGTCCGTGGCGGGCAAGGCCAGCGAGACAGCGAAGAGCTGGGCTGAGACGCTGGAGCAGCAGGCGCCGGAAGTTGCACAGAGCGCCGCGGAGCGTACGCGCGAGGCGAGCGAAAACGCGTCTCAATTCGCACAATCCGTCGCGGCAAAGGCCGGGGAAACCGCGCAGGGCTGGGCGCAGGCTGTCGCGGAGCGTGCGCCTGAGGTCGGGCAACAGGCTGCGGACACCGCCCGGGAAGCGAGCGAAAGTGTGCAGCAGTTCGCCCAGTCCGTCGCCGAGCAGACAAGCGAAACCGCGCAGAGCTGGGCGCAAAAGCTGGAGCATGAAGCGTCGCAGGCCGCGGGGTCGGCCGCGGAAGGCGCCCGCGAGACGGGCGAGAGCGCCGGGGAAATTGCGCAGTCCGTTGCCGCGCAATCCGGCGA
>CAZNGB010000129.1:0-5784 GCA_964572465.1 uncultured Hyphomicrobiaceae bacterium
GTTTGTTGGTGAGCCCAGCAGGGTTCGAACCTGCGACCTACTGATTAAAAGTCAGTTGCTCTACCAGCTGAGCTATGGGCCCCGTCCGCACGCGTCCATCAGCTTTTGACATGCTTTCCCAGACCTGTCAAACCGCGCTCTGACGCAGATGCGGTACATGTTTTCGCTTGAAATGCGCTCGGCGGACCGCCGCTTCAACCGTGCCGCTTGAGACTGCGGTTGTAGCCGCCAAGTTCGCGCCGCGGCGCGTTGGCCTGGGCGTCGTCGAAGTCAGGCGGCAATGGTATGTTCGGCCGGGCACTTCCAGACGCCGGTGGCTTGCTGGGCGATTCCGACCCTTGGCCTGCGGACCCACTGCCCCACTGAGCCGCCCCGAACCACACCTCGATGAGCTGATGCTCATCATCCGTTAGCTCAAGCCCCCCCTTGCGACAGCGTGAAAGAATGACCTCGCGATAAGCCCGTGCGATCGCGCCTGGCGTCCGGGAATGCTCCAACCATGGATCCACATCGTCAACCGCGCTGACAACGAAGCTGACATCTTGCTGCGCGAAGCGAACGCCGTTTTCCTCCGCCCGCGCCATCACCGCATCCACCGTGCGACCGGGCTGAAAGCCACGCTCGCTGACTTCCGCCGCGATCAGGTTGAATAGCAGCTGATATTCGCTTGGCGGCAGCGGCGGCGCCTTGGATGCCTCATAAATACGTGTAATCGAATTCTGGAGGTCCGAAAGGCGGTTACCCTCCGCGCCTGGCGCCGTCGGCGTTGTGGCGCGTTGCAGGCCGCTCTGGCGCTGTTCCTCTTCCGCGCTGCCTTCAACTTGATGACGCGCAGGATCATAGACCGAATGCGGGGGAGCTTCGCTCAGGCGCAGATCATCAGGCAAGTTGCGAGACAGGAAATTCAGGAAGCCGCCGCAGCCGGCCCAGTTGGTCCCGACTGTCTTGGCGTGCCCCAGTTCCTTCATGGCGCGATTGGCCAGAAACGCAATGGGGACGGGCTTCTCGGCCTCGCGAACGGCCAGAATAACAAGGTTGAGGATTTCGTTCGCGATCTGGCGGAAATCGTCCATAAGCGCGCGAATTGCCGGCTCTTCCGCCTGCCCGCTGGTGCGCGCCGATTGGCTCGCGGGCTCGGCCACGGCGGGGGTATGGCCGGAAGGGTCGTGCCCCAGCGCCTGATGAACCGCCTGCCCCACGGCGCGCGCCGCAGCTTCGGCATGACCCGTGTCACGAGCGAGCGTTCCGCGATCTTCCCACTCCGGTGCTGGCAGGGCGTCGGACAGCAGGAACTCGGTAAAGTCAGTTTCCTCGACGCGGCCGTCACACAGCGCAGCATAAGGCTGGGCGGTGTGGTCGTTGGAGTAAATCACCACCTGGCGGTCATATTCGCGCAGGCGATGCAGGACTGGCGTAAAGTCTGCATCGCCCGATAACAGGATGAATTCATCAAAGCGCGTGCGATGCTCGATCATGTCGCGCACGTCGATAGCCATACGGATATCCGAGCCGTTCTTGAGTTGCGCGGTCAGCGGCGGGCAGTCGATCACCTCGAAGCCTGCGCGGATGAAGTGGTGGCGCACAAAGATAAACGAATTCGGGTCGTTTGGCCCTTCCCGGCCTGAGCGGCGCGGTACGGGATTGCCGTAAACACGGTTGACCACGAGCCGGCGGCGCGGGGCGAGCGCGTCGGTTTCGCGGCGCACAAACCTGTCGGAGACCAGCGCCTGCAGCCAGTTCGCCGGAGCTTGAGCGAAGCGCGCGGCTGCCTCCTCGCTCCGGCGTTTCAGCGAGAGATAGACGTTGTCGTAATCGACAAATAGCGCGGAGAGGAAAGCCCCCCTTTGCTCCGCTTGCATTATCCTGCCCCACTGTTGCGCCAGCCCGTCGCAGGCGCGCCGCATCCGTCAAAATCTAGCCGGAGACGTTTGTAGCTGCGAGCAACTAGCGTCGCTCGGTCAGCCGCCCCACCGTCAGTCGGGCAACTCCGGTCTCAACGTGTTGTCAAGGTGGCTTCAACCCCGATTGCGAAAAGTGTGCCGCATCTTTCGCAACTGCCGGATATAAAACCGCGCCCCTTTGGGACAATGTCCCGCGACATTTATTAAAGGCCAATCGTTCCGCCGGGGCAAGTGCTCTCCCCTCAGCATGTTGGCCCCGGATGCTTCATCCACATGATACCCGCAGTCAGTGCCGGTTCCTGCGCTGGCGCAGTTCGGCCCAGACAGCCTCGTCGGAAGCGCCTTCCATCCCCAGTGTCTGGCGGATTTCGGTTGAGTCCGGGCGCAGGAAAGGGTTGACTTCCAGTTCACTACCCAAAGTTGTGGGCAAAGTTGGCTTGCCTTCACTGCGCAGGCGGCGCACCTCTGCCGCGCGCTCCTGCAGCGCGTCATTGCCTGATTCGACGGTGAGCGCGAACTCGGCATTGGTCAGGGTATATTCGTGGCCGCAATAGATCTGCGTATCGCGCGGCAGGCGCATCAGTTTTTGCAAAGAGGCCCACATCTGGTCCGGCGTGCCCTCGAACACGCGACCGCAGCCGAGCGAAAAAAGCGTATCACCGGCGAACAACAGCCCCGGTTCGGGGAAGAAATAGACAATGTGATCGAGCGTGTGCCCTGGCGTTTCCAGCACCTGCGCTTCGTATCCTCCGAACGCGTAGGTCTCGCCCTCGCTCAGCCCGGTATCCACGCCGCTGATACGTCCCTTGGCCGGGCCGGTCACGGTGCATCCTGTTTCGTTCTTCAGCGTCTCGACGCCAGCGACATGATCCGGGTGGTGATGCGTCACGAGAATATGCGTGAGCGACCAGCCCTTCGCAGCGAGCGACCCGCGCACAGCATCAGCCTCCGGCGCATCGATCGCGGCGGTCATGCCGGTGTCAGGATCATGGATCAACACGCCGAAATTGTCGGAGCGGCACATGAACTGGTAAACTTCGAGCATTGCGGTGGTTCCTCTTGCAACAACCTGGTTGAGAGAAATCTAACATTTACGGGATCGCTCGCAATGGGCAGCAGGCGGTAGACGCTGGGCAAGCAGCCCCGGCGAGGCGCTTGCCATGCGGTGGGTGAAGCCATGTTACGTCCGGGGTTGCAAGACCTCCTCGATTTCTACGCGAGCCCACTGGGCCATGTGGCGCGGCACCTGATCGCGCTGCGCATTCGCTCCCAGTGGCGCGACGTGCACGGGCTGTGCGTGGCCGGGGTGGGGTACGCGACGCCTTATCTGCGCGCGCTCAAGGCCGATGCCGAGCGGGTCGTCGCGCTGATGCCGCGGCCCCAAGGCGTCATCTACTGGCCAGGCGATGGGCGAAACATTGCCGCGATGTTTGAAGAGCCCGATCTGCCGCTGCCGGATAACTCGGTCGATTGCCTGCTCGCCGCGCACTGCCTTGAGTTCAGTGATGATAGCCACGCGCTGTTGCGCGAATTCTGGCGGGTCTTGCGCCCGGAAGGCCGGCTGATGCTGATGGTCCCGAACCGCAAAGGTCTGTGGGCGCGCGCGGACCATACGCCGCTAGGCGCCGGGCATCCCTACAGCGAAGGGCAGATCACGCGCAAACTGGAAAGCGCAATGTTCTCGCAGCAGGCCAGCCTGCCCTCGCTGTTCATGCCGCCCGTGAGCTGGCCCATCATGCTGCATGCTGCGCCTGCCTGGGAGCGCGCGGGCCGGCGGATCTGGCCAGCGCTGTCGGGTGTACTGGTGATCGAGGCTCGCAAGGAGTTGCACGGGCTGATCGGCCCCGCGGAGGTGCGCCTGCAACGAGCGGTGGCGCGCCCGGCCATCGCGCGGCCGGCTTTCACGCGGAACACGCAAGAGCGCCGTTCACTTTCGCGTCAACGTCGGCTATTTGCGCGTGAGCAAGAACACCGCCTGCTCGCCGAATAGGTTCTGCCAGCTCAGCGGCAGACCGATGCGTAATGGCCGGCCGTATGAGTTGAGCGCGACCGGCTTCACGATCTTTGCGTCCACTTCCTCGCACAGGCTGATAAAGTCCTTGATCGTACAAAAGTGGATGTTCGGCGTGTCGTACCAGGCTTCAGAGAGGTTTTCCGTCACGGGCATCCGACCGTTGAACAAGATCTTCAAGCGGATGCGCCAGTGCCCAAAATTCGGGAACGAGACGATGGCATAGCGGCCGATACGCAGAAGCTGCTGGACGACATATTTCGGCCGGCGCGTGGCCTGAAGCGTCTGACTCAGGATCGCGTAGTCGAACGCCTGATCCGGGTAATTCTCGAGGTCGCGGTCGGCGTCGCCCTGAACCACCGACAGCCCCTTGGCCACGCAGAAGTTCACGCCTGACTGGCTGAGTTCCACGCCGCGTCCGTCAACGTCGCGGAAATTCTCCAGCAGCTTGAGCAACTCGCCAGTGTCGCAGCCGATGTCGAGCACGCGCGCGCCCGGCTTCACCATCTCCGCGATGAGCAGGTGATCGACGCGGCTGCCTGTGCCCGGTGTGCGTACGTCCATTCGGCTATCCCTTACAACCCGCGGCGCTCGGCCGCCGCGCTCAGAAAACCGCGGACTGCGTCGAACAATTCCGGCTCGTGGAGCAAGAAGGCGTCGTGGCCCTTGTCCGATTCGATCTCAACGAAGCTGACATTGGCCGCGACAGCATTGAGCGCCTGAACGATTTCGCGGCTTTCGCGCGTGGGGTATAGCCAGTCACTGGTGAACGAAGCGACGCAGAAGCGGCTGCGGGCCTTGCCGAACGCCTGCGCCAGGCTGCCGCCATGATCCTTGGCCAGATCGAAATAGTCCATCGCGCGGGTGATATACAAATAGGTGTTGGCGTCGAACCGGTCGACAAAGCTCATGCCCTGATGGCGCAGATAGCTTTCAACCTGAAAATCGGCGTCGAAGCCGAATGTCACGCTCTCGCGATCCTGCAGGTTGCGCCCGAACTTGCGGTGCAGCGCTTCGTCGGACAGATAGGTGATGTGCGCGGCCATGCGTGCCACAGCCAGGCCTTTGCGCGGACGCACGCCCGCCTCCAGATAGCGCCCACCGCGCCAGTCCGGATCGGCCATCACCGCCTGCCGCCCTACTTCATGAAACGCAATATTTTGCGAGGAATGGCGCGCCGCCGCCGCGATCGGGATCGCGCAAAACACCTTGTCGGAATAGCTGACCGCCCACTCCAGCACCTGCATCCCGCCCATCGAGCCGCCGACGACCGCGAACAGCGAGGGGATGCCGAGACGCTCGATCAGCCGGGCTTGCGCGCGCACCATGTCGGCAATCGTGATGACGGGGAAGTCGAGGCCATAGGGCTTGCCGGTCGCCGGATTGATGGAGGCCGGGCCGGTGGAGCCCATGCAGCCGCCGAGCACGTTGGAGCAAATCACGAAGTAACGGTTTGTGTCGATCGGCTTGCCAGGACCGATCATGCGCGACCACCAGCCGGGCTTGCCAGTTAGCGGGTGCGTGTCGGCGGCGTATTGGTCCCCGGTCAGCGCATGGCAGATCATCACCGCGTTAGTGCGGGCGTCGTTCAACCTGCCATAGGTCTGATAGGCGATGGAGAACGGCGCAAGGTCATGGCCGCAGTCAAGCCGGATCGGTTCGCCTTCGTCGAACGCTTCCAAAGCGCTGACCGGGATCAGTGCGTGGTCTATCGGGTGTGTCAGATCGGTCGGCAATTGTTGTTAACGCTCCGCTTCGCGTTGTTTCGGCTTGAAGCTGCACAGCCGGCTGCGCTGGTCTCGCCGGGGCCGGATCGCGGAAGCGGCGGCCTTTTAGCGAGTTGTTTAACGTGGCTGCAAGCCGGCCGGCCAA
>CAZNGB010000130.1:0-5721 GCA_964572465.1 uncultured Hyphomicrobiaceae bacterium
GCAATCCGCGCCGCCATCAGCCGTTCTTCGAGCCAGGTCTTGCGGTAGTTCGCGACCGAAGGCACAAAGATCAGCACTTCCGCAATCATCACGAACAGGATCGTCAGCCACAGCAGCTTGGCTGACAGCCCCATGCGTATGACGCGGCGCTTGCGTTCGGCTCGGTGCGATTTCTCCGGCGAGGTGCTCTGGCCGTTTTGCTTCGCGCCAGTGCCGGGCAACAACACGGTCACGGCGTTCCCCAGAATACAGCTACACGCCCCCGCAGCCGAACCGCGAGAGCGCAGATCAATAACTGCTTCCGGTTTAACCCAATTTCCGCGCGAAGCCAATGACGCGTCGGATCAGCGGGTTGGTCAGGCTCGGTGTATAGAAGTTTATCGCCGCGCGCTTGTTGATTTCTGCGAGGGTTGGGTAGGGTGAAACGATGCTGGCGAGCGCGCCGATTTTCATGCCCTTTTGCACCGGCAGGCTCCACATCTGGATCAGTTCGCCGGCGTGCTCACCGACCATGCTGGCGCCGATCACCTTGCCGCGCTTGGTGGTGATGACCTTTACGAAGCCATGGGTCGCGCGCTCGGCCTGGGCGCGGTCGTTGTCGCTATAGGGCCAGCGATAAACGTGGATATTGCCGTGTTTCTTCCGCGCCTCGTCTTCGGTCAAACCGATCTGCGCGAGCTCCGGGTCGGTGAAGGTGACGCGCGGGAGGATGTCGTTGTTGGCCTTGGCGGGCAGGCGGAACAGCGCGTTCTTGATGACAACGCTGGCGTGGTAGTTGGCGACATGGGTGAACTGCAGCCCGCCGGTGACGTCGCCGATCGCATAGATGCGACGGTTGCTGGTGCGCAGGCCCTTGTCGACCTTGATGCCGGTGCGGTCGTGGCGCACGCCGGCGCTGTCCAGGTTCAGCTTCTCGATGTTGGGCCGCCGGCCGGTCGCCAGCAACAGATGCGAGCCGTCGATGGCATAGGGCTGGCCTGCGCGGGTGAAGCGCACCTGGACACGCTCGCCGAACGGCTCGAAGCGCTCGACGCGCGCATCGGCGATGATCTCGACGCCGTCGGCCTGCATCTGGCGCAGTACCACCTCGGCCAGCTCCGGGTCTTCCTTGGCCAGCGGCTTGAACGCTTCCAGCACCGCGACTTCGCTTCCGAGACGGCGGAAGGCATGCGCCAGCTCCATACCGATCGGCCCTCCGCCCACGACGATCAGCTTCTCGATCTTCCGTTTGTTGTCGAAGATCGTTTCGTTGGTGAGATACGGCACGCGCTCGATACCCGGGATCGGCGGCAACGCGGGCGACGAGCCGGTCGCAATGATGAAACGGCGCGCCTTGATCTCGCGCCCATCGGCGAGGACTGTCTCCTTGTCGCGGAAGCGGGCTTCGCCCTTGATGACGTTGACACCCAACCCAGTGAACCGCTCCACCGAGTCGTTCGGTTCAATCGCCGCGATGACCTCGTGGATGTGGTCGTGCACCCGGTCGAACTCGACCGCCGGCTCCAGCGGTTTGAGGCCGAACGGGCCGGAACTGCGCATCATGTGAGCGCGCTTGGCCGCCGCGATCAGCGACTTGGACGGTACGCAGCCGTAATTCAGACAGTCGCCGCCCATCTTGTCGCGCTCGATCAGCACGACATCGACACCGAACTGCGCGGCCGCCGCCGCCACCGACAGCCCGCCGGAGCCTGCGCCGATCACGCACAGGTCGGGCCTCAACTGCTCCGCCATGATATGCCCCCTCTGCTTGTTCAGGCCTGCGCGGGCTCGCCTCGCATCACGCCCCGGGCTGTTTCTTCAGTTTCTTCACGATCGCGGGGATCAGCGCAACAACTCCCAACGCGGCGAAGGCAATCAGCAATTCAGGCGTGATCAGCGTGCCTGGATCGAACTGGAAGCTGCACGGCGGATCACCGGGCGCGCGCCCGGCCTGACACGCCTCTAAGGCCTGTCGTTGGGCGGCCAGCACGCTGTCCAGCCCTGCCCCTGCGAACGCGAACGCAAAGGTGCCAGGAATGATGCCAAGCGCGGTCGCGATCACGTATTGGCGCAAGGATACGCCGAGCAGCGCAGGCGCGAGGTTCACGACCCAGAACGGGAACACCGGTACGAGCCGCAGGAACAGCAGGTAGCTGAGCGCATTCTCCTGAAAGCCAGCGCGGAACCTGCCGAGCCACGGCCCGGCGCGCGCGGCCAGCGGCTCGCCCAATGATGAGCGTGCGATCAGGAAGATCGCAGTTGCCCCGAGCGTCGCCGCGACAACAGTGATGAGCCCGCCGATCAGCCAGCCGAACAGCAGCCCGCCCGCGACCGTGAGCACGGCTCCGCCCGGCAGCGAAAGCGCCACCACGAGCACGTAGATCGCCGAGTAGACCGCGAGCGCGCTGATCAGGTGTTCCCCGATCCATGTTTGCAGCGCCTGCTGGTTCAGCGCGAGTTGCTCGAACGAGATCAGGTTGTGCCAGCCTTGCGAGAGGATCAACCCGGCCACGGCTGCGAGGATGGCAAGCGGCAGAACCCGGCGCCACAGCGGGCGGCGGGACACAGCCTTGCTAGGCTCAGCGTGCGGCGCGTCCCGCTGTTCAGCGTCCTCAGGTCTCTTGTCGTTCTGTTTCACCGCTTGTGCCCCGCTGGGTGTGGCGTTGAATTCACGGCCGGACATCGTTCAGCCCCCAGTCGTATTCGTAATTGTCGATGGATGACAGCCCGGCGAGGCGCTCGGCCGTTTCGCCTTGGGCGTGTCGGCGCATGTGCGCAATGACGCCGGCTTCGGAATTGCCGAAGTCCTCGTCGTACCAGCTATAGATTTTCGATGCGGTGGCGCGGCCGCCGTCAAAGCGCAGGCCGCGCGGGCTGGCGATGTAGGCACGGGCGGCGGCGTCGAGTTGCGCGTCCAGCTTGTCGCCGGTGTAGGCGTCGCGTGCAAGGTTGGGGCAACCGACGGACGCGCAGTTGACCGCGTAATGCACGCGCGGATCGTCCCAGTTCACCCGCAGAATGTCATGCTCGATGTTGTCGAGGCTCAGTTTCACGCCGCCGATCTCGACCAGCTTCGCGCCCCACGGCCCGTTGGAGAAGAACCCCGGCGAGATGTCGATGTCGCGGATGCTGTCCACCGGGTAATGCTTGAGGATCAGCGCGACCGTGACGGCATTGTAAAGATTGACCCAGTAGGCATATTGCTCTGCGCGCGTCAGGCTCGCCACATCGGCCTGTTCCATCCGGGTGATGTAGCTCAGTAAGGTATCGCGGCTTTCGCGCTTCCATGCCGCGTAGTCGACGCGGTTCAGGTGGCCGTCGGCTTCGACATATTCCTTCAGCATCGCATCCCAGGCGGAATGGTCGATGGTGCGCTCGGAGCGCGGATCATGCGCGGCGAAGCGTTGGGCCAGCTCGCCAGCGCGCGCGCCTGAGCCAGCAAGAAGCTCAGCCAGCAGGGTCAAGCCCACCACCAGCGTTATGCCAAGAGCGACGGCTGGTATTTTTATGATTTGTGTACGGCTCACGCCAATCTCCGTTGAGTGATCATTCATGCACCCTATCTACAGGCAAGCCGTCGGCGCGGGAACGCCCTGTCAAGCGCTCGTGATGAGATGTGGCCAGCGGTGATGACCGCGTGATCGGCCGGCGCTCTGGACAGGCGGAGCGAACCAGCACTATAACCACGCAAGAAATTGAGGATATGGCCGAGAATGGAGATCAGGGGTGAAACGCAGCTTTCAGCCTAGCAGGCTCCGGCGCAAGCGCAGGCACGGTTTCCGCGCGCGCATGAGCACGAAATCAGGGCAGAAGATCATGGCGCGCAGGCGCGCGCGGCGGCGCAAGCAGCTGACCGCCTAAGCGGCGCGAATGAAAGCCGGCCGGTAATGGCGGGACTTAAGACGTTGAAAGACCGGCGGGACTTCATCAGACTGAAATCGGGGCGGCGCTGGGTGACGCCGGCCTTTGTCTTGCAAGCCGCGCCGCAGCCAGAACACGTGCCAGAAGGCGCAGGGCCACGCTTCGGCTTCACCGTATCGCGCCATGCGGTGGCCCAAGAGGGGCCGCAGGGGCGCAAACGCGGCGGCGCCGTGCGTCGCAATCGGGCGCGACGGCGGCTCAAGGAAGCCGTGCGGCGGGTCGCGCCTTTGGCGGCGCGGCGGAATTTCGACTATGTGGTTATCGGGCGGGCGGCAGCGCTTGAGCGTGAGTTCAGCAGTATCGTGTCGGATATGCAAACAGCGTTCGCAAAGGTGAATAGCGCCGATCAGCGGATGTGGCGCAACCAAGCGTCGCAGCGCAAAAAAGGCGCTTGAAATAGCTGGCGCGGCAGGTTTCGAAAAGCTAAACCCACCCCATATGCTGCACATGTGAGACGCGCGGGAGTACTCCGGTTTTGATGGACGAGAAGAACCGTAATCTACTGCTGGCAGTGGTCCTGTCGGTGGTTGTGCTGTTCGCCTGGCAAGCGCTGGTGATCGGCCCGCAGCAACAGGCGCAGCGCCAGCAACAGGCGGCGCAGCAGCAAACCACGCAGCAGACACCCGCTGAGGGGCAGTCGCAAACTGGCACGCCGGCGCCGTCTGCCCTTGGCGAGCCTGGTGTGAGTTCAGCGCCTGGCGTAGGAGCGCCGGGCGTGCCGGCCGCCACAGCAACGCGTGACGCCGCTCTTGCCACGACCCAGCGTGTGCCGATCGATACGCCCAGCTTGCGCGGTTCGATCAATCTGAAGGGCGGGCGCATCGATGACCTTGTCCTCAAGGACTACCGCGTCGCCGTCGACAAGGACAGCGCCAACGTCACCCTGCTCTCGCCATCTGGCAGCCCCGCTCCGAACCAAGCTTTCTACGCCCAGCACGGCTGGACCATCGCTGGCGGGGGCGTGAACGTCCCTGGCCCCGAGACGCAGTGGAGTGTCGAGGGGTCCAGCACCCTGACACCCGGCAATCCGGTTACGCTGGTATATGACAACGGCGAGGGGCTGGTGTTCCGCCGGATCATTGAGGTGGACGAAAACTATATGTTCACCATCACCCAGCGGGTGCAGAACAACACCGGCGATGCGGTCCAGCTCTTCCCCTACGGCCTGATTTCGCGGCACGGCATACCGAATACACAAGGCTTTTTCATTCTGCATGAAGGGCCGATCGGCGTGTTCGGTGAGGAAGGACTGCTGGAGTTCGACTACAGCGATCTGCTGGAGGCCGCTGCGCCAAGCACATATTCCGCGACCGGCGGCTGGGTAGGCATCACCGACAAGTATTGGGCAGCGACTCTGATCCCGCCGCAGGATCAGGCGTATGATGCGCGTCTGGTTGGCGATGGCCAGGGGATGCAGGCGCGTTTCCAGACGGATTATCTGCTTCAGCCGGTCCTGGTCGCCGGCGGTGGCGCGAGCGAAGTCACGACGCGGCTGTTTGCGGGCGCCAAGGAAAGCAGCCTGATCGACGCTTATGAAGCGGATCTGGGCATCCAGCAGTTCGAATTGCTGATCGACTGGGGATGGTTCCACTTCATCACCAAGCCGCTGTTTATCGCGCTTGATTTCTTCTACAACCTGGTCGGCAATTTCGGCGTCGCGATCCTCATCGTGACCGTGCTCATCAAGCTCGTCTTCTTCCCGCTCGCGAACAAGTCGTATGTGTCGATGAGCAAGATGAAGAAGCTCCAGCCGGAGATGATGCGTCTGCGCGAGCTCTACAAAGACGACCGGATGCGCCAGCAGCAAGAGCTGATGGAGCT
>CAZNGB010000131.1:0-1287 GCA_964572465.1 uncultured Hyphomicrobiaceae bacterium
CGCCGGGCTTGGCATAGTTGAGCGCGCGCGCGAGGATGCGGGCGGTCGTCGTCTTGCCGACGCCGCGCACGCCGGTGAGCATGTAGGCCTGCGCGATCCGCCCCGTGGCGAACGCGTTGCGCAGGGTGCGGACCACCGCGTCCTGGCCGATCAGATCTTCAAAGCGGTGGGGACGGTATTTGCGCGCAAGCACCAGATAAGGCGCGCCTGCCTGGTCCGCGGGCTGTGCCGCTTCTGATTTGCGGGCTGCACCGGCGCGCTTGCCGCCAGACTGTTTGGAGGATCGGCTCATCGCTCGCCCGGGAGCCTTCTCAGCAAGAGTGGAGACCGGCTGTAAGCTGCACCACCGACGTTTGAGGGGTGGGAAGCTGGACACCGACCCGCTTGAAACTCGTTGGGGCTGCTTCCTTCCGGACCTGACCCGGTTGGCGAGGCAAGCGCCCGGAGCCAACTTCCCGTATCGAAGTATATCAGGCTATCCCCGCATCAATGCAAGGCCAGTCTTGGCAAGCCCGGTCTTGGCAGGCCCTGTCTTGGCAAGTCAGTTTGCGGTGTCGGTCCACGGATTCACCAACGCGATGCCCGCGTCGTCGAAGTCGCGAAGGTTGCGTGTGGCAAGCGTGGCGCCGTGCGCGCGCACGATCCCGGCGATGAAGGTGTCGCGGAATTCGACGCTGCGCCCATGCTTGCGGCGTTCAGCGGCGATCTGCGCCGCCTTGTCAGCCGCCAGCATGTCGAACTCCAGAATCCGGTCGCCCAGCAACCGGCTTTTCAACTCGAACCAGCCTGTTTCCAGATAAGTGCGGAATCCATCACCGTTTGGCAGATTTTCGATGCCGTAACGGAGCTCGAACAGGCAGACCGTGGTTGTCCACAGGTCGTGCTGCGGCTGTCGGTCGAGCCAGGCCAACACGGGGCTGTTCGTTCGTGCACGCATACAGGCCGAGATGACATTAGTGTCTAGGATGATCATGCCAGCCGGGCTGCTGCGCGCCGCGTTTCGCTAATCGAAAAGCGCAGGCCGCGCCTGCTGGCGCTTGATCTCGGGCAACTCTACGTCCTCAAGGCCATACTTAGCGAAATGCTGCGCGAGCTGTGTGCCCAGGCCCGGCTCGCCGGAGAGGCGCGCCTTATCGCCGACAGCATCACGGAGAATGCGCCGCACTTCCTCTTCCATACTATGGCCATGCGCGCGAGCACGCCGCGCCAGCCGCTCCTTGACCTCTTCCTCGATATTCCGAACAATCAACTGCGCCATGCAGCGCCTCCTTCAAGTCATTCATTTTG
>CAZNGB010000131.1:1387-5720 GCA_964572465.1 uncultured Hyphomicrobiaceae bacterium
CAAGTCATTCATTTTGATATCATGATATCATTTAAGAACAAAGAAAGCCAGCCGCAAGCTTCGCGGAGGCGAATGCACGCTGGAAATCACGCGTGATGTTGATGCGCGCGGAGTTGGGTGTCGTCTTGGCGCGCTCACGAAATGGCGGGCCTGGCCGGTCCGCAGGCCGGTAGAGCCAGCAATAAACGCCCTCGACATCGCGGATCAGCACCCGCGCCGCGCCGCATGCTCCCAAATGGGCATAAAGGCCTGGCGCGTCCAGCAAGCTGGCGCAAATCACGGTGGCGCCTTCAGCGACCACGTAAGATTGCGCGCGCGCATGGATGATCTCGATGCGCTTATGCAGACCGAGCGCGCGGATCAGCGAATCGGCCAGCGTGCAGGCCTGCGCATCGGCATCCACGCAAGCCACGCGCGCGTGCGCGTCTCCCTGGGCCAGCAGGATCGCGGTGAGCGGCAAGGCGCCGCAGCCGAGGAACACCGCCTCGCGTAGCGCATTCGGCCCGGCAAGCGCGGTTTCCGCCTCGTGAAGGCTCAGGTAATTCTGCAGATACCAGAACTGCGAGAGCGTCCGCTCCGGCGCGCTGCTTGCCAAAGCCTTGCGGCACCACCATTTTTCAAGATGGCACTCGGCGACAGCGCACAGCGCCGGCAGTTCTGTCCGTGCCGTGGCGAGTGCCGGTTCTTGCGCCAGCCCGGCCCCGAAGCCGCATGCGTGCCAGGCTCGCAGGGTTGTCACGAGGCGGCTAAGGCAGTCCGTGACGCGGGGGTTATCCGGGCTGAGATCATCCTGATGGCGGAGGGTATCTAAAGTCTCGTTCAGATAAGCGATCGCCGTCTCGCGTGTCCACACCGCAGCCCTCGCGATATTCCTGAGCTCGACGCTAGGATAACTCAAATGATGAGGGACGCCCACCGCTGCGTTTGGATTATTCAGCTGGCGCGTTCTGGCCGTTGCGCTGTTGCAGCTTTTTCGCCAGCCTTTCTGGACGTGGCGCGATCAGGAAGCCGAACGACACCGCGCCATTGCGCTCGCGCACGGCGTGGTGCATGTGATGCGCCTGATGGACCCGACGCAGGTAGCCGCTTTGCGGGATGAACCGGTGGCCAATCCGCCGGTGAACCAACACGTCATGGACAAGGAAATAGGCAAATCCGTAGCCGGTCATGCCAAGCCCAATGCCCAGCGCGATCGCATTGCCCTGCAAGCCGAAATAGAACAGCGGCGCGGCGATGACAGCAAACAGAACAGCGAAGAGATCGTTCCACTCAAACGCGCCGCGGCGTGGGCGATGGTGCGTCTTATGGATAAACCAGAGCGGGCCATGCATGATGTAGCGATGCACAAGCCAGGCACAAGCTTCCATGCCGACGAAACTTGCAAGCGACACGCCCGAGACAATCCAGAATTGGGACACGACCTCACTCCATATGCTGACACGCGGTGTTCCGCCGACGCGGTATGCCATACGCGCCGCGTTCAGTTAAGGACCGATTCAAGATGAAATTCCTCGATCAAGCTAAGGTGTATATCCGTTCCGGAAATGGCGGAAATGGCAGCCTCTCCTTTCGGCGGGAAAAATTCGTCGAGTATGGCGGACCGGATGGCGGCGATGGCGGGCGCGGCGGCGATGTCTGGGCGGAGTGCGTTGATAATCTTAACACCCTGATAGACTTCCGTTTTCAGCAGCACTACAAGGCCGGTCGCGGCATGGACGGGGCCGGACGCAACCGCACCGGAGCGGGCGGGGACGATGTCGTGCTCAAAGTGCCGCCGGGCACGCAGATTTTCGCGGAAGACAACGAAACGCTGCTGGCCGACCTCACGGAGCCGGGCGAGCGCGTCCTTTTGGCGCGCGGCGGCAATGGCGGTTTTGGCAACGCGCGGTTCAAGACCTCGACCAACCAGGCGCCGCGCCATGCCAATCCAGGCCAGCCGGGCACGGAGATGACGATCTGGCTGCGCCTCAAGCTCATCGCGGATGCCGGTCTGGTGGGCTTGCCAAATGCGGGCAAATCGACATTTCTCGCTGCCGTGAGCGCCGCCAAGCCGAAAATCGCGGACTACCCATTCACAACGCTGCACCCGAACCTTGGGGTGGTGAAGGTGGATGATGTCGACTTTGTGCTGGCCGATATTCCCGGGCTGATCGAGGGGGCGCATGAAGGCGCGGGCATCGGCGACCGCTTCTTGGGCCATGTCGAGCGCACCCGCGTGCTGCTGCATCTCGTGGATGCGACCGGTGATGATGCCGCGCAGGACTACCGCGTTGTGCGCGGCGAACTCGCGGCTTACGACGCCGAGCTGGCAAACAAGCCGGAGATCGTGGCGCTTAGCAAGTGCGATGCTGTCGACGCCGAAGAGGCTGCGCGCAAACAGGCGCTGTTGGCCGCGGAATGCGGGCAAAAGCCCATGCTGCTCTCCGCCGTGTCAGGCCAGAATGTGCGCGCGGCGCTGTTTGCATTGGGCGCGTACATCAACGAGGCCAAGGCCGATGAGGCCGCCGAAGCCGCGCCGCAGAGTAACTGGCAGCCTTAGTCCACCCTTGCGCGGGCACGCGCGCCGCCGCATAGATGGCCCGGAACTTGAAGCGGAATTTTCCCATGCCTGAAGTCAGAGCGGAATGGAAGGGCGCGCATCTTATCGTCGTGAAGATCGGCTCGGCGCTGCTGGCCGACGCCGCGACCGGACGGCTGAACGAAGCCTGGCTCGTATCGCTGATCGACGACATCGCCGCGCTGAAAGCCGAAGGCAAGCAGGTCGTGCTGGTATCCTCCGGCGCGATCGCGCTCGGGCGTCACGCGCTGCGGCTGCCGGGCGGGCCGCTCAAGCTGGAGGAAAGCCAGGCGGCGGCGGCGGTCGGTCAGATCGACCTGGCCCACGCCTATCGCCAGATGCTGTCGGATCGCGGGCTAGCGGCTGCGCAGATCCTTCTCACATTGGGCGACACCGAACAGCGCCGGCGATATCTCAATGCGCGCAGCACGATCCGCACGCTTCTGAGCTTCGGTGCGGTGCCGGTGGTCAACGAGAATGACACCGTGGCGACCAGCGAAATCCGGTATGGCGACAATGACCGCTTGGCCGCCCGTGTCGCGTCTATGATCAGCGCGGATTGCCTGGTGCTGCTGTCTGATGTGGACGGGCTGTACACAGCACCGCCGCATAGCCACCCGAACGCCAGGCGGCTTGATGTCGTGCAGCATATTTCGCCGGAGATCGAGGCCATGGCGGGCGACGCGGGTACGGAGTTGTCGCGCGGCGGCATGGTCACAAAGATCGAGGCAGGCAAGATCGCCGTCGCGGCGGGCACCAACATGATCGTAGCGCTGGGCAAGCGCGACCACCCGCTCGCCGCGCTCTCGCAAGGTGCGCCATGTACTGTGTTCGTGGCCCATTCGACCCCGCTCGCGGCGCGCAAACGCTGGATCGCCGGGCGGCTCGACGCTGCTGGCGTGCTGGTGATCGACGATGGCGCGGTGGCCGCGCTGAAGTCGGGGCGCAGCCTGTTGCCAGCGGGCGTTGTTGATGTTGAGGGCATTTTCGAGCGCGGCGACACGGTCACGATCGAGGATCGGCAGGGCAATGTGGTCGGGCGCGGTCTTTCGGCTTACTCCAGCGGCGATGCGCGGCTGCTCATCGGGCGCAAGAGCCGCGAGATCGAACGGATACTGGGCTATCGTGGACGTGATGAGATGATCCACCGGGATGACATGGCGCTAAGCGCGGGCGCGCGAGATGGTGAGAACGCCGAGCCGGTGGCCGGTCCGAAGGCGGGAGAAACGTGATGCAACAGAACGCGCAGCAAACGGCCGACAAGCCGCTCGCTGCCATCATGGCGGAGTTGGGTGAGGCTGCGCGCGCTTCGGCGCGTGTGCTGGCCAACATGGACGCCGCGACCAGGAACGCCGCATTAAAAGCGGCCGCGGCGGCCCTTCGCAGAAGTGTCAAAGCTATTATCGCCGCCAATGCGCGCGATCTGGCGTCGGCTGAGCAGCAGGGGCGGCCCAGCGCCGCGATCGACCGTCTGCGGCTCGATGATAGGCGCATCGGCGCGATTGCTGCCGCGCTGGAGGACATCGCGGCGCTGGACGATCCGGTCGGCAAGGTCATCGCGGAATGGACACGGCCTAACGGACTCAATATCAGCCGGGTGCGCACGCCCATCGGCGTCATCGGCATCATCTTCGAAAGCCGCCCGAACGTCACCGCCGATGCCGGCGCGTTGTGCCTGAAATCCGGCAACGCCGCGATTCTGCGGCCCGGCTCGGACAGTGTGCATTCCAGCCAGGCAATCCATGCGTGCCTGGCGGAGGGGCTGCGCGCCGCCGG
>CAZNGB010000132.1:0-5708 GCA_964572465.1 uncultured Hyphomicrobiaceae bacterium
GCAAGGCTCTCGCCGCCGGTCTCGCGCGCCCACTGGTAAAACGGATGCGCGTCCGGCCCCTTTACCTGGATTTTCTCGGTGAGAGGAAAGTTGACCCCAAACGCGCCCTGGCAGAATTCCTTGATCTCGCTTTCGCTTTTCGGCTCCTGCCCGCCGAAGTCGTTTGACGGCGCGCCGACGACCACCAGGCCGCGATCGCGATAGTCCTGCCACAGCGCCTGAAGCCCCTGATATTGCGGCGTGAATCCACACAGCGAGGCTGTGTTCACCACCAGCAGCACCTTTCCGGCATACTGGCTGAGCGGCATCGGCTCTCCGCCGATGGAAGTGAAGCTGAATTCATGCGCCGAGCGCGTCTGGGCCTCAGCGGGAATGGTCGCGGCGGGCGCGGCGGTCAGCATGCCGACCAGTGCGACGGCGGCGGAAAGTTGCTTCTTCATGGCGTTCAGTCCGTGTTGTGACGTGCTGTGATCTATACGCGGCAATTGCGGCTGCGGTTCGCCCGGCCTACGCGCGGACGATCGCCAGCGCGATACCGTCATAGCCTTTCGCGCCCACCATCTGCGTCATGATCGCCTCTACGCGGCTATCCTGCGCCAAGGCTTCGTTGAACGCCCGCACGCCCTGGATCATCGGATCGTTGGAGGCCGCGTCAAGAACGCGCCCCTCGCGCACCACGTTATCCGCGATGATCAGCGCGCCGGGCCGGCACAGCTTGATGGACCAGTCGAGATAGGCGGTATAATTCTCCTTGTCGGCGTCGATGAACACCATGTCGAACGGCGGCTCGCCGCGCTCGTCCAGTTCGCGCAGCGAGGCCAGCGCATCGCCGACGATGATCTCCACCCATGGGCCTACCGCCGCACGGTCGAGGTTCGCGCGCGCGACGCCAGCGTGTTTCGGCGCATATTCAAGCGTCACCACATGTCCGTCCTCGGGCAATGCCCGCGCCAGCCACGTGGTGCTGTAGCCGCCAAGTGTCCCGATCTCCAGGATGCGCCGCGCGCCGGTCAGTTTCGCCAGCAGATACAGATACTTGCCCAGCACGGGGGACACGGCGATGTTGGGCAGGCCGGCGGCTTCGGACGCGGCGATGGCGGCATCGAGCGCGGGGTCGTCAACGATGAAGTGATCGGCGATATAGGCGTCGACATCCTTGAACATTTGCGGATCAGGCATTTCTCCTCCGGACAGGCTGCGGGTGGCATCTGAAGCCTGAAGGCTGCACTTGACGTTTGCGTAAATCAGCCTTTCGGCACCAGAAAAACTACCATAATGTAACATCCGACCCGTGATATTCGTTGCAAAATCCGGCCGCACTCAACGAGCCGGTTCAACTTTGGAGGGAGGAATGGACCCGATCTGGCTCGACAGTTATCCGCCCGGGGTGCCCCATGAGATCGACCCGGGCGCGTATCGCTCCATCGGCGAAATGTTCGCCGAAAGCGCCGCGCGCTATGCGGATTCTCCCGCCTTCACGTGCATGGGCAAGACCTACACTTTCGCCGAGATCGACCGGCTGTCGCGGGCCTTCGCGGCGTATCTGCAGGGCGAGTTGGGGCTGGAGCGCGGCGCGCGCGTGGCGATCATGATGCCCAATGTGCTGCAATATCCAATCGCGATGCTGGGCATACTGCGCGCGGGCTACACGGTGGTCAACTGCAACCCGCTTTACACGCCGCGCGAACTGGGCGGACAGTTGGCTGACTCCGGCGCGCAGGCGATCGTCATCGTCGAGAACTTCGCGCATACGCTTGAGCAGGTTCTGGACCAGTGCAGTGTCAAGCATGTGATCGTCACCCGCCTCGGCGACATGCTGGATTTTCCTAAGTCCAGCATCGTCAATCTCGTTGTCAAGCGCGTGAAAAAGATGGTGCCGGCGTGGAATATCCCCGGCGCGCTTCGCTTCAAGGCGGTACTATCGGCCGGGGCCAAGCGGGCTTATCAACCGGTCGATGTCGGCCCCGGAGATCTGGCGTTCCTGCAATACACGGGCGGCACGACGGGCATTCCCAAGGGCGCAATGCTTACCCACCGCAACATGATCGCCAATCTCGAACAGGCCTATAGCTGGATCAAGCCGCATGTGCGCGAGGGCGAAGAAACCATTATTACTGCGCTGCCGCTCTATCACATCTTCGCGCTGCTCGCGAACTGTCTGACCTTCATCAAGATCGGCGCGAAGAACATCCTCATCACCAATCCGCGCGATATCCCCGGTTTCGTCAAGGAGTTGAGCAAGGAGCGCTTCACGACGATGACAGGCGTGAACACGTTGTTCAATGCGCTGTTGCATAACGAGGACTTCCGCAGGCTTGATTTCTCCGCACTGCGGCTGACGCTCGGCGGCGGCATGGCCGTGCAGAAAAGCGTTGCGCATGAGTGGAAGGAGGTGACAGGCACCGCGCTGATCGAGGCCTACGGGCTGACGGAGACCTCGCCGGCGGCCACGATCAACCCGCTCGATATCGAGGAATATACCGGCTCGATCGGCTTGCCGATCTCATCGACCGAGGTCTCCGTGCGCACGCCCATGGGCGAAGAAGTGCAGCTGGGCGAGCCGGGCGAGTTGTGCATCCGTGGCCCGCAGGTGATGAAAGGCTATTGGCAGCGCCCGGACGAGACCGCGCTGGTCTTCACTGAAGACGGGTTCTTGCGTACCGGCGACATGGCCAAGATGGACGAGCGCGGCTTCATCTACATCATCGATCGCACCAAGGACATGATCAATGTGTCCGGCTTCAATGTCTATCCCAACGAGATCGAGGCGGTGATCGCGTCGCACCCCGGCGTGGTGGAGGCCGGTGTGGTCGGCCTGCCGGACGAGCAATCGGGCGAGGCGGTGAAGGCGGTTGTCGTGAAGAAGGACCCGGACCTGAGCGAGGCGGATCTCATCGCGTTCTGCCGCGAGCAGATGACGCCTTACAAGGTGCCGCGCCATATCGAGTTTCGCGACGAGCTGCCGAAATCGGTCGTGGGCAAGATTCTGCGCCGGGAGCTGCGCGAGAGCGCCTGACCTGTCGCCCATCCGCCACAGTTGCTGCGGAACCGTCCCGCATGGCGTGGACCGCATCAACGCCCGATGCTACCAATGCTGTGGGGGCAAGTATCGGGTGTTGGGCAAAATGCGTAACTGGGGGGCAATCGCGGATCGTGGCGCGCACCGGGCGGCGATGGGCGGAGCATCGGTAGCTTTCGCGGTCGGCGTCGCTCTGGCGGTCTGCGTAGCCCTGCTCCTTGCTTCAAGCCCTGCCGAAGCCCATCAGGACTGCCCGCCCGCCGCGCTCTCAGACATAAAAAATAAACAATCGCATTGCGCGGCGCTGTGCAAACACGTTGTGCGGCCAGCCCGCCCGCTGATAACGCGCGCTGGCGAAACCGACCAGCCCAGCGTGCCGCCCGCGCTACACTGCGCCGCGTTGGCCTTGCCTGCAGTGGTCGCGCTTACCGTTGTCACCCCTGCTCAAAGCTACGTTCGCGCGACCGGCGTGATGCGCATTGGCAATATAGTGTTGCTGAATTGAGGCAAACTCGACCTTCGCGCAGGCATGGCAGAACCTTGCGCGGGTGTTCTGAAAGAGCTCCGTAACATCTGCTTGTTATTTTTCGTTCTTCGGCTCGCGGTCCCCGCCGCAAAAGTTCAAGAGGTGGTATAAATGAAACAGATGTTCGTTTGGGCAGCAGCGGTTGCCCTGTGCACGGCTACGTTCGTGACTGCTCCTGCTGTGACCAGTCCCGTATCGGCGCAGTTTTCGTCGTTCTTCTCCTTCAGCTCGGCCTCTGGCCGTAACATGGTGTCCTTCTCGAAGCGGTATAGCCCCGGCACGATCATCGTCAGCTTTGGCGACCGGCGGTTGTATCATGTCCGCCAGCGCGGTCGCGCAATGAGCTACCCGATCGCCGCGCCGCGCCCTGAAGCGCGTTGGGGCGGTACGCTGCGCGTTTCGCAAAAGCGCGTCAATCCGGGTTGGACCCCGACCCCGCGTATGCGCCGGGAAGACCCGACCTTGCCGGCCCATGTGCCGGGCGGCCATCCGCGCAACCCGCTGGGCAGCCGCGCGCTGTATCTGGGCAGCACGCTATACCGCATCCACGGCACGGACGCGCCGCAGCTGATCGGCCGTCAGGTCTCCAGCGGCTGCATCCGCATGCACAACGCGCATGTGGAGGAGTTGTATCGTCAGGTGCGTGTCGGCGCGCGCGTGATCGTGACGTCGCGCCGCTTCAGCACCGCGACGGTCGCCAGCACGCCGTCGTCGTCGGGCAGCTTCGGCACGGGCCGCCCATCGTCGAGTGACTGGGATCCGTTCAATCGGAACTTCTGAGAATACACAGCCGGCGGCGGGCAACTCGCCTGCCCCGGCTGTCGCCAGGCTTCTTCAGCGCGCGCATTCTATCGAGACCAGGGTTTTGCCTCGGACCACGTCCGGAAGCGCCCTTTTTAAAAATGTACTGCTCTAAGCGCCCACGGCTGCCGGCGCCGGCACCAGCTTTTCGATGACCTTTGCCGAGCACAGCACCCCCGGCATCCCGGCCCCAGGATGCGTGCCCGCACCCACCAGATAAAGCCCTTCCGGCCCCTCCGCGCGGTTGTGAAACCGGAACCACGCCGACTGCGTGAAGTGCGGCGCGACGGAAAACCCCGCCCCAGCCTCGCTCAGATAATCATGCTTGAAGTCCTCCGGCGTCATGTAGAAAGCCGAAGTGATGGTCTCGTTCAGGCCCGGTAGCATGGTCTCGTCAAGCGCATCGATAATGCGTTGCTGCAGCTTCGGTCCTTCCTCCGTCCAGTTGATGTCGCCATCCAGATTGGGCACAGGACACAACACATAATAAGAGTCGCAGCCTTCCGGCGCGAAGCTCGGGTCGGTGGCCGTGGGCCTATGCACGTAAAGCGAGAAGTCATCAGCGAGCTTCTTCTGCTTGAAAATCTCGTCGAGCAGCTCGCGGTAGCGCGCGCCCAGCCAGATCGTGTGATGCGCCACATCCGGGTACTGCTTGCGCGTGCCGAAGTAGAGCACGTATAGGCCCATCGACTTGCGCATGTAGCGGGTCTTGAGCCGCGCGCTCCAGCGCCGGTCCTTGGCGTCCAGCATATGGCCGTAAAGGTGCAGCGGATCGGCGTTCGACACCACCACCTCCGCGGGCAAGGTCTCGCCATTCTCCAGCCGTACTCCGCTCACGCGCCCGCCCGCAGTCTCGATCTTCTCGACAGTCGTGCTCAGGCGCACCTCGACGCCCTCCTCGACCAGCAGCTTGTGCAGCGCGTCCACGATCGCGCCGGTGCCGCCCATCGCGAAATATACGCCCCACTTGCGCTCAAGGTAGTGGATCAGACCGTAAATACTGGTGGTGTCGAACGGGCTGCCGCCGACGAGCAGCGGCTGGATAGAGAAGGCCTGACGAATTTTTTCATTCTTCAGGTGCTTGCAGATCAGCTGCCAGACTGTGTTGTAGCTTTGCAGGCGCACCAGCGCGGGGATCTGGCCGATCATCGTGAACGGGTTATGAAACGGCTGATCGGCGAGCCGCGTGAAACCCGCGTCAAACAGCTTTTCCGAATGCGCCAGGAGCCGGAGATAGCCGTCGGCGTCTGCCGGCTCGAATTTACGGATTTCGTTCTGCGTATCCTCGACCGTGCCGCCGTAATCGAACGTGGAGCCGTCGGGGAAGCGGAAGCGATACCACGGGTCGAGCGGCACCAGCGT
>CAZNGB010000133.1:0-2238 GCA_964572465.1 uncultured Hyphomicrobiaceae bacterium
ACCGCCCGCATAAGCCGAATCCAACGCATCAGGAGTTTTATGCCGCATAGAGCCGACTTTCCTGCGCAGGCGCAGGACTCCCTGCTGGCCGGTGGCCTTATCTCCGCGCCGGCCTGGGCGCCGTGGCTGGCGCAGCTCAATGAGCTGCTCACGACGCTGTCGCTTGTTCTGGGTCTGGCGCTCGCGTCGGCGCGGTTGTGGTCTTTCCTGCGCGAGCGCAGCCGCAAGAACCGGGCGCGCGAGGATATCGATTCCTGAGCCACCATGCGGCGTTCAACCGGGCGACTTTGTCCGCTCGGCGCTACTCCGGCCCGAAATACCGGTTCGGCGCGCTGATGGCGAAGTTCGAGACACCGGGCTGCGGCATGAACATCTCGATACAGTTGCCTGGGCCGTCCGTGAACATCCACGGGTGGGTCATGAATGTGTTGATCGTGAAGGTCTGTCCGGGGGCGAGATTGGCGTATTCGACCGGACGGCCATTGAAGTCGATCCACATGACTCCCCGGGTTGCGCCCGACTGATTCTGGAACGTGACGGCGACCGGCACATCGGAGTTCATGGAACGCTGGGCGCGGTAGATGTCGCAGGTCTGCCAGCGCGGATCATGAGCCGGTGGGCTCCCAGCTGTTCGCGGTCGCTGCTGCTGGGGTGCGCTGGCTGATCCCGGCTCTGGCATATCCCGGCAGTCGCGGAGGAAACGCTGGGTCGGTCCCCGGCTGCCGTTTAGGTCCAGCGTGGCCGCCGTGAAGCCGGTCAGATTGTAATAGAGCAGGGATTTCTCGCTGATGGCGGCCCAGAGACCGTCATCAAGTTGAAGCGCAATACTGACGCCGGTGAGGCCCTCTTCGCGTGCTCGGATCACGCTGGCATTGACGACGCGACCGAAGCCGCGCGCAGTGAACTGAACATCGATGCTTTGGTTTTCCGGCAAATTCCCGACGTTCGCGCCGAGATCGAGTGTCGCATAGGTGCCGCCGGCCCCGATCCGGCACGTGGCGACGGCTTGTACGTTGTCGGTCTCTGGTACGCCGTAGACCAGAACCAGCCGGGTGCGGAACGGGTCCTGGTCAAGGTTCCGATAGTAGGTCCAACTCATGTCCTGAGCGTTCGCCGGGGCAAGCGCGTCGGAGGCGAACATCCACGCTGCGGCAAACAAAACGAGGGGCACGCGCAGGAGCGAACGTGAATGTGTCATGGATTTGGTCCTGTCCGGCCGCGGCGGCTTCAAGGCCGCGGAGGTTTCTTGGTCTTTCACGACACTATCCGTTTCCACGGGCCAAAGCACCGCAAAACCCGGAACAGGCCTTTATCGCCCACGTCGAAGATCGGCTCGCGCCTTAACCGTGCAGCGCCGCAGCTGATATCGGCCAATCTTTTAAGAGGCAAAGGTATTGAAAGCGAACTTCGAGACGGCCTTACGCCATGTCCTGGCTTACGAGGGCGGTTATGTGGATCACCCGAACGACCCGGGTGGGGCGACCAATCTGGGCATCACCCGGGCGACGCTGGCCGGCTACCTTGGGCGGTCCGTGTCGAAAGCCGAAGTCCGCGCGCTTAGCCGTGAGACTGCGCGCGATATCTATCGCAAACTCTACTGGGATGCGCTGCGCTGCGACGAGATGCCCGGCGGGATCGACCTGGCGCTGTTTGATTGCGGCGTGAACCAGGGAACGGGCCGGGCGGCGCGGCTGTTGCAGACGGCGTTGAAGGTGCGGGTTGACGGGATCTTTGGGCCGGTGACCATGCGCGCCGTGCGCTCTGCCGAGCCTGCGCCGCTTCTCACCGAGTTCATTGCACAGAGAATGCGAGCCTATGGCCGGTTGAGCAGTTTGTTCCGGACCTTTGGCCTTGGCTGGTCGCGCCGGCTTATCGCGGTGCACAGCGAAGCGATGGCGCTGATCACTCCAGGGCGTGAGGCTGTGCCCGCGCCCCAGCCGATCCCGGCAGAGCCTGAGACTCACTACAATGAGGAGAGCTTGATGACGTTCTTGATCGATCGACTACGTGAGCCGTCCACCTATGCAGGCGTAGCAGCCTTCCTGGCAGGCATCGGACTGTTCGGGCTGGGCGAGAGCGAATGGAACCAGATCTTTGGCGCGGTTGCCTCGGTGGCCGGCGTGCTTGCGATGTTCATGAGCGATGGTCCACGAGCTGGACATGATGATAGTCCCTCAGGTTCCGCCTCTCAGCACGAATAGCTTGATTAAGACATCTTAGTCACACAGTAGAGCGGCC
>CAZNGB010000133.1:2338-5622 GCA_964572465.1 uncultured Hyphomicrobiaceae bacterium
CCGGGGGCGC
The DNA here is from genome assembly GCA_964572465.1 of uncultured Hyphomicrobiaceae bacterium. Taxonomy (GTDB): domain Bacteria; phylum Pseudomonadota; class Alphaproteobacteria; order Rhizobiales; family Rhodomicrobiaceae; genus Dichotomicrobium. The sequence continues at coordinate 2,349 of CAZNGB010000133.1, forward strand.
AAATGCTTGCAAGTTTCGCGTCGGCAGTCCACGACATGTTGGCGGATGCCATACTTAGAAGTAGCCGTACGCAGAGTCAGTCCGAACTCATCGCGCTAGCGTGGACTCTGCGCAACAACGTGGAACGCGCAAGGCCGGATGCCGATGCGGGCACGCTTGATCCTGAGCAAGCGCGTGGACTCACGGAGAGCTTGATTACCGATACGAAGGCCGAGACTGTGTCTTGTGCACAGACACATCAAACCAACGGTCACACGGGCGAGCATTACAGCGACATGACTTTTCGGCAGGCGCTTGCCTGTGTGTCGCTTGTTTTCGATGGGCTTGTGCCGGATCCCACGCATGGTGCGACCCGCGTCCATCCGCATGATCAGATGCCATGCTGGTCAAAGGACTTCGAGGCAACGGCGTTGATCGGCCCGCTCATGTTCCTCCGGGAGCGTCCTAATGCCCAGCAGACTCGTAAGGCCGACGCGTCTTGACGCTTACGTGAATTCGAGAAGGCGGGTGCCGATTTTCGCGGTGCTGCAGGGTTTGCAGCTTCAGTGGCTTGGACTCTGTTAGACAGGCGCAAAGAGCATTCTCGTGCTGTTCGAAGCCGTGTGCGGCTCTATCCTTCTACCGCGGTTGGTTTCATCCATAGAAACGGCACCACTATTCCTGATCGCGAACCAGGTAAATTTGCTTGAGAAGTTCAGATCGTAGCTTGTGCTAGTGCTGTAATAAAAAAAGCGGCGCCCCAAAAAAGGGCGTCGCCTGAGTATTCATGAGCGATGATGTGCGGCTTGCGGCCGCACAGCGTCTTGTTATTGGCTCACGGACAGCAGTGACGGATAGTCTTTCGCCATTTGCGCTCCATAGAGCGGCAGATTTACTCCGAAGTGACAAGTTGCGCAGTTTGCCTTCGGCGCGTCGCCCAGCGGGCCAAGCCGGTTTTCCGGGTAGGTGTCGCGTAGCGGGATCAGATAGTCCACGTTCAAATCACGCACCATCTCCAGGCCGTGCCATGCATTTACCCGCATAGGCGTGCTGGAGCTCCACTCACCCATCGAACGGCTATTGTGGCAGTAAGTGCAGTTCACGCCCAGCGCTTCGGACATGTGGATCATCAGCCCATAGGTGCGCTCGGTGTGTTGGATGGACGCTCCGCCCGCAGACGTTGGCAGCGCCCGGTTCGGGATGACGCGGATTTCTGCCTCGGGCGATGCGATCTGCCCAGGAAAGTCATGGGGCAGAGATGCCAGACCCACCGTCTCATCGGGTCGATTCTGCCCCATGCGCGCCTGGACGAAGCTCGACATCGGCGTCTTCTGCGGATCCTTGAACCAGATGTTCTGCGGCACTGGCTCCCCGCGGTGACACGTCCAGCAGGTCACGCCGGTATCCCCGACATGCTGCGTCCAGTTCGCATTAATGTGCTGGGTCATCTGCAGCATTCGCCGCGAAACGACCTTTGTGTAGAGCGAATCGGATGAGAGCGGCTCGCCAACGGCATGGCAGTAGTTGCAACCCTCGTCCTGGGGGGCGACCCACTCAGTGATCGCCACCATCAGGCGGTTGAACTGATCCACGCTGGTATCACCGAGTACCTGCACGTTTTCATAGAATTCGCCAGCACGCTCGCCATCTGTCGATTCCAGTGGATAGGGCTCGGGCGGCACGCGATTGATGTCCTGCATGGCCGCCTGGCGCCGCGGATTGGTCAGGTGCTCCATGGCGACACCGCGATAGCCTGTCTGCTCGACTTCGATCGGCGGGCGATCCCAGTCCGGAGCAAAGATCATGGCGATCGTCAGCATTGCGACGATGACCACACCTACGGAGATTCCCAGTTTCATGAGCGACGCCTCCTATTGCGCGGCCGGGTCGGTGACGGGCGGCATGACTTGCGGATACTCTGGCGCGAAGTCATGCTTCACAGCCCACAGATACCAGTTATCCACCACCGTGCCGGTCAACAGGATGCCGATTCCGCCAGTGATCGGCGTCAGCACAGCAAACCACCATGCCCAGCGGTGAATGGACTCCATGGTAGCATTAAAGCCCATAGTCCAGCGCCAGAACAATGCGGCACGCTCGCCAGCCGTCCCCCGGTCCGTGATCTGCTCGATCTCCCGCTCGCCGCCATAACGGCTCACCGCGAGGATCGTCGCGCCGTGCATGGCGAACAGGAGCGTGGAGCCATACAGGAAGACGATCGAGAGCGCATGGAACGGGTTGTAGAACAGGTTGCCATACCGGATCGAGAACGCGGCCGTCCAGTCGAGGTGCGGGAAGATACCGAACGGCACCGCTTCAGCCCAGCTGCCCATCATGATCGGGCGGATGAAGCCCAGGACCAGATAGAGCCAGATGGCTGCAGCGAAGGCCCACGCGACATGAGTGCCCATGCCGAGCTGGCGTGCCCGCCGGTAGGTCCGAACCCACCACAGCAGGATCGACGCCGTAAGGAAGAAGCCGGCGATCAGCCACCAGCCGCCCTGATTGAGCGGTGGCAACACTTGAAGCCCGTATTCCGGCCCCGGCGGCTCCAGCGCCAACCACGGAAGCTGGCGCACGAATTCCACCGGATCCCAGTTCACCGAAGCCCACATGTTCAGGCCGATGATCTCGATCGCGATGAAACCGCACAGTAGCGAGGTCACGCCAAGCCACCCGAGATAGATGGGACCGATCTGTGCGTTGCCGATTTTGCCGATCAGGTATTGAAACGACGCTTTACCGGTGCGCGGCTCATCTTCTTGGGGCAGTGGGACGCCGTATTCGGCTGGCCCCCTGACCTGTACCTGAGTGAAAATATTCTGATATTCCGCCATAACTCTCTCCTAGCCCCTTAGGCCCAGATCGGCAGGTTGAGCCACCAGTTCCACCATTCAGGCCAGCCGCGTGTCCAGAGTGGTCCACTGATGATGATGCACACCGCGCTCCAGAAACCGGCATTGAGCGCCAGGAACAGGCCGAGGCGGTGAATACCGAGGGTGCCGACCGAATAGCCGATGAAGTCCCGGAAGAAGGTGTCTTCGTGAGTCGGGGTCTTGACCTTTTCGCCCTTGCCCGGGTTCGTCGCTGACAGGACCAGACCGCCATGCAAGGACAGCGCGAGGGTCGTGGTGAAGAAGAACGTCACCGCGAGCATATGCGCAGGATTGTAATGGAAGTGCAGGTACTGGTAGCCAACGTTAGATACCCAGTCGAGGTGGCTGAAGATGCCATATGGGAAGCCATGGCCCCACGCGCCCATGAGCAGCGGCCTGAACACGACCAGCGTGACGTA
>CAZNGB010000134.1:0-5620 GCA_964572465.1 uncultured Hyphomicrobiaceae bacterium
ATACTGGTCATTTAGGAGCGCGCCTGTTTGGCTGTCAAGCTGCACATATGCGCCGCGCGCTGGCGATAACGCGGTACACAGCCGATTGATGCTGGCTTGCGGGGCGCGTTGAACCCAGTTAAATGGAGGCGAACCGCGCAGCCAGGGGGCACGCATGATTCCGCTTCTCCAATTTATCTCGTGGCTACTAGGGCTTTACGTCACTGTCGTCATCATCGCGGTGATCTTCAGTTGGCTGATCGCCTTCAATGTCATCAACGTCCACAACCAGTTTGTCCGGCTCGTTTCGGACGCGCTCTACAAGCTGACAGAGCCGGCCTTGCGCCCGATCCGCAACGCGTTGCCGGATTTTGGCGGCCTGGACCTGTCGCCGATCGTGCTGATTATCGGCATTTACTTCATTCAGGTGGTGGTGATTCACGGCTGGTTGATCCCGTTCTTCCGCGGCTTCTGAGCCCGGGTGAACGCCCTGCTGACAATGTTGTCGTTGCGGGCGTACTTGATGCCTTGTCCAGACAATTGGCGGGGCACTCTGATGGTCCATGATCTTCCGGCGGAAGCCGCCCACCATCTGCCAGCAAGAGGAGCGCGCCATGTCTGGTGCCCAGATCATCGACGGTAAGCAGGTCGCGGCGCGGGTCCGCGAGCGGGTGGCGCAAGAAGTGTCGCTGCTTCAGCGCGATCACGGAGTCACGCCGGGGTTGACGGTGGTGCTGGTCGGCGAGAACCCGGCCAGCGAGGTCTATGTGCGCAACAAGAGCCGCCAGACCGAGGCCGCGGGCATGGTCTCGACGATGCACAAGCTGCCAGCGGAAACGCCTGAGGCCGACTTGCTGGCGCTCGTGGCGGATCTGAACGCGGACCCGGCCGTGCATGGCATTCTTGTGCAGTTGCCGCTACCTGCGCAGATCGACGAGACCCGCGTGATCGAGGCGATCGACCCAGCCAAGGACGTCGATGGGTTCCATCCGGTGAATGTCGGGCGGGTGGCGACCGGCTCTGGCGGCATCGCGCCGTGCACGCCGCTCGGTTGCGTTATCCTGGCGAAGACGGTGCAGCCGGACCTGAGCGGCGCGGAGGCAGTCATCGTCGGGCGTTCGAATATCGTTGGCAAGCCGCTGGCCCAGTTGCTGCTGAAGGAAAACTGCACGGTGACCATTGCCCATTCGCGCACTCGCGACCTGCCTGAGGTGACGCGCAGGGCCGATCTGCTGCTCGCAGCGGTCGGGCGCGCGGAGATGGTGCGCGGCGACTGGATCAAGCCGGGGGCGACGGTGATCGACGTTGGCATCAACCGGATCGAGCCAGTGCCGGGCGAGGCGAAAGGTCGGCTCGTCGGCGATGTGGCGTTCGCCGAGGCGCGCGAGGTTGCTGGCGCGATCACACCGGTGCCCGGCGGCGTCGGACCCATGACAATTGCCTGCCTGCTGGCGAACACGGTGAATGCCGCGCGTGCCATCCACGGGCTGGAGCAGGTCGCGATCGGCGCATGAGCGAAGGACGACGTGCGTGAAGACTCTGAAGATGCTGATGATCGCAGCGGTGGGCTTGAGCCTGTCCGGCGCAGTTCAGGCAGGCACCTATTGCCGGACGCTCACCGGTGAGGTCGAAGGCTTCGGCCAGGATTACACGCGCTCAAGCGCTGAGCGAAACCGCGAGCGGGCGATTGAGACCGAACTATCGCGCTGGCGCGAGATGCGCCGCAAGGTCGTGAAGGTCGAGCGGCGCGATGCCGAGTGCAAGGCGGTCTACCCGCTCGGCTTTGAGGAGTGGTACTGCATCGCCGAAGCCGAAGTCTGCGTTGACCGCTGAGGGCTATCGATCGACCGCACCCCATCTGCCTGCGCCAACAACTTCTTCCCCAGCGAACGAGCTGCCGATGCCTTGAGCGCGTGACGTTTCGGCTCCACTGTTGTGGATAAAATTGCCGCATTCTAACGTCGGTTGCAGGTTTTCCTCACAGCCCACTGTGCGAATCAGGCAACAATCAAGCTAATCGTCCGATATGGCCTCTCGGTCGCGCGTGCCAGTTGGATGCGCAACGCAGGAGGCGGCTGGGCAAAATGCTAGCTGCCTACGAGGGGATTTGGAATTATGGCTGATACCGCTTCTCTCAAATATGAGCGCGACGATCTCTTTCAGGTTGGCGCGGCCCGGGTGCTGTTCTGCGGGAAGTCATTCATCGCAGACCACACCGGCGCGCTCTACTGGCCAGCCGAAGAGACGATGATCTTCTCCGATCTGCGCCTCGACAAGGGTTCCTATCTGGCCGAGGACGACGCTGTCCTGCCGCCGTATGACACACTTTCGGTGTTCGAGAAGCTCGAAGACGCGCTCACTCGCTATGATCCGGCTCGCGTGATCGCGCTTGGCGAAAGCTTCGGCGGCGGCAATGCCTACCGGCGCGGGCTGTCAATCCACGACATCGACTGGCTTGTCGACCTGATGGATGGCCGTGACTGGTACTGGGTCAGCGGCGAGAACGATCCCGGCATCCCGGAAAAGGTTGGCGGCACGGTATGCCCCAATGTCTCGCTGGCCAGCTTGCGCTTTCGCCAGGAGCCGGTTCGCGCGCCGATCACGCATGAGATCGCTGGCGGCGTGCACCCCGTGGCGACCTTCTCGCAATATGACCGCGTGACGCGGGTGCGCTGCTTCGTCTCGAATGGCATGCGCATGCTGCTTCCGTCTATGGGGCACTATGGGCCGGGGACGAACGTGCTCGATAAGACCCTCGATCCGTTGATGGGCCATGAAGGGCTGTTTGTCTGGGTGGTCAGCCACGGGCAGGCGTTCCCGATCGCGGCGGGACAGTTGCTCGGCGAGGAAGAAGTGGAAGACGCGCGGCTTATGTAGCTGGCGCGGGGCGCGGCGTGAACAGAGGCGGCGCCAGGAGTACGACCAGTACGGCGAGCGCAAACAGGTTGCCCGCGCTGATCGCTGAGGGCGATAGCGCGTCCAGCAGCCCGGCGAGCGGGTTGGCGTGTTGCGCTGCAATCAAGGTGTACTCGAAGGCAAGCGTAAGGGCGGTCCAGATCACGCCGAGCAGCCAGGCCGCTGAGCGGGGCGCGCTGCCGAGCACGCGGTGCAGCATCACGAAGCTATAGAGCGCCAGAAGCGCAGCCAGTGTGAGACCGCTGAGCGGTTGCGCCGCTGCGCCGAAGACCGGCTGCAGCCCAATCTCGCGCAGCGCTGCGTTGGCCACAGCGATCACCGGCATCGGCAGCCATGCGAGTGTGCCGCGTATCAGGAAACGTGCGTTGCCCATCGTTACGGATACAGCCGTTGGCGCGTCCACTGCACGCCCGGGCCGTCGCGGCGAAACACAAAGCGGTCATGCAGGCGGAAGCGCCGGTTGCGCCAGAACTCGATCTCGACGGGCACGACCCGGAACCCACTCCAGTGGGGCGGGCGCGGCACATTGCCGGTCGGGTAGGTGGCTGTGTAACTTGCCACCGCCTTTTCCAGCCCGAAGCGGCTCTCTAGCTCGCGTGATTGCTGCGAGGCCCAAGCGCCGATACGGCTGCCATACGCCCTTGAGGCGAAATAGTCGTCAGCTTCCGCGCTGCTGACCGGCTCGACCGGTCCGCGCACGCGCACCTGTCGGCGCAGGCTTTTCCAATGGAAGCACAGCGCCGCTTTTGGCTGCGCGGCCAGTTCCTCGCCCTTGGCGCTCTGGGTGTTCGTGTAGAAGACGAAACCCGCAGGCGTCGCCTCCTTCAACAGCACCATGCGCACGTTTGGCATTCCGGCTGCATCAACGGTGGCAAGCGACATTGCGTTGGCGTCGTTGATCTCGCTCTTCTGAGCGTCCGCCATCCATGCATCAAACAATGCGAACGGGTTGTCTTTATGCGCCGGATCCTGATCGCCTGGCAGTTCAGCGTCTTCGGTGGTTCCGTCCTGGCTCATACGCATGCACCTGATTTGATTGTGCCGTAATCAGCGTTCGACGGGACCGTTCCGCCAATCTCGGGAAATGTCAATGCGGCGGCTGAGGCCTGCCCCTTCTTGGCAAGCCAGAACGGTGCGCGGCGGGTGTCACGCAGGCTGGACGCGCATGACCTTTCGTGTAGGATGCAGCCCGTCTAATGATCCGCAAAACGACGAGGACGATGGTGGCCGACGGACAACAGTTGATGGCGGGGAAACGCGGGCTTGTCATGGGCGTGGCGAACAACCGCTCGATCGCCTGGGGCATCACCAAAGCCTGCGCCGATGCGGGTGCGGAGCTAGCTCTGACTTTTCAGGGCGACGCGATGGAAAAGCGCGTGCGGCCGCTGGCCGAACAGGTGGGCGCGAAGCTGGTCATGCCCTGCGATGTGACCGACAGCGCCTCGCTCGATGCAGCTTTCGCGACCCTAAAAGAGCAATGGGGCGCGTTGGATTTCGTCGTTCATGCGATCGCTTTCTCCGATAAATCGGAGTTGGATGGCCGCTATGTCGATACCTCGGAAGAAAATTTTAAACAAACCCTGCTTGTCTCCTGTTACTCGCTCACCGCTGTGGCGCAGCGCGCGGAAAAGCTGATGGCCGATGGCGGGTCGATTTTGACGCTCACCTATTACGGGGCCGAGAAGGTCATGCCGCATTACAACGTGATGGGGGTCGCCAAGGCGGCGCTGGAGGCGAGCGTGAAATATCTCGCTGCCGATCTCGGCAAGGACGGCATCCGCGTCAACGCCATTTCGGCCGGACCGATCAAGACGCTGGCCGCGTCGGGCATCGGCGACTTCCGTTACATCCTCAAGTGGAACGAGTATAACGCACCGCTGCGCCGGACGGTGACGATTGAGGACGTCGGATATTCGGCTGTCTATCTTTTGTCCGATTGGGGGCGCAGTGTCACAGGCGAAGTCCATCATGTGGACTGCGGGTATCATATTGTCGGGATGAAGGCTGAGGACGCGCCGGACATCTCCGTGGTGTAAGAGGGAAGGGGACGATCCATCATGGATCCGATGAAGATCATTACTTATGTGGCCATTACTGCGGTCGTGGCATTCGTGGCGCTAGGTGGTTTAGGGTTCTACGTGGGGAGTTCACTGAGCGACCGATTTTCGGCCGCTGGCAACACGAACGCTGGCTCCGGGGCTGCGATCGAGGAGATCAAAGGCCTCAACCAACAGATCACCGAATTGAAAGAGGCGCTCGCGGCGCGGCGCGACAACAACGAGCAGCGGGCTGACGCGCTGGCTGAGAGCCAGGCGCGCCTGGCCAGGATGGCCGACGAACTGGACGCCGCCAAGCAGGAGCTGGCAAGCGCGCGCGAAGAGATTGCCTCGCTTGAGGAACAACTGGCGGCGGGCCAGGGCGCGGCATCCGCTCAAGCGCCTGCACAAGGCAGTGAGCAGCGCACGGCCGCTGCGGCGCCTGCGCCTGGCGACGAGGCGGTGGTGCTCTATGACCGTTTCCAGCTTGAACGTGAGGCGGCCCGCGGCTTTGATCAGGTGGATCTGCGCTTCGGCCTTGAGACGGTCGGCTCGCGTTCGGCGGGCCTCAGCGTGAACGGTAAGCGCATCAGCATGCAGGTTCAGGACGGCAAGCAGATCATCCACAAGGGCGTGACCTGCGAACTGATCCTGCTGGATACCGACCAGACGGTGCAGCGCGCGCAGTT
>CAZNGB010000135.1:0-5570 GCA_964572465.1 uncultured Hyphomicrobiaceae bacterium
TCCTGCACTCCAAGGACCTGTGCATCGGCTGCGGCTACTGCTTCTATGCGTGCCCATTCGGCGCGCCGCAGTTCCCGCAGGCCAGCAACTTCGGTTCGCGCGGCAAGATGGACAAGTGCACCTTCTGCGCTGGCGGGCCGGAAGCCGATAACTCTGCCGCCGAGTTCCAGAAGTATGGGCGCAACCGCATCGCCGAAGGCAAGCTGCCGCTGTGCGCGGAGATGTGCTCGACCAAGGCGTTGCTTGCGGGCGACGGCGATCAGGTTGCCGACATCTACCGCAAGCGCGTTGTGGCCCGCGGCTTCGGCTCCGGTGCCTGGGGCTGGGGACGCGCCTATCCCGGCGGGGCCGGCTGAGCGCGCACCGACGCCCGCGAACGCAAAGCCAGGGCGGTCTCAAGCGAGGCCGCCCCATCGTCTGGTCCGGCGCTCGCGGACATCCGCGCGCCGACAGGACACGCAGCCTCGCGTCCCTGGAACACGGTCTCGAAACCGCACGAGGCAAAACCGCACAAGGTATGTCGATGCAACGATTTGGTCCGATCAGGTTCGGCGCTGTCCGGCTCCTGAGTCTCCTCGTGCTCGCGGCGCTGCTTGCCGGCGTGGCGGCCACCGACCCGGCCAGCGCGCAGAGCGTGCGCCCGCCGGCTGATGCAACAACCAATGTGGTCCCAAGCCAGCCGGGCGATCCGGAAAGCTCGCGCGACCCGCAACAGTTCGAGAAAAGCCCTGAGGCGCGTGAGGCGTTTGGCCAGAGCGAGGGCGCGTCATCCTCCTCGGATTTCTGGAGCATGCTGCGCCACGGCGCTGAAGGCTACTCGGCCGTCACGGGTATGGGCGGCCAAGCGGGTCTCGCGATCCAGAGCACTGGCGAGAGTTGGCGTCAGTTCCGCAACTCGGAATTGGCGACCTATGGTTGGTGGGGACTGGCGGGGATCACAGCGCTTTGCCTCATCTACTACCTGATCGCCGGGCCGATCCGCATCGAAGGTGGGCGCAGCGGCAGGGTGATCGAGCGCTTCAGGTTTTCCGAGCGCACCGGCCACTGGGTGCTGGCGATTGCCTTCATCATCCTCGCGCTCACCGGCCTCAACATGCTCTACGGGCGCGACGTGTTGATGCCGCTGATGGGCAAGGAAGCCTTTGCGGCCATGACGCTCGGCGGCAAGTGGGCGCATCACATCTCGGCGGTGTTCTTCGTCGTCGGCCTGGTGTGGATCACCGTGCAATGGATCCGCCACAACATCCCGGACTGGACGGATGTGAAGTGGCTGGCCATGGGCGGCGGCTTCATTGGCAAGGGCATCCATCCGCCAGCCAAGAAGTTTAATGCCGGGCAGAAGATCATCTTCTGGCTCGTTGTGCTGGGCGGTGTGTCGGTGACGCTTTCGGGCATCGCGCTACTGCTGCCGTTCGAGTTCGCAATGTTCGCCAAGACCTTCATGGCCATCAACAGCGTGCTCGGCACCGACCTTCCGACCAATCTGTCCGCGATGGAAGAGATGCAGCTCAGCCAGCTCTGGCACACCATTGTGTCGTTGTTCCTGACCGCCGTGATCATCGCGCACATCTATATCGGCACGATCGGCATGGAAGGCGGCTTCGAGGCGATGGGCTCCGGCAAGGTCGACTACAACTGGGCGAAAGAGCACCACAGCTTGTGGGTCGAAGAGCTGGAGAAGGAACAGCCGCAAAAGGCCGAACGCGCGCCCGGCGGCGTCCGGCAACAGCCGGCCGAGTAATGTCTTGGGCGACGCGGGCCCCGGTTTACAAGCCGTTGCGCTGGCTGAGTGCCGCGCTTGCTGCCGCGGCGTTGGCCGGGTCCGCGGCGGCCGCTGATCCCAATGCCGATCGGCCCGAGGAAGCGACACCGCTTAATCTGGTGGGCCACGGCGGGCCGGTTCGCGGCATTGCAGCAATGGCGGAGGGCAAGCAGGCCCTTACGGCCAGCTTCGACTATGCTGCGATGGTCTGGGACCTCGAAGCCCGACCGCCGCAACCTGTGCAGCGGCTGCTGGGTCATGATGGGCCGGTCAACGATGCCGCGTTCGTCGGAACAGACCGTGCGCTGACCGGCAGCGATGACGGAACATTGGCGCTGTGGGATCTCGACTCCGGCGAAATACTGCGCCGCCTGAAGGGCCACGCGGCGAAGGTCGTGGATGTCGCGGTGTCGCCAGATGGCACGCGCGCCGCAAGCGCAAGCTGGGACCGCACGGTGCGCGTGTGGCGCATCGCCGATGGCGCGCTCATTGCGCAACTTGAGGGCCATACCGGGCCGGTGAACGCTGTCGCCTTTTCCGCTGATGGCAAGCACCTTTATTCTGGCAGCTATGACGGCAGCATTCGGCTTTGGCGCGCGGATGGCCGCGAGACAATCGCGCTGCGCCCGGTGATCGAATACGGTTGGGGCATCAACACCTTTCAACTGCTGCCCGGCGGGCGCATCGTCTTCGGCGCGCAAAATGGCGATGTCCGGGTGATCGACACACGCGGCAATGAGATCAAGGTGCTCGCGCCGCATGATGGCCCCGCGCTGGCGCTGGCGCTCTCACCTCAGGGCGACATGCTCGCCACAGGCGGAGCGGATGGCATGATCCGGTTGTGGCATATCGAGGACTGGGCCGTTGGCGAGACCTATTCCAACCCGACCGGGCCGGTCTGGGCGCTAGCGTTCGAGAGCCGTGGCGCACTCTACTACGGGGGGCTGGACGATTTCGCCATTCACTGGCGCGCCAACCCTCGTGCGCCATTCGACCCGGTGCCGGGCAGCTATCCGCGGCGCTTCCAGGTCAGCGGCGAGATGTCGGCTGGCGAGCGGCAGTTTGCGCGCAAATGCAGCGTGTGCCATACCCTGACCCCCTCGGATGGCAACCGCGCTGGACCAACGCTTCATGGTGTTTTCGGGCGCAAGGCCGGCTCGCTGCCCGGTTACCCTTATTCCGAGGGCTTGAAGCAATCCGACCTTGTCTGGACGGAAGAAACGATTGGCGAGCTGTTCGACAAGGGGCCGGACCATGTCACGCCGGGCTCGAAAATGCCGCTACAGGTCATTAGCGACGATGACAAGCGCGCGGCCCTCGTCGCCTTTTTGAAAGAGGCAACGCAAGACAACGCGCCAAGGGAATAGGTGAAAGCATGGACGAAGAGAAGCTCAATATGGCGATCCGAAAGTTCCTGAAAGAGGTCGGCGTGACGTCTCAGCGTGAGATCGAAAAACTGGTGCGCTCGGGCGAGGCCGGCGACAAGCTCAAGCTCACGATGACGCTGACCGCCGAGGGCGCCGATCTGGAGCATACCGTCGAAACCGAGATCGACCTGAAATAATCCGCGCAACCGAGCCAGCATGGAGCACACCGAGATCGACTTTCCGCCGCTTCTGACCGGCCATGCCTTCCCCGCCACGGAGCCGCCTATGCGCGTGGCTTGTGAAGGCGCGGCGGCCGGGCGCTTCGGCGCGGGCGACGTCATCTGGAGCCTGGAGGAGGCGCATGCGGGCCTCGCGATCGTGTTGGAGCCGGACGTGCGGCTCGTGCGCGCGCTGGAGATGGTCCCGCTCGGCGTTGTGGCCGCTGGGGATTGCCTTGCCGCACTGGCGCCGCCCAAGGTTGCAATCACCTTCGGCTGGCCGGGCCTGATCTACGCCAATGACGGGGCGGTAGCGCAGGTGAGCGTCGCGGTCGACCGGGCCGCCCGGCGGGATTCTGTGCCGGCGTGGCTGGCGCTGGGGCTTGAGGTGCGGTTGAGCCATCGCCCCGGAGCCCTGGAGCCTGGTCACGACCCCAGCGTGACCACCATGAGCGAGGAGGGCTGCCCGGAGCTGACCGCCGAGCAGCTGATCTCATCCTTCTCGCGGCATTTTCTGACTTGGCTCGACACCTGGAATAATGACGGCTTCGCGCCGGTCCACAAAGCCTGGGAGCAGCGCGCGGATAAGCGCCCGCGCAGTTACGCTGATGCCTCTGGCGGCGAGGGCGTCGATGGCGTGTTTGTCGGTCTGGACGAGCACGGCAACGTGGTTCTCAAAGTTGAAGACGCCAGGCACGTCTCGCTGCGCCTCGTGGATGCCGCCATGCGCTGGCCCGAGGACACGGCAGTGCAATGAAGTTCGCGCGCACGATCCGCTTCGACAACTCCGACGACAATGTCTTTGCCCACGCTGCGCAACCTGGTGAACTGGCCGTCTCCGGGGCGTTCGCCTTCATGGAGGTGCCGCCCGATGCGCTGATCGGCAAGGAGCGGCAAGCCTTCGCCAACGGGTTTCTGGGCTTGAGTGCGTTCGGGCGGGCCACCTTCGTGGCCGCCGCCACCATCACGCCAGAGCAATTGGAAGCCGCGGAGGGCGCATTGGCCCGCCACCTGCTCAGTGACTACGGCGCGCCCAACCTGGCGGCTGCGCTGGAGGCCGCGCGTGAGGAAACCGCCTTCATCAGCGAGATGTGCGCAGATGTGCGCCCGGGTGTGATCTTCGCAGTTTCGCGCAGCGTCAACGAGGCCGGGGAGATCGAGGAATCTTTCCGCAAGATCGACCAGCCGCAGACCGCACCGCTGGTTCCCACGCAGATCTGGGGCATCGAGGATGACAAGTAACGACTTCTGGCGCTCCGCCGGCCTGCACCTGACCGAGCCGGACGCGCAAGGCTGGCTGCGCGTCACGCCAGACTATCTGCGTGCATACTACCTGCGCCCCGAGATCCACCCGATCGAGCAATCGTGCGATGCCGAGCGCCGGTTGTTCGACGCGCTGATGGAAGACCCATTCCGCGAGGTCAGCGAGGCCGAGCTTGCGTCGCTGGCCGATCCGGACGCGGCGGACAACTATCGCGCCGTGCTGCGTTTGCGCGAGTATCTCGCACAGGCCGGCACGGTGGAGAGCGCATATCTCTCACTGTTTTCAGGCGGACCGTTGCGCATCCCGCCGCTGTTCCTCGACCAGATGGTGCATCTTATCCTGCGCCACATATTGCGCGATTGCGATGATCCGTTCCGGCTGCGCGCGGCGGAGATTTTCTTCCGCGACCAGAACGTCAACACCGACAACGGCCGGGTGATGCTCGCGGATCAGGAAATCGTCGAGATGCGCGCGCAATCGGGCAGCGGGCCGGGCCAGCTCGTGCTGGCGGAGTTATCGCGCGGGCCGGTCGAGCTTGACGTGATGAGCGAACACAACGAGGAGCAATACTGGGCGCGTTCGGAGCAATTTGATTTTGTGCTGGATGTCCGCTTCGGCCAGCCGGCGCTTGATGCTTTCGCGCGCGTTATCGAGGCTTGGGTCCGTCATTTGCTCAAGGTCGAGGTCCGCTTGCAGCCGCGCACCGCGATCCAGAACGAGGACTGGCGCTGGCATATCGGGCTGGACGCGCAGGCGACCGGACTGCTCAACGCGCTTTATCGCGGCGAGACGCTGGAGCTGGAGGACGAAGCGCGGATCATCGCGCTGTTCGACATGACGATCCCGGACAAGGCGCTCGTGATCGAGGCCGCACGCGGCCAGCCGATCCATATCGCGCTGGCGATGACGCCGGACAAACGCGTGAAGATGAAGCCGCAGAATCTGCTGTTCAACCTGCC
>CAZNGB010000136.1:0-2227 GCA_964572465.1 uncultured Hyphomicrobiaceae bacterium
ACGCGAAAAACCGGCTGGAAGGCGACGCCGCGTTCTTCACGGTCTTCGTGCCCGTGCAGTGAGGCGCATCAGTTCGATTGCAACAGCTGTTGGATAGCTGGGCTGGGCTTGTGGTCCGGGAACCCGCGCGCAAGGCGCTGAGCATAGGCTCGCGCGGCCTCGCGATCGCCCATCGCCAGGTGCTCGCGCGTGAGCATTTCCAGCAGTTCAGGCGAGGCTCCCGACAGCGAAAGGCTGCGCTCTAGCGCTGCGATGGCCTCTTCATGCCGCCCCGCCTTTGCGTGAAGTACACCAAGCAGGTAGAGCACATTACCGTTGTCGGGTATCTCTGCAACTGCGCGATCCAGGGTGTCGATCGCGTCGGCGGGGCGGCCCAGTGCCGCTTCTATCCGTGCGAGCGTGATCCACCCATCCGCAAGCTGCGGGTCCATCCGTGTGGCCTCTTTCAAGGCATTCCGGGCTGCGTTGAAGTTCCGCAGCGTCATCGCCACGCCGGCAATCTGCATCTGGGTCTCGGGATAGTCAGCGCGGGCGAACAACGAGCGTTGATACGCCGCCAGCGCCGTTTGTGCGGATTTGCGTTGCTCGCCCGACAACACGCCTATCGGTTGGCCGATCAGCAGCTTTGCCGCCTCGATCCGCACCGATTGCGCAGGGTCATCGAGCACGCCGGCGGCAATCTGGACGCGGCGCTCTGGCGGTGCCGCCTGAAACAGCCGCAGGGCCGCCGCACGCAGGAGCGGGCTGGCGTCGCTCAATAAAGGCTCGGCCTGCGCCAGCGCGTCTTCGTTGGCCATTGGGCGCAGCAGGTCGAGCGCCGTGGAGCGGACGATGGCCGGCTCGACCGTATCTCGCGCCAGCGCCAGCAGCTTGTCGCGCGTCTGGTGCGATGGATCGGTCCGCCCGGCATGAAGCGTCTCCCCATAATGCGGCGTGCCGGTGCGCCCATCAGGGAACCGCTCGGCGACCGCGGCGGCCGCCCATCCGGCGCTCCTGTCCGCGTGACAGTCGGTGCAGGCGTTCGGCGTGCCGATCTTCGCTGACAGGTCCGGGCGCGGCACGCGGAAGCTGTGATCGCGCCGACCGTCCACGCCCATGTAGACACGCTCGATCATGTGGCAGCTTTTGCACTGCGCACCGGCAGTGCCCTGCTCATGGAAGTGATGCGCCGGATCGTCGTAATTGGCTTTGCGCAGGCTCGGGAAACGTGGGTTGCCGGCGGGCGAATGACACTGCGTGCAGACGGCGTTACCTTCCAGCTTGAGTTCCGCCGCATGCGGCTGATGACAGTCGCTGCAGCGCACGCCCTTCGCGTACATTTTCGACTGCAGGAATGAGCCGTAGACGAACACCTCGCCGAGGATCGCACCGTTGGCGTGATAAGCCCCCTCTCGCAAGAGGCTGAGATTGTAAGCGTCGTGGAAAGGCGTGCCGGGCACGGGGCTGGCGTCGCCGAGCGGCTCGCGGCGGGAATGGCAGGCGGCGCATTGCTGGATTTCCGTTTCGGGGCTGCCGGCGTCGAAGCCGATCGTGAAGCCCCTGTAGGTCAAGCCCGGTTCGGCAGGTTGGCTGGATGGGTCTTCCGCCCACGCTAAATGCGCCTCGCCCGGCCCGTGGCACGCCTCGCAGCCTACGCCGATCTCGGCCTGTGTGCTCGCGTAGCGCCGCGTCTTCGGGTCATAGTTTTTCTCGTAGCCGGTGGCGTGGCACTCAGCGCAGCGCGCGTTCCAAGTCTTGTATGGACCGGTCCAGTGAAGGCCATCGCCGGGCTTCAGGTCCTGGTCAGGGTAGAGGTGATACCAGCGCTTTTTCTCAGCATCCCATGCGACATCGAAGGCTTGCAGCCGCCCTGGCTCGGTCTCAAGCAGGTATTGCTGCAACGGTTCGATACCAGCGACGCCCTTCACCTCGAAGTCTCGCCGCCGTCCATCGTTGCCCTCGGTTTCGATAACAGGCTTGCCAGCCTCGCTCCTGAACCGCGTCACCACGCCGCCATGTTCGAACCGCGCGCCATCGAAATCACCCAGTACGTGTCCCGCCTCGGGCGCGGTCCAGGCCAGCGCGTGATGCGATTTTTCCCAGGCTTTTGCCGCGTCCGCGTGACAGCCGGTGCAAGCCTGCGAGCCGACATAGCGCGGCGCTGACGGCGCACCCGACAGCGACAGGCCGGTCGCCAGCACGGCCAGCGCCGACAGAACAGCCGGTAAAATGCAGGAGCGGATCATCG
>CAZNGB010000136.1:2327-5565 GCA_964572465.1 uncultured Hyphomicrobiaceae bacterium
CGGCGCAAGCGCAAACCGATAAGCCCAACATTCTCGTCCTGTGGGGCGACGACGTCGGCATCACCAATATCTCGTTCAACAACCGGGGGATGATGGGCTACCGCACGCCCAACATCGACCGGATTGCCAACGAGGGCATGAGCTTCACCGATTACTACGGCGAGCAATCCTGCACGGCCGGGCGCTCCTCGTTCATCACGGGCCAGAGCGTATTCCGCACCGGACTGTCGAAGGTCGGGCTGCCCGGCGCAGACAATGGGATGCGCGAGGAAGACCCGACGATCGCCGGCCTGCTGAAGGCGCAGGGCTACGCCACAGGACAATTCGGAAAGAACCACCTCGGCGACAAGAACGAGCATCTGCCGACCAACCACGGCTTCGACCAGTTCTTCGGCAACCTCTACCACCTGAACGCCGAGGAAGAGCCGGAACACCCTGACTATCCGCGCGACGCCGTGCTGCCCAGCGGCGAGACGTTCCTGGAGCGGTTCGGCCCGCGCGGCGTGATACGCTCCAGCGCGAACTTTGAAGGCGGCCAGATCACCCAGGAGATCGAGGATACCGGGCCGTTGACCCGCGAACGCATGAAGGTCGTCGATGACGAGACCTCCCAAGCGGCGCTGGACTTCATCCGCAAGCAGACCGAGGCTGGCAACCCTTGGTTCGTGTGGTGGAACGGCACGCGGATGCATTTCCGCACGCATGTGAAGGACGAAATCCGCGGCATTTCCGGACAGAACGAATATGCGGACGCGATGGTCGAGCACGACATGCATGTCGGCCAGTTTCTCGACCTGCTCGACGAACTGGGCATCGCCGACAACACACTCGTGTTCTATTCGACCGACAACGGCCCGCACATGAACACGTGGCCGGACGCAGCGATGACGCCGTTCCGCAGCGAAAAGAACACCAACTGGGAAGGTGGCTGGCGCGTTCCCGCCTTTGTGCGGTGGCCGGGCCAGATCGAGGCGGGCGCGGTCACGAACGAGATCGTCCACCACATGGACTGGCTGCCCACCTTCCTCGCCGTCGCGGGTGACCCGAACGTCAAGCAGAAGCTGCGCACAGACGGCATGGAAGCGATCGGGCGCGACTACCGTGTTCATCTCGACGGCTACAACATGCTGCCGATGCTGACGGGCGAGACGGATAAAAGCCCGCGCAAGGACATCTTCTACTTCACCGATGACGGCGACCTGTCTGCGCTGCGTTACAACGACTGGAAGGTCATTTTCCTTGAGCAGCGGCGACCAAACACGCTCGAGGCCTGGTCAAATCCGTTCACACCGCTTCGCATTCCCTTGCTGTTCAATTTGCGGCGCGACCCTTACGAGCGGGCCCAGATTACCTCGAACACCTATTATGACTGGCTACTCGACCGGGCCTTTGTGCTGGTACCGGCGCAGGCTTACGTGCAGCGGTTCCTTGAGACGTTCAAGGAATTCCCGCCACGTCAAAAGCCGGCCAGCTTCAGCCTCGATCGCGTCATGGAAGCCCTGGAGGCCGGTGCGGCCGGCGCGCGCTGATACGCTAAACCCTGATGCTCCCATGGCGCAGGGCCGTGGGAGCATATTATGGGCGGGATAAACCAATGCTTGCACGATACGCTCTGGCGCTCGCTGTCCTCTGCCTTTCCACCACGCCGCTGCTGGCCGATCCCCTGCCGTCATGGCGCGACACCGACGCCAAAGCCCGGATCATCGCATTCGTGGAAAGCGTGACGGCCCCCGAGTCAGAGCAATACGTAACGCCGGCGGACCGCATCGCCGTCTTCGACAACGACGGCACGCTCTGGGCGGAACAGCCGTTCTATTTCCAGCTTCTCTACGCCATCGACCGTTTGCGCGAAAAGGCTGAGGCCGAGCCGTCGATCCTGACCTCTGACGCACTCAAGGCCGCCGCGGAAGGCGATGTCGAAAGCATCCTGGCGCAGGGCAAGGAGGGGCTTCTGGAGGTGCTGGCGGTTTCTCATTCGGGCGTCAGCGTCGTGGACTTTCAGGAAGATGTGAGCGGCTGGCTGGAGACCGCCCGGCACCCAAGCACCGGAATGGCCTATGACGCCATGCTCTTTCAGCCGATGCTGGAACTTCTCGCCTATCTCCGCGACGCGGGCTTCTCCACGTGGATCGTCTCCGGCGGTGGAGTACATTTCATCCGCGCCTTCGCCGCCGAGGCGTACGGCATCCCGCCGCATCAGTCGGTTGGCAGCGTCGGGCCAGCACGCTACGAGGCCAACGGCGCGCCTGTGATCGTGAAAGAGCCGGGGATTTTCTTCATAAACGACAAAGCCGGCAAGCCGCTGGCCATCGACAGCCAGATTGGCAAACGGCCGATCTTCGCCGCAGGCAATTCGGATGGCGACTTCCAGATGCTGGAATGGACGACTGAGGGCGATGGCCCGCGCTTCGGCATGATCATCCACCACACCGACGGCGCGCGCGAGTTCGCCTATGACCGCAAGAGCCATGTTGGCAAGCTGGTGCGCGGTCTCGACGAAGGGCCGGATCGCGGCTGGCTGATCGTCGATATGGCCGAGGACTGGGCGCAGGTCTGGCCGGACCGCACCGACTAGGTCATGACCGGGCGCGGCGCAATGGACATGCTGGGCGGCGTCGGGGCAACCAGATGCTGCTTACCGACCGCGCCTATGACAGCGACGCGCTGCGTAAAGACCTGGCCGCGCGCCGCGCCTGGGCCAACATCAAGCCTAAGCCGGGCGCGCACGCCTCCCGGCCTTCAGCCGATTCCTCTATCGTTACCACAATCTCGTGGAGCGGTACTTCAGCAAACTCAAGCGGTTCTGCGCCATTACCACGCGCTATGAGAAGCATGATGCCAATTACCGCGCCCTCATCAAACTCACATCCTTTCGCATCTGGATGCGGTTTTATAAGTCGGTGACTTAGCGTCGCTCGCGAGTCACCGCGATTTCCTGCGCGTCGTTCCAATGCTCTGATGGATCGGACACCGTTTCGGCGGCCACGCGGACCGCCTTCGGCGTGCCATCGCTATCGAGGCACAAATCCTGATTGTTGTCCCAGTCGTTAAGGTCGCCCATCGCAAACGGTGTGATCCATTCCGTAGCGCCATCGGAGCGCAGGAGCTGCACTTCATAAAACCTCAAACGCGACAAGGTCAGCTCTCGGTTGTTGTTCGTGACGCCGCCACTCCAAATCAATCGCACCGCTTGCCGGGTTGACTCAGAGGGGCAGGCCTCGCCCATTCTACGGACCGT
>CAZNGB010000137.1:0-5468 GCA_964572465.1 uncultured Hyphomicrobiaceae bacterium
TCCCGCGCTGGGACGAGCGCGCCGAATTGGTGCGCGGGCTGGGCTTCGGCCGGGCCGATGTCGTGGTCGCCGCGCCAGGCTGCTGGGTCGATGTGCAGGGCATGGGCGATCTGGAGGACATGGCCGCGCTGTTCTACCGCGTGCATGGCCGGCGGCTGCGGGTCGCGACCAAGTTTCCGGTGCTGACGCGGCGCTTCTTCGCGAGCTGGGGCGTGAGCGGCTATCGGATCGTGGAGAGCCTGGGCGCCACGGAGGGCGCTCCGGCCGCCGGCACCGCCGAGATGATTGTCGATATCACCTCGACCGGCGCAACGCTCAAGGCCAATCAACTGAAAGTGCTGGATGACGGCGTGATCGTGAAATCTGAGGCCAATCTCGTCGCCTCGAAGAGCGCGCCGTGGAGCCAGCCTGCGCTGGCCACCCGCGCCCTGATCGAGGACCGCATTGCTGAACCGCTCAGCGCTGACGCGGTGGGGTCTTGACGTCCACGGTAAAGTTCAGCGGCCGCCGTCCGCCATCGGCATAGATCGTCTCGCCGGTGATGTAGCTGGCTGCGTCGCTGGCGAGGAACTGCACGATATGCGCAATCTCCTCGGGGTGACCGAAGCGGCCCAGCGGCGTGCGCGAGAGCACCTTGCGCGCCGAATCCGGATCGCCAGCGGTCGGCTTGAGCATGTCCGTCATGATGCTGCCCGGCGCGATCGCGTTCACGCGGATGCCATGCTCAGCGAGCGCCAATGACATCGCCTTGGTGAGTTGCGACAGCGCCCCTTTGGACATGGTGTAGGCGACATGGTCGGGTAGGGCGAAATGGTCATTCACCGAACTCATGTTGATGATGCTGCCCGGCCGCTCGCCGGCCTGCACCTGGCTGACCATCTGACGGGCGACGGCCTGGCCGAGGAGGAACGCGCCCTTCACGTTGGTCGCGAAAACGCGGTCCAACTCGTCTTCGCGCAACTCCAGGAACGGGGCACTGTCCATCACGGCGGCGTTGTTCACGAGGATATCGACGTGGCCATAGGCGTTCAGCGTCTCGGCGATCAAGTTGCGCACATCCAGCCGCTCGGCGACGTTGCAAAGGATGAACCGGGCCTCGTGGCCGCCCCCGCCGAGACCGTCGGCGACTTCTTCGCCCAGCTTCTCATTGACGTCGGCAACCACCACCTTCGCGCCGACATGGGCCAGCCGGTTGGCGCAAGCCCGGCCAATGCCGCGTGCTGCACCGCTGATGATTGCGACCTTGCCCTCAAGGCTCATGGCCGGGTCCCAGGGCGGCGACGTTTGGCGGTCATTGCGTCTTCTCCGCCTGGAGATCGAAGCTGACCGTCACTTCTTCTGTCACAGTGATGCCTGAGATCGGGCCATCCGGGCCGACGCCATACTCCAGCCGGTTGATCGTCAATTCGCCGGTTGCGCTTGCCGTGTCGCCGGAAATGTCGATGGTGAACGGCACGGCGACCTCGCCACTGTTGCCTTTCAACTCTAGTGTCCCGTTGAGCAGATAGGCGTTCTCGCCCTCGGCCTCCTCGGCGCTGTCGGCGGTGAAAGTCGCCTGCGGGTATTCGCTGGTGTTGAACCAGTCGGAGCCGGGCAGGGTGCCATCCACATCGCTGTTCCCGGTGCTCACGCTGCCGATCTGGATGATGATTGTTGCTTCGGTTTGCTCAGGTGCTGCGGGATCGAACTTCACGTCGCCCGAGAACTGTTCGAACACACCCTCGATCGTCTGGCCCGCTGCGCTGCCGGAAAAACCGATCTCACTCTGGTCGGGCAGGATTTTCCACTCCGCGGCGCGCGCCTCACCCCAGGCGAGGGGAACAAGCAAGCCCGCGAGCAGCGCGCTGGTCACAGCCTTTCTGGCGCGGCCGGGTAACATTCTTTGCATGACATCATCCTTTAAAATGAGCGCGTGGCGCAGCGCGGCCAGCGCATGGACCGCCACCACGGCGACAAGCACCCAGGCGATTGCCCAGTGTACGGTCTGAAATACTGGCTCCCATGCCTGTTTGGTCTCGCTCGGCAAGCTGGCCAGCCATGGGATATGCGGCAGCGTGAAGAGCCCAAAGACCTCAGTGGGAATCGACAACGGCGAGGCGGACACCCGCGCCCAGCCGCTCAACGGCAGCGCCAGCATCAACACATACAGTGCGGAATGCGCGGATTTGGCGGCGCGGCGTTCCCACACAGACATATCAGCAGGCATGACCGGAGGCGGAGAGATTTGCCGCCACGCCAGCCTTATCAGCACAAGCGCGAAGAGTGTGACGCCGAAGGACTTGTGGAGTTGATAGAGCCACAGCTTGTACTGGAAGTCGCCCTCGACGTCAGTCATGTAAACGCCAAGCCCGACCATGCCCGCGATCAACGCCGCGATAAGCCAGTGCAGCAGCTTCGCGAAGCCCGAATAATCGCTGCGGGTCATTGCGTTACCATGTGCCAGTATTTTCCATGGACGCCCACGGCTCTTGCGGCGGCAGCGGATCGCCTTTCTGGAGCAGTTCAATCGAGATGTTGTCGGGCGAACGGACGAAGGCCATGTGCCCGTCGCGCGGCGGACGGTTAATAGTCACGCCCTTGTCCGTGAGCCGTTGGCAGATCTCGTAGATATTGTCCACCCGGTAGGCGAGGTGGCCGAAATTGCGCCCGCCTGAATACGCCTCTGGATCCCAGTTGTAAGTGAGTTCAATTTCGCCGCTGTCATCGCCGGGAGCGCGCAGAAAGATGAGGGTGAAGCGTCCCTTCTCGCTGTCGCGCCGGCGCACCTCTTCGAGTCCAAGCGCATTGCAGTAGAAATCCAGCGATTCGTCGATGTCGCTGATGCGCACCATTGTATGAAGGTATTCCATCAATCTCCTCCTGCATCTGGACGGCCGGCTGCGAATCGTTGGCCGGAAGTCGAATCGATCTGAATGGGAGTTAATCCCCGGGCCGTAACGGCGCAAGCAGTCGTTTCGACGCTGACAGAACCGTGAATAGCCTTTAGCCACACCGGCGGTAAGTCACTGATTCGTTAAAATCACGCAGAAGTTGCATTTTTGCGCTGGACGCTCGTTAATCTTTATGCAACCTAAGCGTGTGTCGCGGTGTCGGAGGGCGTTTTCCACCTGTTGCCCAGCCGAAAATATGGTGGGAGGTCAATCACTTGGAATCGCCTGGCGAAAGGCTGGGATGAGGGATGGTGAAAATGGCGTTACAAACCCGGCGCGCGGCGCTAAATTTCGTTAGCTAGCAAGATACGCGGCTGATACGTAGTCAAAACAGTGTTCCTGGCGATCGCAGGCGAAGAGGGCAACTCGCAGGCGGTGGCCGGGTCAAAAGTAAGCGGGGGACTGACTAATGGGGGACAAACAACCTCCTCATTCGACGACTCTATCTGCGCTTTCGAAGTCCGGGGGCATGGACGTCGCGGTTATCGCCGGACAGATCAAATGGTTTGATGCGTCAAAGGGTTTCGGCTTCATCGTGCCGGACAACGGCTTGCCGGATATTCTCCTGCACGTGACTGTGCTGCGGCGCGATGGCTTTCAGACTGCGCATGAAGGCGCACGTGTGGTCTGCGAGGTGACTAACAGCGACAAGGGGCTCCAGGCTATCCGGGTCGTCGATATGGACGACAGCACGGCTATCCATCCATCGCAACTGCCGCAGCGCACTCGTGTGCAGGTCGAGCCAGAGAGCGATTGGGAGCGCGCCATGGTCAAGTGGTTCAACCGCCAGCGCGGCTTTGGCTTCTTGACACGGGGCGAGGGGACCGAGGATATCTTCGTGCATATGGAAACCCTGCGTCGGTTCGGCTTTGCGGAACTGCGCCCATTGCAAATTGTCCAGGTCCGTTATGGCAAAGGCGACAAAGGTCTCATGGCCGCTGAGCTTCGCCCGGATGGCAAGCCATCCATCCTCTCGTCGTCACATTGACCCACAGCGCGTGAGTGTCGGCAAACGGTGGTTTGCCGCGCTCGCTGTCGCGGCGCTGGCGGCAATGATTGGGAGTGGAGACGCCGAAGCGTCCGCGCTACGCGTAGAGCCTGTCGCGCTGGTGAGCGAAACCGGTCGGCACATCATCAACGCCGAAATCGCCGACACGCCGCAAACGCGCGCGACAGGTCTGATGTTCCGGCGCGACCTTGCCGCCGATGCGGGGATGTTGTTCATTTACGACGACCCGCAAAACATCACGATGTGGATGAAGAACACCTACATCTCGCTCGACATGATTTTTGCTGACGCGCGCGGCCAGATCATCTCGATAGCGCGCGACACCGAGCCATTCTCGACGGACATCATCGAGGCCGGCGGTGCCGCGAAGGTCGTGCTTGAGGTGCCGGCTGGTACAGCGCGACGGCTTAAGTTGAAACGCGGCGACCGGCTGGACCATTCTTCGGTCAAGGCCCGGTGAGTCAGACAGCAGCGGTTCCGTAGTAAATATTTACGATGTGCTCGGCTTCCGCGAAGAACAGCCAGCGTTCCACCGCGACCGAAATAATCGCGGATGCGACTGCCAGCTTCGTGAGCATCATCGCGACAATGAGGGGGCTCACGGCCGCCAGCGCGAGGAGCAAGATCGGCGCGGCCAGCGTGGCTAAAGCGACCCTGCGCAGCTTCTGCGCGTGCTTGCGCGCAACGTGATAGCCCATCTCGCGCTGCACGAAATTGGCCTGCGTGTGCGGGGCTTCGAGCTGGCGCACCTTGCCGATATGTCCCAGCCCGGTGGCTTGCTCCGCGGTGTACTGGCGCGGCGCGGTGTCGGCACTGCCCCAGTAGGCGAGTTTGACGACAACCGCCAGCGCGAATGCCACCGCCGCGAACCATGCCATCCACGGCGCGAATAGCCCGAAAATCTGCGCGAGCGCCAACAGCAGCACCGCGCCGGTGGCCAGCGCCAGAGCGAGATAAACCGGCGGCACCCAGCGGTTATACCAGCGCGGAATGGTGCGCAGCGATGCGTAGATCATCGCGGTGCAGTAGACCGTGATGATGGAAGTGATCGCGGTCAGCCAGCCGGCAATTGCCCATAGTCCACTGTTCTGCTCGAAAAACACCCAGCCAATCGCGAAGACGCCAGCGGGGACATATGCGATGACTGCCGCCACGCCTTCGCGCGACAGCCATGAGGAGCGCCACTGGGAAAACGCCCGCCAGGCCCGCTCCGGGTGGCCCAGATGGAAGGTCGAGGCGAGCAGCCCAGCGGTCACGAGGCCAAGCGCGATGGCGAAGGCAAGGAAGCCGAACCAACGCTCGGCGGGCACCAAGCCGCTTGCGCCGAAAATGCCGAGCAGCGCGAGCAGGCCGTACCCGGCGCCGGACATCGTCGTGAAGGCGATGACGGAATAAGCGGGATGCATTTCTTGGCCAGCCTAACGTGAGAGGATACGGTCGGCCCAGGCGAAAAGCTTGTCCGCCTTCGATCCCGGTTTCGGCCCCTTGGCCATTTCGGCCAGCGATGTGATCTCCGGCTCCAGCGGCGT
>CAZNGB010000138.1:0-5443 GCA_964572465.1 uncultured Hyphomicrobiaceae bacterium
GCTTGCGCGGGCTGTTCAGCTTGCGCGGGCCTTTTGGCTTGCGGGGGTTCGTCCCTGGCTGGCGCTGGGGCGGCCCCCGGTTCAGCCTTTGCTTCAGCCGGCGCGGCGGAAGCCTCCGCCCCGGCCTGAGCGCCCGCTTCGATCGCGCCGAGCAGCGCACCGACCTCGACCGTTTCGCCCTCCTGGACAGATATGCTGGAGATGACCCCCGACACCGGCGCGGGCACCTCGACCGTCACCTTGTCGGTCTCAAGCTCGACGACCGGCTCATCCTCGTTGACATGCTCGCCGGATTTCTTGAACCACTGGCCGACAGTGGCCTCGGTCACGGACTCGCCAAGGGTCGGGACCCGGATTTCCTGTGCCATTATCGTCTCATATCCTCTTTGCCGCGGCACATGCCGGGGGCCGCGTTTCGCCTATAGCGTCAGCGCCTCGTCCACAAACGCGCTCAACTCCGCGACATGCTTTGACATCAGGCCCGTCGCGGTCGCCGCCGAGGCTGACCGGCCCACATATCGCGGACGCTTATACTGCGCGTCGATGTGGTTGAGAACCCATTCAATGTTCGGCTCGACGAAGCTCCAGGCGCCCATGTTCTTGGGCTCCTCCTGGCACCAGATCATTTCCGCCTGCGCAAACCGGCCAAGCTCGGTGATGAGCGCGCGTGCCGGGAACGGATAGAGCTGCTCCAGCCGCATCAGATAGATATCGTCGATGCCGCGTTTTTCGCGTTCTTCAAGCAGATCGAAATAGACCTTGCCCGAGCACAGCACCACGCGCTTGATCTGGTCGTCGGGAGCCAGTTGCCGCGCGCCATTGTCGCCGCGGTCTCCATCGTCCCACAGGACGCGGTGAAAGGTCGAGTCAGGGCCGAAATCCTCGATCTGCGAGGTCACCCGCTTGTGCCGCAGCAGCGACTTCGGCGTCATCAGCACCAGCGGCTTGCGGAACTTGCGGTGGAGCTGCCGGCGCAGGACGTGGAAATAGTTGGCCGGCGTTGTGCAGTTCGCGACCTGGATATTGTCCTCCGCGCACATCTGCAAGAACCGCTCCAGGCGCGCGGAGGAGTGCTCCGGCCCTTGCCCCTCATAGCCGTGGGGCAGCAGCATCACCAGGCCCGACATGCGCAGCCATTTGCGCTCGCCCGAGGTGATGAACTGGTCGATGATCACCTGCGCGCCATTGACGAAGTCGCCAAACTGCGCCTCCCACAGCACCAGCGCGTTCGGCTCGGCCAGACTGTAGCCATACTCAAAGCCAAGCACTGCGAATTCCGAGAGCATCGAATTGATGACCTCGAAGCGCGCCTGTTCATTCGAGATGTTGTTCAGCGGACGATAGTGCTCCTCGGTTTGCTGATCGACGATCACCGCGTGGCGCTGGGAAAAGGTGCCGCGCTCGCTGTCCTGGCCGGACAAGCGCACGGGAAAGCCCTCTTCAAGCAGTGTGGCGAAGGCTAGCGCTTCCGCTGTGGCCCAGTCGATGCCCTGCCCGGACTCGACCGCCTTGCGGCGATTGTCGAAGATGCGGCGCACGGTACGGTGCGCGTTAAGGCTCTCCGGCAGGGTGTTGATTTTCTTGCCGATCTCACGCAGCGCTTCAATCTCCACCTCGGTCTTGCCGCGGCGCGGGCCTTCGTCGGCGAAACCGATGCCCGCCCAGCGTCCGTCGAGCCAGTCGGCGCGGTTTGGGCGGTACGAATCCGCGGCGTCGAATTCGTTTTCCATGCGGGTACGGGCGTCGGCGCGCAGCTGGTCGATCTGCGCTTTCTCGAATACGCCTTCGTTTGCCAGCTGCTCGGCGTAGATATCGACGACCGGGCTCTGCTGGCGGATGTGCTTATACATCAGCGGCTGGGTGAAGGACGGCTCGTCGCCTTCGTTGTGGCCGTGACGCCGATAGCAGAACATGTCGATCACCACCGGCTTGTGGAACCGCTGGCGGAATTCAGTCGCAACCTTGGCGACATGGGTGACCGCTTCGGGATCGTCACCGTTCACATGGAAGATCGGCGCTTCGACCATACGTGCAACATCGGATGGATAAGGCGACGAGCGTGCGAAGCGCGGCGCGGTGGTGAAGCCGATCTGGTTGTTGACGATGAAGTGGATCGAGCCGCCGGTTCGGTGGCCGCGCAGACCCGACAGCCCCAGGCATTCCGCGACCACGCCCTGGCCTGCGAAGGCCGCGTCGCCATGCAGCAGCAGCGGCAGCACCTTGGTCCGCTCGGTATCCGCAAGGTGGTCCTGCTTGGCGCGGACCTTGCCGAGCACCACCGGATCGACCGCCTCCAGATGCGACGGGTTGGCGGTGAGCGATAGATGCACCTCGTTGCCGTCGAAAGTGCGGTCCGAGGAGGTCCCGAGGTGGTATTTGACATCGCCTGAGCCTTCGACCTCCTCCGGGTGCGCCGAGCCGCCCTTGAATTCATGGAAGATCGCCCGATAAGGCTTGCCCATCACATTCGAGAGCACGTTCAGCCGTCCACGATGCGGCATTCCGATGACGATCTCGCGCAGGCCAAGCTGCCCGCCGCGCTTGATGATCTGCTCCAGCGCAGGGACCATCGCCTCAGCACCGTCGAGCCCAAAGCGCTTGGTGCCGGTGTACTTCTTGTCGAGGTATTTTTCGAAGCTTTCCGCGTCTATCAACTTTTGAAGGATGGCTTCCTTGCCCCGCCGGGTAAACTGGACTTCCTTGCCGACGCCCTCGATGCGCTCCTGCAGCCAGGCCTTCTGGTCCGGGTCGGAGATATGCATGAACTCGATGCCGATCTTGCCGCAATAGGTGCGCTGCAAGATTTCAAGAATTTCGCGCAGCGTGCCCGTCTCCAGCCCCAGCACCTTGTTCAGGTAGATCGGCCGGTCATAATCGGCCTCGGTGAAGCCGTAGCTCTCAGGTTGCAGCTCGGGGTGCTCCACTGGCGGGGTCAGCCGCAGCGGGTCGAGATCAGCCGCCAAATGCCCACGCACGCGGTGCGAACGGATCAGCATAAGCGCGCGCACCGAATCGCGCACTGCCTGCATCACCTCTTCCTCATTGAGCGCAACGCCGCCTTCCGCCGCCTTCTCACGCAGCTTTCCCGCCAGATGGTCCGCGCTTTCGCCCCAATCGCCCGTCAGCGCGGCGAGCAGTTCATCCTCGCCATTGATACTGACATTCTCGGGCTTCCAGGAGGGGCCGCGGTGCTCCGCAAGCACGGTCTCACGCTGATCTTTAAGACCGGCGAAAAACCTGCGCCACTCCGCGTCAACCGCGCCCGGATTGTCCTGATAACGCGCGTAAAGATCCTCGACATAAGCGGCATTGGCCCCGTGAAGAAAGGAGCTGAGGGCGAAGGTCTCGTTGAGTTGCTGCTTGCGCATGTCCCGTTCCGTAATCGTGTTTTTGCGCGCGCTGTCCCTGCGCACTTCTCATGAGTATATATAGGAAAGGCGCGTAAATGATGCTGCCCGTAAATGGCCGGCTGCACACAACTCCTTGTGAGCGATGCGCGCCGCGCCAGAGGACTCAGGCATGTTTACGCGGCTCAGGCATGCTGCAGCATGTCCACCAGCGTCGCACCCATCGCAGCTGGGTTGTCAGCCACGCGGATGCCGGCTGAGCGCATGGCTTCGATCTTGTCCTGCGCGCCGCCGCTGCCGCCGGCCACGATCGCACCGGCATGGCCCATCCGGCGCCCGGGCGGTGCAGTTAACCCGGCGATGAAGCCTACCGTGGGTTTCTTGACGGCTGAGGATTTCAGGAACGCGGCAGCCTCTTCTTCCGCTGCACCGCCGATCTCGCCGATCATGATGATGGATTCGGTACGGTCATCGGCGAGAAACATCTCCAGCACGTCGATGAACTCCGTGCCCTTGACCGGATCTCCGCCGATGCCGACGCATGTCGACTGACCAAGCCCCGCTCTGGTGGTCTGCGCCACCGCTTCATAGGTGAGCGTGCCCGACCGCGACACGATGCCGACCGAGCCGGGCTTGTGAATGTGGCCGGGCATGATGCCGATCTTGCACTGATCCGGGGTGATGACACCGGGGCAGTTGGGGCCGATCAGGCGGGTCTTGGAGCCTTGCAGAGCGCGCTTGACGCGGACCATGTCCAACACCGGGATACCCTCGGTGATCGCGACGACGAGCGGAAGCTCCGCCTCGATCGCCTCCAGGATCGCGTCGGCCGCAAACGGCGGCGGCACATAAATCGCGCTGGCGCTCGCGCCAGTCTTCTCAACCGCCTCAGCGACCGTATTGAAGATCGGCAGGCCGAGATGCTCGCCCCCGCCCTTGCCCGGCGTCACCCCGCCGACAACCTTGGTGCCGTAGGCCAGCGCCTGCTCGGTGTGGAAGGTTCCGTGACTGCCCGTGATCCCTTGCGTGATCACTTTCGTGTTGCTGTCGACAAGCACCGCCATGGGTTCAACCTTTTCGTTTCGTTTTTGCTTTTCGTTTCGTTTTTGCTTTTCGCTTCGTTGTGAAATTTCGCTTCGTTTTAGCGCGCTGCGAGTTGGTTTTTGCGCGCTGCGAGTTGATCAATTTCCGGCGTAACTTCGCTGCCCCTCGTGGAAGCCGCCGGCCGCGGGGTTCTCTTTAAACGGATTGAGCGCGCGCACCACGCCGTAGCTCTGGCCGTGGTTCAGGTCCTCGGTATAGACCAGCGGCGCGCCAAGGCTTTCCGCCGCCGCGATGATTGCCCCGTCCCAATACGAGATGCCATAGCGCTGCGAGATTACCGCGCCCAGTTTCACCAGCGCCGGGCTGACATCCGCGCACGGGAACACCTCAAGTTGCTCGATCCAGTCGAGTGCTGCGGCGGGCGTCAATGGGACCTCAGCCTTGCGGGTGGCGACCACGTAGAACTCCTGCAGCACTTGCGCGGACAGAGCAAACGATTCGTTCGCAAGCAGATCAACCGCGATCTTCTTCTTCGCCGTCTCGGTCGGGCTCTGCAAAGCCGCGTAGATCAGGATGTTGGTGTCGAGGAAGCATGCCACGTTCATAAATCTCGTCCCGGTTCCACTGCCAGCCGCCCAACCGTCCGTTCGATTCCTGGCTTAGCTCGACGAGCCGCTGACGCGCCTGCGCCGCCTTGTCGTCCTGGCGCGCGATCCGCTCAAGATAGTCGCGCACCAGCGCATTGACCGTTGTCTTGTTGCGCGCCGCATAGGCCCGAACTGTCACCAGCACGCCTTCATCGACGGCGAGCGTAATATTTTTCATGGCAACATTCTTCATGGCGGGGGCTCCTTCACACAGATCGCAGGCTTCACACAGACCGCGGGCTCGACACAGACAGCGGGCTCGACACAGGTCACGGCCGCGCCCAAGCATCTCAATAACACAGTTTATGTGTAACTGTGCCCCGCGTCAAGCGCCTCCAACCCCCTCTCAGGCCGCCTCCTTCACCTTCGCGACGATCTTTTGCGCCGCATCCGCCAGATCGTCCG
>CAZNGB010000139.1:0-5408 GCA_964572465.1 uncultured Hyphomicrobiaceae bacterium
TCTTGCGCCTGCGCACCCCAAGGCCCGAGCATCACGCTGCACACCGTTGCAACGGTAGCTAAACAACAGAAAAATGCCCGTATCGGAGATTTCGCCATTTGCGTTGGTCCTCTCGCGGTGCGCAGGCCATGACGGCATCTGCAGTATGGTTGCGCAGTATCTGCCGGGTGTCACCTCAAGGCCAATCACGACCGGGTGAGCGCCCGGCGTCCTCATGCCGCGAGCCGGCGCAAGACGTAGTGCAGGATCCCGCCGTTACGGTAGTAGGCCATTTCGTCTTCAGTATCGATCCGGCATACGAGCGGGATGTCCTTGGTGTTGCCATCGGCAAACCTGACTTCGGCGGTGAGTTTCGCGCCCGGTGACAGCGAATCAAGCCCGCGGATCGTGACGGTCTCGTCGCCCTTGAGGCCGTGATCCTGCCAGCTTCCTTGCGCGAATACCGCCGGGAGGATGCCCATCCCGATCAGGTTGGAGCGGTGGATGCGCTCGAAGGATTCCGCGATCACCGCCCGCACGCCCAGAAGCCGGGTGCCCTTGGCTGCCCAGTCGCGGCTTGAGCCGGTGCCGTATTCCTTACCGGCGAACACCACCAGCGGCACGCTGTCATCGGCGTAGCGCATCGCCGCGTCATAAATCGACATCTGCTCAGCCGATGGGTGGTGGACCGTGTAGCCGCCCTCGACGCCGGGCACCATCTGGTTCTTGATGCGGATATTGCCGAAGGTGCCGCGCACCATCACCTCGTGGTTGCCGCGCCGTGCTCCGAAGGAGTTGAAATCCCGGTGCTCGACGCCGCGGTCGATGAGATATTCGCCGGCGGGGGAGGAGCGTGGGATCGCGCCCGCGGGGCTGATATGGTCAGTGGTGATGGAATCGCCGAACAGGCCGAGCACGCGCGCACCCTCAATATCCGTCACTGGCTTCGGCTCGGCGGCCATGCCGTCGAAGAAGGTCGGGCGCTGGATGTAGGTGGACTCATCGCTCCAGTCGTAGGTCACGCTGATATCCGCCGCGCTCAGGGCTTGCCAGTGCTCATCGCCCTTGAACACATCGGCATAGCGGGTCTTGAAGAGTTCCGGCGTGATCGTGGTGCGCACGATCTCGGCGATCTCGGTCGAGGACGGCCAGATATCCTTGAGATAGACGGCTTCGCCCGCGTCATTCTTGTCGATCGGCTCGGCGGCGATGTTGACCTTGAGCGATCCCGCGAGAGCGTAGGCTACGACCAGCGGCGGTGATGCGAGGTAGTTCGCGCGCACATCGGGGTTGATGCGACCCTCGAAGTTGCGGTTGCCCGAAAGTACCGCCGAAGCCACGAGGTCATTCTCGTTGATCGCCTTGGAAATAGGTTCATCTAGCGGGCCCGAATTGCCAATGCAGGTCGTGCAGCCATAGCCGACCAGATTGAAGCCCATGGCGTCGAGATCGTCCTGCAGGCCGGCTTTTTCGAGGTAGTCCGTGACCACCTGAGAGCCGGGCGCAAAAGAGGTCTTCACCCACGGCTTGGTGTGGATGCCCTTTTGCCGCGCATTTCGCGCCAGCAGCCCCGCGCCGATAAGCACATTGGGGTTGGACGTGTTCGTGCACGACGTGATCGCAGCAATGACGACATCGCCATCGGTGAGTTCGTAGTTCGCCCCGTCGACCGGCGCGGTCTTTTCCAGCGGAATGACGCTGCCGCCCCCCTCTTCGTACATGTCCGAGACTTCATCGGAGGAATTGACCCCGCGCATCTCCGCCAGCGCGCTCCGAAAGGCCGTATGCGCATGGCTGAGCGGTACGCGGTCCTGCGGGCGGCGAGGGCCGGCGAGCGACGGCTCGACCGTGCTCAGATCAAGCTCAACGACATCGGTGAATTCGGGGACAGCGGTGCCCGTCTCGCGCCACATCCCTTGCGCCTTGGCATAGGCCTCGACAAGGGCGATGTGGTCCTCCTCGCGGCCAGTGGCGCGCAGATATTTCAGCGTGTCGCCGTCGATGGGGAAGAAGCCGCATGTCGCGCCGTATTCGGGTGACATGTTGCCGAGCGTCGCCTGATCCTCAAGCGAGAGATGGTCCAGACCGTCGCCGGAATATTCCACGAACTTGCCGACGACGCCCTTCCTGCGCAGGATTTCCGTGACGGTCAGCACGAGGTCGGTGGCCGTCACGCCTTCGTTCAGCGCACCAGTAAACTTCACGCCGATGACCTCGGGGATGACCATCGAGATCGGCTGGCCGAGCATCGCCGCTTCGGCCTCGATCCCGCCGACGCCCCAGCCCAGCACGGACAGCCCGTTGATCATGGTGGTGTGGCTGTCGGTGCCGACCAGCGTATCCGGGTAGGCCTGCAGTACGCGGCTGCCGTTGTGCCCGGTCTCTTTCACCCAGACCGTTTTGCCGAGATATTCCAAATTGACCTGATGGCAAATGCCAGTGCCCGGCGGCACCACGCGGAAATTGTCGAACGCTTCAGCGCCCCAACGCAGGAAGCCGTAGCGCTCCTTGTTGCGCTCGTATTCGTGCTCGACATTGGCCGCGAAGGCTTTCGGGTTGCCATACTCATCCACCATGACGGAATGGTCGATAACGAGGTCGACCGGCACCAGCGGGTTGATCCTGGTCGGGTCGCCGCCAAGCTGCGCCATCGCGTCGCGCATCGCGGCGAGGTCAACCACAGCGGGAACGCCGGTGAAGTCCTGCATCAGCACGCGCGCGGGACGATAGGCGATTTCGTGGCTGGAGCGGTGCTCGGTCAGCCACGCGGCCACTGCACGAATATCATCGGCAGTGACCGAGCGCCCGTCCTCAAAGCGCAGCAGGTTCTCCAACAGCACCTTCAGCGAGAAGGGCAAGCGGGAGATGCCGCTCAGGCCGTTCGCCTCGGCTTCAGGCAGACTGAAATATTCATAGGCCGTGTCGCCAACCTGCAGCGTGCGCCGGCAATTGAAGCTATCGAGAGACTGGGGCGCGGTGTCGCGGCTTGCCATGGAGTGCTCCTTCGCTATGCGCACCCGGCGCTTATTGTCCGGCTGCAACTATTCTCATCTCCGGAGCGTCACCTGGCCGCCCCGGCCTGACGCGCCGCCGCGGGAGCGCCTCGCGACGGCGTTTGCCAGTCCCGCTATCGCGGATACGCTGACACATACTCTGACGGGTATATAGCGGTTGCGGCGAGTGTGGCACAAGCGCATCCCGCGACGCACCTCAATTTCATTGATGACACTCCTTCACAACCGCGCGATACAAGCGGGCGCAATGTTCGCACTGAGCGCAAGAGGGGCGAGCAACCCGTCATCATGCGAGTGATCGTTGAAAATCTGAGTTGCGCGCGCGGTAATCGCGTGGTGCTGGACGGCGTCGACTTCACCGTGTCGTCAGGCGAAAGCGTGCTGCTTGCCGGGCCGAATGGTTCGGGCAAGACGACACTGCTGCGCACGCTGGCTGGCTTTATCGGCCCGCAAACCGGCGGAGCGCGGCTGGAAGGCGGACCTGAAGGGGCCGAGCTGGACGAATGCTGTCACTACGTGGGGCATCTGAACGGTATCAAGGCGGGCTTCACAGTGGATGAGAACCTCGCGTTTCTGGCGGCCTTTCTCGGCGGCGACGGCAAGGGGGCGGTTGACGCGGCGGCCTATGGCTTTGATCTGGAGCCGCTGCGCCATGTTCCGGCGGGCTTGCTTTCAGCAGGACAAAAGCGCCGGCTGGGGCTGGCGCGGCTGGTGGTGGCGTGGCGGTCGGTCTGGTTGCTGGATGAGCCGACGGTTTCGCTTGATATTGCCTCCCAGGGACTGCTGGCCGATGCGGTGCGCGGCCATGTCGAGGCTGGCGGTATCGTTATCGCAGCAAGCCATGTGCCGCTTGGCGTCGCGTTTTCACGCACGTTACGCCTGGGCGGAGGGCGTGCGGAGGTCGAGGAGGCGGCATGAAGGCGTTTGTCGCGCTGGTTATGCGCGATCTGCGGCTGGCCTGGCGTGAGGGCGGGGCGATTGGCGTCGCGCTGGGCTTTTATCTGCTGGTGGTCTCGATCATTCCGCTGGGGCTGGGGCCGGATCTGAATCTGCTCAGCCGTATCGCGCCTGGCGTGTTGTGGGTCGCGCTGCTTCTGGCGGCGCTGTTGTCGGCGGATCGCATTTTTTACAATGACCATGAGGATGGTGCGCTGGAGGTGATTGCGCTCGGCCCACTGCCATTGGAGGCTGTGGCGGCGGCGAAATGCCTCGCGCACTGGCTGAGCGTGGGCGTGCCGCTTGCGCTGCTGGCCCCCATATTAGGATTGATGCTAAACCTCGATATCAGGGGCTATGGTCCCTTGATCGCAACGATGCTGGCGGGAACCCCGGCGATCAGTTTTCTCGGCGCGGTCGGCGCGGCTCTCACGCTCGGCCTTCGCCGTGGCGGGTTGCTGCTGTCATTGCTGATCCTGCCGCTTTACGTGCCGGTGCTGATCTTTGGCGTTTCAAGCATGGACTCGATGCTGAGCGGCCCCGGAGCGTTCTGGACGCCGTTCCTGGTACTGTGCGCGTTCAGTCTCGCATCGGTTGCGCTCGCGCCGTTCGCGGCGGCCGCGGCGCTGCGCATGAATTTGCAATAAAGCATGATGGGATTTTACGAAGACCGTATCCTTCCGCATCTGATTGCCGCGACCATGCGCCATCGCGAACTAAAGCCCTATCGCAAGCGCGTCGTTGGCGCGGCGGAGGGTCGCGTGCTTGAGATCGGCGTCGGCGCGGGTGCGAACCTGCCGTTTTATGGGCCGGGCGTGAGCGAGGTGTTTGGCCTCGATCCGTCGGAGCGACTTTTGCGCATGGCGGCGAAGGGTGGACGGCTGCACCCGCTGGAAGCCTCTGCGGAGGCGATCCCGCTGGATGCGTGCAGCGTGGATACCGTCGTCACCACCTGGACGCTTTGCTCGATCCCTGATGCGCACACAGCGCTTTCCGAGATGCGCCGGGTACTCAAGCCAGACGGGCGGCTGTTCTTTGTTGAGCACGGCCTGTCGCCGGACGGCCGCGTGCGCTGGTTCCAAGACGCTCTGACGCCGGTTTGGCGGCGCATCGGCGGCGGCTGTCACATGAACCGGCCCATCGATGCGCTAATCCGCGAGGCGGGCTGGAACATCGAAAAAATTGACATGGGATATCTGCGCGGTCCCAATCCGGCGACCTATATGTATGAAGGAAGCGCGCGCAGCGCATGAGGCGCGTGATTGCCTGGACGCGACGAAGAGGCTAGACAACTGGGATGAATGGTTTTTCGCGGCTCGCCAATCCTTCGGTGTTCCTGCGTCTGAGCGGACGCATTCTGCCGGTGATCTATGTTCTGACAGCAGCCCTGTTCGCTGTCGGCCTTTACATGGCGTTTTTCGTTGCGCCGCCCGATTATCAGCAGGGCGAGACCGTGCGCATCATGTTCGTGCATGTGCC
>CAZNGB010000140.1:0-5404 GCA_964572465.1 uncultured Hyphomicrobiaceae bacterium
GATGAGATCAGCGCTATCCGCGCCGCGCATCAAGACTGCCAGAGCTACGCCGAGGCCGGCGACGCTGACGGCTTTTACGACGCCAACACGATTTTCCACGAAGCAATCTACAGCGCCAGCCACAATAACTATGCGGCACGGCAGACGCTGTTCCTGCGCAACCGGCTTGCGCCCTACCGCCGCTTCCAGCTCAGGCGCAACAAGCGCCCGCTTGAATCGTTTCGCGAACACAGCAAAATCGTCGAAGCGATCGCCGCCGGCGACGCGCGGCGGGCCGAAGACGCCGCCCGCAAGCACATCAACGTTCAGGGCAGCAACTTCGCGGCGCTCATCTCCAGCCTGCCGCCGGAGTATCTGCAATCACCGGGAAAAATGCGCGCGGCCACTAACAGTTAGCCCGCGCAGTACGCCAGCAGGGACACGGCCAGCGAATGCCTGACGCAAACCTCCATGACATTCTGGCACGTCGTTTCCCCGGGGCCAGCGCCCTCGCATTCGATCAACCCGCAACGGACGACTCTCCGGCCTTGCGCCTGAGCTATGGCGACCTGGTCGCGTTGGTGAATCAGTATGCCAACGCCCTGCGCAATTTGGGCGTGCAGCCAGGCGACCGGGTGTCCATTCAGGTCGAGAAGTCGATCGCTAACGTGGCGCTATTCCTCGCTGTGCTGAAGATCGGCGCGATCGCCAACCCGCTCAACACCAGCTATACCCTCACCGAGATGGCCTATTTCATATCTGATGCGCGGCCGAGCCTTGTCGTTGTCTCACCGGACAGTCGCGAGCCGATCCGGCAGATGGCAGGGGAGTTCGGTGTGCAGGCGGTCGAGACGCTGGACAGCGCCGGGCAAGGCTCGCTGGCCGACAGGGCCGACGTCGAACCGGCGGATGCCCCGAGCACGCCGCGCAGCGCTGATGATACCGCCTGCATCATCTACACATCCGGCACGACCGGCCAGCCAAAAGGCGCGATGATCAGCCACGGTAATATCAGCACGAATATTGAGGCGCTATGGGAGATATGGCACTTCCAGCCGGGCGATATGCTGTTGCATATCTTGCCGATTTATCATGTCCACGGGCTGATCGTCGCGTTGGGCACCGCGCTTTATAACGGCTCGACGATGATCTGGCTGCCGAGGCCCGATACCGGCCAGATCATCGCCGCGCTCCCGCGCGCCACAGTATTGATGGGCGTGCCGACGCACTACGCGCGGCTATTGGAGCGGCCGGAACTGACGCCGGAACTGACCGCGCATATGCGCCTGTTCACCTCAGGCTCCGCGCCACTCCTGGCCGCGACGCACGAAGCCTTCGAGGCGCGCACCGGCCACAAGATCCTGGAGCGCTACGGCATGACCGAAACCGGCATGATCACCTCCAATCCCTATTATGGAGAGCGCATCCCCGGAACGGTCGGCTATCCGCTGCCCGGCGTGAGCGTGCGCGTCACCGGCGAGCACGGCCAAGCTCTACCAGCCGGCGAGATCGGCATGGTCGAGGTCAAGGGGCCGAATGTGTTCAAGGGCTACTGGCAGCGCCCGGAGAAAACCGCCGGGGAGTTCCGCGCCGACGGCTATTTCATTACTGGCGATCAAGGCGTGCTCTCGGGCGACGGGCGGCTGTCTATCGTCGGGCGCGAGAAGGACATGATCATCAGCGGCGGGCTGAACATCTACCCCAAGGAGATCGAGCGCGAACTGGACGGGCTTGAGGGCATCAGCGAATCCGCGGTGATCGGCCTGCCCCATCCGGATTTCGGCGAAGGGGTGGTGGCCGTCACGGCGCGCGGCGCAGCCCCGTTGCCGAGCGAGGGCGACATCATTGACGCGCTCGCCGCTCGGTTAGCGAAGTTCAAGGTGCCCAAACGGGTGATTTTCGTGGACGAGTTGCCACGCAACGCGATGGGCAAGGTGCAGAAGAACGAGCTGCGTAAGCAATACGCGGCACTGTTTTCCAGTCACTGAGCCCGCCCAAAGCTCACCGCGGCGCGAGCACCATGATCATCTGCCGGCCTTCGAGCTTCGGTTCCAGCTCCACCTTGGCAAAATCCTCGGTATCGTCGCGCACCTTGTGTAGCAGTTCCATCCCGAGTTGCTGATGCGCCATCTCGCGCCCGCGAAAGCGCAGCGTGACCTTCACCTTGTCACCGGCATCGAAGAACCGGCGCATATTACGCATCTTGGTATCGTAGTCATGCGGGTCGATGTTCGGACGCATCTTGATTTCCTTAACATCGACTGTCTTGGTTTTCTTGCGCGCTTCGGCGGCCTTTTTCTGCGCTTGGTACTTATACTTGCCGTAGTCCATGATCTTGCAAACAGGCGTTTCGGCTTGTCCCGAAACCTCCACCAGATCAAGTCCGGCCTCCACCGCGCGGTCGAGCGCCTCCTGCAGATCGATGACACCGTGGTTCTGCCCTTCGTCATCGATCAGTTGCACCTGACGAGCCGTAATCGCGTCGTTAATTCGCGGTCCCTCTTCGCGCTGCGCGGGCCGCTTCATTGGTCGGCGTGCTATGGTTGATATCTCCTCTGTTGCCGGAACTTACCGACTTGGCAGCCCTGTCCTTTCCATGAAAAGTCCGGTGACATTCCAAGTCCCCGCCATTTATAGAACTAAGCCTGCGATGAAACAAGATGAGAGCCGCGCACGCAAACAGCGGCAAAGCTTTAGTGACGCACTGTCAACAGGCAACAACACGGCATGGCGGAACGTGGAGAGGCATAATGAGTGACCGGTTCGTGGCGCGCGTGCTCACATTCGCGGGCGCATTACCGTTCATCGCGGCGGTCGCGGCGCTGGCGCTGGCGCCGGCCGTGGCAACCGCTGCCATATGGCAGGCGGTGCTGGCATACGGCGCGGTGATCGCCAGCTTCGTCTCCGGCATCCACTGGGGGTTGTTTCTTTATCGCGCGAACGCCCTTCCGCTCAACCTGTTCATCTCCAGCAATGTCTGCGCGCTCGCGGCCTGGGCCGCGCTGTTGGTGCCGCCTTTGTGGCTGGCGCTCGCGCTGCTCATTGCCGTTTTCGCCGCTCTGTTCGCGATCGACCACGTGTTGTGGCGCGCGGGCGCGCACGCGGCATGGTTTTACCAGCTTCGTGTTGCCATCACGGCGATCGTCATTGGCGCGCTTAGCGTATTGCTGATCATGGTCTGAGGAGAAGCGCTTGGATATTGCGATCATCGGCGCGGGTCTCGCAGGCGCGGTGCTCGCGCAGCGCCTGCGCAAGGCGGGCCACGCGGTGACAATCTTTGAGAAGTCACGCGGGGCGGGCGGGCGCATGGCCACGCGGCGCACGGATTGCTTCGCCTTCGATCACGGCGCGCCCAGTTTCACCGCCCAGAGCGATCGGTTCCGCGCTTATCTGGAGCCGCTGATCGCGCAGAAATTGGTCGCGCCGTGGCACGGGCGTTTCTCCGGGCTGGCCGCCGATGAGCGATTCGTCGCCGTTCCCGCCATGAACGCGCTGGCCAAGGCGCTCGTCGCAGGCGCCACACTGCGGACCCAGGTGCAGGTTGCGCCGATCGAAGAACCACATGTCTTGTGTGACGCTGATGGCAATCCGCTTGGCCGCTTCGACTGGATTGTCAGCACCGCGCCCGCGCCGCAGACCGCCGCATTGTTCGGCGACCTCGCGCCTGTCGCGCTTGCGCCGGATCACATGACCGGCGCATTCACGACCATGCTCGGTTTCGCGCACGCGCACGATCCAGGCTGGGACATGGCCGGAGCCGACGACCGAGTTATCGCCTCCATGATCCGCAACTCGGCCAAGCCTGGGCGAACTGGCGGCACCACGAGTTTCGTGATTCACGCGCGCAGCGACTGGTCGCAAACACGAATCGACCATGCCCCTGACGCGGTTCAGCCGCTGATTGTGGGTGCGTTCACCCGGCTCACCGGAATCGACGCGGGCGCGTCCGCCTACATGACCACGCATCGCTGGCGGTATGCCCATGCTAACGCCGGCATGGCGGAGGGCTGCATTTTTGCGCCGGAGGTCGGTCTGGCCGCCTGCGGCGACTGGTGTATCGGCGGGGGCGTGGAAGCCGCGTTTCACAGCGCGATCACGCTCGCGGATCGCCTGGCAGGCTGAGCAGGTGTAGGGCGCAAAACGGAAAAAGCCGGCGCGGAACCCCGCACCGGCCTCGAATGTTGATCTGCAGCCGCTAGAGCCTAGCGGTACTGCTGCCGCTTGAGCGCGGCCCGCGCTTCCGCCCTGCGCGCCATTCGGTGACGCACAAGTTCGGCAACACTAAGCAGAATTATCGCGACAAAAGTTGTCGCCGCGAGCGGGGGAACAGCAAATTCAAACCACATGATTTCTCCTAGGCGCGGTTGACATACTGAGAGGTATACGCGCCTAGGTATTCTGCAGATTTTTTGGCGAAGTATTTTGATTAATCGCTGCGACGACTTGTCATATCCGTCTCATTGCGAAACAAATCTTCCAGCCCCTCGCGCGTGGCCGCGCACACGCCCCACTCGGTGATCAGCCCCGAAACGAGCCGCGCGGGCGTCACGTCGAAGGCCGGGTTCGCGGCCGGGCTGCCGGGCGCGGTGATATCGACGGTAACGACCGCGCCTTCAGCCGTGCGACCGTACATGCGCGTGACCTCCTCCGCGCCGCGCTCCTCGATCGGGATGTCCGCACCGCCTTCCAGGCTCCAGTCGATGGTGCTGCCGGGCAGTGCGACGTAGAACGGCACGCCGTTGTCCCACGCCGCCAGTGCCTTCAAGTAGGTGCCGATCTTGTTGGCGACATCGCCATTCGCGGTCGTGCGGTCGGTGCCGGTGATACACATGTCGACTTGGCCCACCTGCATCAGGTGACCGCCGGCATTGTCCGCAATGATAGTGTGCGGCACCCCGTGCGCGCCAAGCTCAAAGGCGGTGAGCGCCGCGCCCTGATTGCGCGGGCGCGTCTCGTCCACCCAGACATGGACCGGCAGGCCGGCGTCATGCGCCATGTAGATTGGGGCGAGCGCCGTGCCCCAGTCCACGCAGGCGAGCCAGCCAGCATTGCAGTGAGTAAGGATGTTGACCGTCTCGCCCGGCTTCGCCTCGGCGGCCTCGCGGATGAGCTGCAGGCCGTGTTCGCCGATCTTGCGGCAGGTCTCGACGTCCTCATCGCACAGTTCGGCTGCGCGGGCATAGGCGCTGGCGACCCGGTTCTCGCGCGGCTGGTTGCGTACCGCGGCCAGCATCTCATCGAGCGCCCAGCGCAGGTTCACCGCCGTCGGGCGCGTAGCCATCAGCGTCTCGCAGGCCGCCTCCAGCGCCGCGTCCGACGCATCGGCGCGCAGCGCCAGACACACGCCATATGCCGCCGTCGCCCCGATCAGCGGGGCACCGCGCACCTGCATCGTCCGAATCGCGTGGGCGGCATCCTCCAGCGT
>CAZNGB010000141.1:0-5381 GCA_964572465.1 uncultured Hyphomicrobiaceae bacterium
CGGCCCGCCTCACACTCGCTCGCCGCGCATCAGACGCGGCAACTCGCCGGTCGTGCCCGCGGCTTCGGCTACGAACATCCGCTTGAGCGGCGAAAGCCGGTTGACCATTCCCAGTCCGAGCGCTCGGACCATCCGCAATGTCCCGCTGTCGTTAGCGAACAGCCGATTGAGCGCGTCCATTCCCGCAGCTGACATGCTGGCATCAAAACGCCGCCAACGCTCGTAACGGCGCAACACGTCAAGCTGGCTGATATCCTCGCCTATGCGACGGGCTTCCACGAGGACCTCGCTCAGCGCCGCAACATCGCGCAGCCCGTGGTTCAGCCCCTGCCCGGCAAGCCAGTGCAGGCCGTGCGCCGCATCGCCAATGAGCGCCACGCCGGGCTTCACGAAGTCCCGCGCCATGCTCAAGCTGAGCGGAAATGTCTGAAGTGGCGAGACCACCCGCACCGCGCCAAGCTCGCCGCCAAAGCGCCGCGTGATCTCGGCATTCAGCCGCTGCTCATCGAGCGCGAGCATCGCTTGTGCATCTCGTGGGGCCTCTGTCCACACCAGCGAAGAGCGCTTGCCCGTCATCGGCAGCCTGGCAAACGGTCCTGCGGGCAGGAAATGCTGCACCGCACGGCCTTCGTGCGCGCGCTCGTGCTCAACCGTCGCCACGATGCCGGTCTGCGGATAATCCCATGTCAGCGCCTTGATCCCCGCCATCCGTCTCAGGCGCGATCGCCGACCGTCCGCCGCGACCAGCAGCCGCGCCGTGATCTCACGCCCGCTGCCCAGCCGCACGGCGATGCCGGATGCGCCCGTTTCGACCGCCTCGATACGCTCGGGCGCGAGGAGCGCCGCTTCGCTCTCGGTGACGGCCGTTGCCAGCGCGCGCATCAGCACCGCATTCTCGACGACATGCGCGGCCGGGCCGTCAGCGGTATCGGCCGTGTCGAACTGGAGTACCGGCAGGCGCACGGGCGCATCGAGCGGCGTATCGGTAATCTCGATCCGACCCACGGGCTGCGCGTCCTCCGCGATCGCGGGCCAGACCTCCAGCGCCTCCAGCATCCGGCGCGACGCGGCGGAAATCGTCATCGCCCGACCATCGTCATTGGGCGCGCGCAGCCGCTCAGGCGGCGCGGGGTCCACCAGAGCAACGCGGAACATGCCCGGCGCGGCCACACAAAGCGCGCGCGCAAGCGTCAGGCCGATGAACCCGCCGCCCCCGATGATGATGTCGTAATCATGCGCCATGGCGTTTCCTTTTCGCGCTGCTGCGCGGCTTGACAGATGAGAAGCGCGGGCCTCACATCTGGGTTCGTCCGCCGAGCAGGAGGTAGTCAGATGACAGACGCGCCCGGATCGCTGTTCGACATCTTTGATCTCGAAACGCTAGAGCACAACCTGTTTCGTGGCCGCAGCCCCGAGGACGGCTGGCAGCGGGTGTTCGGCGGTCAGGTGATTGGCCAGGCACTGGTTGCGGCGACGCGCACGGTGGACGGCGAGGATCGCGCGGCGCACTCACTGCATGGGTATTTCTTGCTGCCCGGCGATCCGCACACCCCGATTATCTATGAGGTCGCGCGGATCCGGGACGGCAAGAGTTTCACGACGCGGCAGGTCACCGCGCTCCAGCATGGCCAGGCAATTTTTTCGATGGGTGTGTCGTTCCACCGCGACGAGGCAGGCTTTTCCCACCAGATCGAAGCGCCGGACGTACCCGCGCCCGAGACGCTGCCCTCTGAGGCGGAGTTGCTGCAAGACCTATTGCCAAAGCTACCCGAGCCGATCCAGCATTATTGGCGACGCGAGCGCCCGGTCGAAATGCGCCCGGTTGACGTCCGGCAGTATATCTCCACTGAGCCGCGCGAAGCCCAGCGCAGCATCTGGGTGCGCTCAAATCTGAGCTTGCCCGAAGACATCGGTCTGCACAAATGCGTGCTGGCCTATGCCTCCGATTTCTTCCTGCTTGACACATCGCTTGCGCCGCACGGGCGCAACCTGTTCGATCCGCGCATGATGATGGCGAGCCTTGATCACGCGCTGTGGTTTCACCGGCCGTTCCGCGCCGATGAATGGCTGCTCTACGTCATGGACAGCCCTTCGGCGTCGGGCGCGCGGGGCTTTTGCCGCGGCTCGATCTTCCGGCGCGACGGCACGCTCATCGCCTCGGTGGCGCAGGAGGGGCTGATCCGTGAGCGCGACCCTGCCCGCCGTTAATCACGCCTTCAGCTTATTGCCTATTTTTTGATCAACTGCCCTGAATTGCACACTGCGCAGGCAGGTGGCCTGCCTTTTTCGCGCGCAATCGCCCCGCACTGTGCTCCGAGTCGCATCAACACAGTTTTGGCACGCCTTTTGAATCCCATGCCTTTGCGCCGTCGGGGCAAGTGCGCGAGATGCGCTTGAGGGGCGGCGGCTTGCCACGACACGAGCGGCAATAAACAGAGCGATCGAAGGAGATCACGAATGAAACTGGTGACGGCTGTCATCAAGCCTTTCAAGCTCGACGAGGTGCGCCAGGCGTTGACCTCGCTGGGCGTGGAAGGTTTGACCGCCACGGAAGTCAAGGGATACGGGCGCCAGATGGGGCACACCGAAATCTACCGTGGCGCCGAGTATGAGGTGACTTTCCTGCCGAAGATCAAGATCGAGGTGGCTGTGGACGACGCGATGGCTGACAAGGTCGTCGAAGCGATCCAGTCCGCCTCGAAGACCGGCCAGATCGGCGATGGAAAGATCTTCGTGATGCCGGTGGAACAGTCTGTGCGCATCCGCACGGGCGAATCCGGCGCGGAAGCACTGTAAAGGTTGGGGTGAAATCATGAATCGAGTGAAAAAATTCCTCACGCTGAGCGGCGCAGCGGCGCTTGGCG
The DNA here is from genome assembly GCA_964572465.1 of uncultured Hyphomicrobiaceae bacterium. GTDB lineage: Bacteria > Pseudomonadota > Alphaproteobacteria > Rhizobiales > Rhodomicrobiaceae > Dichotomicrobium. The sequence goes on from CAZNGB010000141.1 coordinate 2,865, forward strand.
GTTTGATGTTTGCAAATCCAGCACTGGCGCAGGACGCCGCGGAGGCTGCATCGACTGTGGTCCCGGCGGATGGCGTGTTCGTGTTCAATACCCTACTGTTTCTCATCGGCGGCTTCCTCGTCATGTGGATGGCCGCTGGCTTCGCGATGCTCGAAGCAGGACTGGTGCGCAGCAAGAACGTGACGATGCAGTGCACCAAGAATATCGCGCTTTATTCGGTCGCGGGCCTGATGTTCTGGGTCGTCGGCTACAACTTGATGTATGACGGCGTCGATGGCGGTTATCTGGGCAGCTTCACGCCGAAGCTGATCCCCGATCCAGCGTCTGAAGTCGCGGGCGACGGCTATGCCGCGGCCTCCGACTGGTTCTTCCAGATGGTGTTCTGCGCTACAGCCGCGTCGATTGTGTCCGGCACGGTCGCAGAGCGCATCAAGATCTGGCCGTTCATCATTTTCGTGGTCCTCCTGACCGGCTTTATCTATCCGATCCAGGGCGCCTGGCAGTGGGGCGGCGGCTGGCTGGCCGAACTCGGCTTCTCCGACTTCGCCGGCTCGACGCTGGTGCACTCGGTCGGCGGTTGGGCAGCGCTCACGGGCGCGATCATCATCGGAGCGCGCAAGGGCAAATATGGCCCCGGCGGTCAGATCAACCCGATGCCGGGCTCCAACCTGCCGCTCGCCACGCTTGGCACATTCATCCTGTGGCTGGGCTGGTTCGGCTTTAACGGCGGCTCGCAGCTTGCCATGGGCACGATCGCGGACGCTTCTTCCGTGGCCAACATCTTCGTGAACACCAACCTGGCCGCCGCCGCAGGCGTGGTCGCGGCGCTGATCCTCACGCAGATCATGTATGGCAAGGTCGATCTGACCATGGCGCTTAATGGCGCGCTGGCCGGCCTCGTCTCGATCACGGCGGAACCGCTCACCCCGTCTCCGGTCATGGCGATCCTCATCGGCGCAATCGGCGGCGTGATCGTGGTGTTCTTCGTGCCGCTACTCGACAAGCTGAAGATCGACGATGTGGTCGGCGCGATCCCGGTCCACCTTGTCGCGGGCATCTGGGGCACGATGGCGGTCCCGATCACCAATGGCGACGCCAACTTCGTCGCTCAGGCCATTGGCGTCGGCGCGATCGGTGCGTTCGTCATCGTCACGAGTTCGGTCGTATGGCTTATCCTCAAATTCTCGGTCGGGCTGCGACCAAGCGAGGAGGCCGAATACAACGGGCTCGACACCACCGAGCTGGGCCTTGAAGCCTACCCAGAGTTTGGTACGGGCAGCCAGCGGATGTGACGCCATTGCGCCGGGGTGCGTCGGGCGGCTGCCTGACGCTCCCCGGTTCGCCCTGTGGGCAGGCCAGCGACGCTCTTCCCGATCCTGCCAACATGCTCTTCCTGCCCACGCTCCTGACTGCCCGGGACTTCGCGTCCCGGGCTTTTTTTTCTCGTCCAACTCAATTTCCGATCGCCCAAACGTCTCTCCGACCGTCAAAGCATGCGACGGTTAAGCCTCTGTTTAGGCTGGCAAAGCATCCTTTCACGATCACATCAGCGATTCGCACAGGTGCGGCGCGCGGCGCAGGTCAGCGCGAGACGAACCACTGCGGCTTCAAGGGGGCGACCGGGATGAACGCGGGTAACTTCATTCATCGCAGCGCGGCGATGGCGGAATTGGTCGCGCAGGCGGAAAAAGCGGCGCGCGGTACAGCTAACGCGCTCATCGAGGGCGCGCCGGGCATCGGCAAGGCGGCGCTCGCAAGGTTCATGCATGAGACTGCTCGAGGCAACAACTTGGTCTGCGTCTCCTGCGCGGCTGGCGACGATCCGGCCGAGGCGCTGGCCACGCATGCGCAAAGTGGCGCGACGCTTCTGTTGCATGATATCGACGAGTTGAGCGCGCCTTCGCAAGCGGAACTGGCTATGGCTTTGCGCAGCGAGACGCGCGCCTGGATCATTTCGGCAAGCGCGCGCAACCTGTCAGATGCCGTAGCGGCGGGCACTTTCCGCGCGGATCTCTATTACCGGCTGGCGGTCGTCAAACTGGAAGTCCCATCACTCGCCGGACGGCTGGAGGACATCTCCGCGCTTGCCGCGCATTTCGCTGACATATTCGCCGCCATGCATGGTGTCTCGCCGCGCACCTTGACGCCCCATGCGCACGACAAGCTCGCCCGCCACAGTTGGCCCGGAAACGTCCGCGAACTGGAAAATGTCATGTACCGTGCTGTGCTGTTCGCCGAGGACGAAACCATCCGCGCGGAAGATATCAACTTCGCAACCGCCCTGGCTGACGAGAGCGATCCGCGATCAGGCGCACTTGTCGGACGTACTGTTGCAGATGTCGAGCGCGACTTGATCCTGCAGACGCTGCGCCATTGCAGCGGCAACCGCACGCAGGCCGCGGCGCTGCTGGGCATCTCTGTTCGGACCCTGCGCAACAAGATCCGCCAGTATCACGAGGAAGGGACCGAGGTGCCGGCATTCTCCCGCGCCGCTTGAGCGCGATTTACCCGAAAACC
>CAZNGB010000142.1:0-5287 GCA_964572465.1 uncultured Hyphomicrobiaceae bacterium
TGTCATTGAGGCCCAGCAGGCGCGACAGCAGCAGCGGCCCCATCTCCGTGACGGTCGTGCGGATCGAATGGCCCTGCTCGCCGAACAGGTCCCAGAACACGGTCGGGAAGGCTTCATAAGTATAGTCGTCGAAATCGATGGTCTGGGCGCGTTCTTCGAGGAACGGCTTGGATTCGCCCGCCATCGCCAGCCCGGCGACATCTCCCTTCACATCGGCGCAGAACACAGGCACGCCTTGGGCGGAAAAGCCCTCGGAGAGGATCTGCAGCGTTACCGTCTTGCCTGTGCCGGTCGCCCCGGTGATCAGCCCGTGGCGGTTTGCCAGCTTCAGCAGCAGATGCTCCGGTTTTTCACTCTTGCCGATGAAAATGCGATCTGATTCGCTCATGTCTGACCCCGCAAACGATTCGCCATTGCCCCACCTGCCGACGCCCCCGCGCCGGTGAAACCCTGCGCGTTGTGGCACGGATTGCCCCACAGCAGCGGAACGCGGTTTTCTTGTCCACAAAAAACCTCATTCCGCCGCCGCTGGAGATGGGTAAGCCGCAATTGGGCACTTGTACCGAGCGACGGCCTCGTTAACATCGGCTTACCTGAATGTTAGTCAAAGCTGATGCGTTAATGACTTCGGCATGGAGCAGAGGAAACCGCAGATGAGTTACCCGATTCAGAAAATCGAAGGCATCGGCCCCAAGAATGCCGAAGTCCTTCGCAGTCACGGAATTACACGGACCCACCACCTGCTTGAGCGGGGCGCTTCGCGTAAGGGGCGTAAGGAAGTCGCGGAGCAAACCGGGATCGACGAGAAGAAAATTCTCCAGTGGGCGAACATGTGCGACCTGATGCGGATCAAGGGCGTCGGCGAGGAATACTCCGAGCTGCTTGAGGTCGCAGGCGTCGATACGGTCAAGGAACTGCGCAACCGCAAGCCCGACAACCTTCACAAGGCCATGGTTGAGGCAAATGAGAAGAAGAAGCTTGTGCGCCAGCTACCAAGTGCGAAGCAGGTCGAGAGCTGGGTGAAACAGGCGAAGGATCTGGACCCGGTCATGTCGTACTGACCGCCGCTGCAGGTTCAGACCCTCCCGCCGCTTAAAACTTGCGGGCTAGGCCGGCTGTGCCGTATTGAAGACTCTAGGTTGCAGCGCGGCGATCGCTGAAGGCGTTGTAATCCGCTTGTAGCGGTCGCTTGGCGTGGCAATGCAGGCGGCATCTCATGTCGGGGCGGCGCGCTCCGAACGCGGGCGTAATGTGACCGGGGGCACTGCGCATGGAGTCTGGAGCAGCGGCGAATACCTTTATCGCCTGGCAGGGCTGGGGCATGACCGGGGCCGCGGTTGCGCTGCTGATCGTACTTATCTGGATTTTGCTCTGGCTGCTGCCATTCCCGAGCCGCTCGGTCGAGGAACGCCTGGCGGACCCTGAGAGCCGCGCGGAATTGCGCGACCGGCTCGGCGGGGCAGGGCCGTTTGAGCGCTACCGGCTCGCCATACGCGATCTGAACGGTTGGCTCGATGCGTGGTTCGGGCCATCTACGAGCGGCCAGGCGCTGGAGCGCTGCATCGCGATCGCCTTCGTCTATCCAGCGGTGCTGTTCGTAGCCACACTTATCGTCGCAGGCGCGGCGCGCGGCCAGATCGGGCTGCATGAGGTCGGGATATTCCTCGTGCTTACCGCAGCAGGGGCGTATGTGGCGAATCGGGGCTTCCGGCTGCTTTACCGTGTGGGGACTAACCTGTGGCGGTTTGTTGGCGGCGATTCCGATCTGATCCGGCTGATTGCGCGCGTGGCCCTCGGAGCGCTGGCGGTCATCATCGCTTTCGCGATTGCCTTCGTGATCGCCTCGACGGTCGCGGGCGCTTTTGCCGAAGCGGGGACCATCATCCTCGCGATCATGGCCGCATTCGCGCTGGCCTTCACGCTGGCGGGTGTTCTCGCGGCGGCGGGGACACCGGCCGCCATGGCGCTACTACTGGTCCTGACGGTGGCGGCGCTGGCCTTTGCGGGTAAATTTGCCTTCCTGCTGCTGCTGTTTTTCGTCCTGCTGCCGATGGTCAATGCGCTGCTGGACTGGATGTCCTGGATCGTCACACGGTTTTTCCTGCGCCGAGTGGCCGAAGTCACCCCGTCCTGGCGTGGGGCGGGCCTGCTCGCTGTCGAGCTGGGCGCGGACCTTGCCGCCGCGATTTTGCTATTTCTCGGACTGGTGGTCCTTCTTCCAAACGGGATCGAGATCATCAATGGCGTTCTTTCGATCACCGGCCGCGCCCCATTTGACTGGCGCGATATTGTGACACGCGCGAATGAAGCGCCCTTCAGCGAGGGGCTGTTTGTCATCGGCATGCTGGTTACCACGCTGGTGCCGACCTTCATCCACATCACGCGCGGGCTGGCCGGCATCGCTGCGGCCTGGACGCCTGGGGCAGCCGAAGCTGCTGCAGGGCTGCGCGAGACGGCTTCGGTGGGCGATGCCGCCGATCAGCGCGCGACTTGGGCAAACCCTGGCCAGTATGATTGGTCTCAGGACGAGGCCGCAGAAGCTCCGGTGCAGGAAAGCTATCACGGGCAAAGCTATTATGGGCAAGACGGCGCGCAGTATGCTCAGGCAGGGGGCTATGCGCAGAGCGGTTTTCATGAGGCGGCTGTGATGGACTATGACGCGCCGGCCGAGCCGCAGGCCGCGGGTGAGTTGCGCCCATCCGTGCGGCAAAAGGCAGCGCGGGCGCTGCGCCTTTCGCGATTTTGGTATGTCCCTTCAGCGGCTTTGGCCGTTGGCGTCTTTGTTGCGCTGGCCGCGGTTCTCGATGCATCGGGCGTCGCGCTTGGCGATTTCCTGGTAACGCTCGCCTTCTGCGCGTCATCATGGAGCCATGGGCAGTGCCCAATCTAAGACGCCGTGGACACCGAGATCAGTCGTCGTCCAACACATCCGCCACCCGCACGCGGATATCCGGCGCCTTGTAAAAAATGTGCTGGCCGATCTTTTTGACTCGGTTGAAGTGGCGCGCCCAGTGCGGGTTCACATAAGTCGCGTGATAATGCGTGGCGTACCCAATATCCTCCAGCCAGTGCTCACCGCGCATGACCTCGCGCGCCAGATCCTTCGAGCGGGCCCACAGCGCCCGGTTGTTCGGCCGGTCGGCCTTGCCGTCGCAAGCGAATGAGAACTGGCAGGCGTTGCGGTTCCATTGCCCCTGAAAGATGACGCCGCAGATCGTGTCGGGATAGACATTGGCGCGCACCCGGTTCATCACCACCTGCGCCACCGCGATCTGCCCACGCCGCGGTTCGCCCCGCGCCTCGAAATAAATGGCCGCGGTCATGCAGCGCAACTCGCGCGCACGGAATTCCTGCTCGGTAAAGCCGCCAAAAAGCTCCTCGCCATTTTCGGCCTTCAGGCTCGCCAGATGTAATCGGCCGGGCCAGGCGATCGGATCATTATCTTCGCGCTTCTGCCCATCGACGAGGCCGAATGAAGCGGTGGGGGCCATCATCAGGATCGCCGCGCTGGCGCGTTCGACCTTGACGGGGCTGCCGTCAAGCTCCGGCGCTTCGGCGCCGGCATGAGAGAGCAGCACGTGACCGCCGGCCAGCGCGTTTTCCCCGCCCGCCACAGTGTCAAGCCGCGGGCCCTTGCCAGGGCGGGCGATTGACGCGGTTTCCGACTGGGTGCCTTGGAGACCGGGCCCGCCGGGCTGTGGCATCATCGAGGCGATGATCGGCTCGGGCCGTTCTTGCACGGTATCGCGGTTCTCAAGCGCTGTGACGCGGTCGGCCCGCGGTTCCTTGCCTTGCTGGGTGAACAACGCCAACGCTTCAATGGTGAGAGGAGACCGCGCAGTCGCCTCCGCCTGATTGATCGGGCGTGCAACATTGGTCGCGCCGGACCCGACGAGATGCGCCCGCACAAACAACGTGCCGCTCGCGATCAGATCGCTGTCTCTCAAGAAATACCCTGCCGCAACCAGCGGTATGGCCGCTAACAGCACCAATGACCGACCCATTACACGTTTCCGCCCCACCCGACCTTGACCGACATGCAACTCTGCAACGGACTTGGAACCGAAAGGCCCGGTCTCGGTGTCGAAGGATCGCAGCGCGAGCGCGCGAGCCGTTCCAGCCCGATCACCCACGAAACCCGGATTTGGTAAATTTTTCATTAACTTCCGCACTGTTACGCAACACTTGGGACGCACACGCCCGGCACTGAGCCGACCGATTGGCAATCATGACGCAGTTTGTGAAAAGAATGAGGAATTTATCGGGTTATTGCTTGACCTGTGTTAACGCCGCAGCAATCAGCCTTTAGCCCGTGCGGCGGCACGCTTGGCTTTGACCCGGCCGCTCGATGCGATAGAACACCATCGGACCTGCAAAAATTGCAACCTCGACAAGACGGAGCGGACGCTATGAGCAAGGTGGCCTGGATCGGACTTGGCGTTATGGGCTTTCCCATGGCCGGACACATACGCGAGAAAGGCGGACACGAATTGACCGTCTACAACCGCACTGCCGCCAAGGCCGATGAATGGGCTGCCAAATACGGCGGGCAGACTGCTGCGACGCCAGCCGAGGCCGCGCGGGGCGCTGAGTTCGTTTTCTGTTGCGTCGGCAATGACGACGACCTGCGCGCAGTGACGCTCGGCTCGGACGGGGCATTCCAGAATTTGAGCGAAGGCGCGATCTTCATCGACAACACCACCGCTTCGGCCGACATCGCCCGCGAGCTCTACGCAGAAGCGAAGGAACGCGGCGCCGGTTTTCTCGATGCGCCGGTGTCCGGCGGGCAGGCCGGGGCTGAAAACGGCAAGCTGACGGTGATGGTCGGCGGCGACGACGCGGATTTCGCCCGGGCGCAGCCGGTGATTGATTGCTACGCGCAGAAAGTGAAGCTGCTGGGCGGCGCGGGTGCGGGCCAGATGACCAAAATGGTCAACCAGATTTGCATCGCGGGGCTGGTGCAAGGGCTGTCCGAAGGCATTCACTTCGCGCAGAAGTCCGGCCTCGATATTCCGGCAGTGATGGAGACGATCTCGAAGGGCGCAGCGCAGTCCTGGCAGATGGACAATCGCTGGGAGACGATGGCGCGCGGCGAGTTCGATTTTGGCTTCGCAGTGGACTGGATGCGCAAGGATCTCGGCATCGCGATGTCCGAGGCGAAGAACAACGGCGCGCGGCTGCCGGTCACCGCGCTGGTGGATCAGTTCTACGCCGAGGTGCAGGCGATGGGCGGCAAGCGCTGGGACACGTCCAGCCTGATCGCGCGGCTCAATGCGGCGGAGAAGAA
>CAZNGB010000143.1:0-5264 GCA_964572465.1 uncultured Hyphomicrobiaceae bacterium
TCAGCGGCGTGGAGACCGGCACCTGGATGGTGGGCATCCCGCCCATCACGGCGAAGTAGGCCAACGGCGCGGTGACCATGCCAGCGAGCACGGCCGCGCGCCAACTCCAGTCCGCGCCGGAAGCCGGATTGACGAAGCCGGTGAGAATGCCGGTGGCGCCCATCACGCGGCCGAGCACGAGCATGAGCAAGACAGCCGAAAGCCCGATCAGGACGCCGCCGAGAAGCGATGCAACGGGGGTGAATTCCGTCATTCGGTCCTCAACTGCTGCAGGTCCGCATGCCGAGCAACGAATACAGCGGGCAAACGCGCACGAGCGCGGTCAGCACGAGCACCGCGCCGGCAACCACCGACACGATTGTCGCGACCTGTCCCTGAAATACTGCAATCTGCGTCGCGAACGGGGCAACGACCAGCAATAAGCCAACAACCAATCGCAAGACCCGATCTATAGTTCCGACATTGGCCGTCATGTTTCATGCCTCCAATTGATGAGACTGAAAGCTTAGCCTAACGGAGCGGTGGGGTCGGTGACCTTGTCACATATCAATTGGGGATAAGAACGAATGGCACGGCGCGTCTTCAGCCTGCTGCTTGCAGCTGCTTGAGCGCGTCGCGGTCGGTGATGCGGATTTCGCCGCGTGCGAGTTCGACCCAGCCGCGGCGTTCGAACTCCTTCAGTTGGCGGGAAATGACTTCGCGGGCAGTGCCCAACTCCGCCGCGAGATCCTGATGCGTTGTGGCAATGGCACTGTTGGGCGCGGGCAGTTCAACGAGCTTCTGCGCCAGGCGGATATCCATGCGCCGGAAGGCGATCTCTTCGATGATGAAGAACAGATCGGTGATACGCCGGGAATAGGCGGTGAAAACGAAACGGCGGAATACCGGTGATTCCGCGATTAGCTCCTCGAACACCCGGCGCGGGATGGCGACGGCCTGCACGTTGGTCTCGGCAACGCCCTCCGCGAGATAATCCTCATACGCAAGCACACAGGCGGTCGTCAGCACGCAGCTCTCGCCCGCCGAAACGCGGTAGAGCACGATATCGCGCCCGCTTTCTGATGTTTGATGAACGCGCACCGTGCCGGAAAGCAGCAGCAGCAAGTTCTCCGGCGCTTTTCCGGGTCCGAAGATCACCGTGCCCTTTGGCACGGAGACAACCGCACTCTCCGCGCGAAGGCGTGCGCGCACCGGCGCCTCCATGCCCGCAAGACCAGGAAACTGAGATGTCCAGTCTGTATGCGCTGGCGTTTGCTCCATACCTCATCTCTAGCGCATCACGTTGTGCTGGAGAAGCGCCATGCGCTTTTGACTTCAAGTCTTTGAAGGTCAGGGAGACCAATAGCGCATCAACCGCCGCCAAGGCCGCCCGTCGATTGCGGCGAGGCCCAGCCCGATCAGCGCCATCCCGAGCAGGTGCTGCGGTTGCAGCACCTCGCCCAGAAACAGGGTGCCCAGCAGGATCGCCACGACGGGAACGAGAAATGTCACGAGTAGCACATTGGTCGCGCCCGCGGTGGCGAGCAGCCGGAAATAGAGGAGATAGGCCAGCGCCGTCGAAAGCGCGGCCACGCCAACAAGCGCGGCGATCACGCCAGGGCCGGGCATCGGAAGCGTCCATGGCTGATCGACCAGCAGCATCACCGGGAGCAGCATCACACTGGAGGCCGTCACTTGTCCGGTCGCGGTCTCCAGCGGGGTCACGTTCATCTCGCGAAAGCGCCGGCCGAACACCGCACCGGAGGCATAGCAGAGCGCGGCGCACAGGCTGGCGATCTGTGCGGCCACGTTCACGCCCAGCGTCTCCAGCGCGTCCAGTCCGATCATGATCGCTACACCGCTCAGTCCGATGACGATTCCGGTGACGCGCCCCGCCGTAAGCTTTTCATCAGAGGTGAACACATGCGCGACCAGCACGGTGAACAGCGGCGTGGTGGCGTTGACGATGGCCGCCAGGCCGGAGGCGATGTGCGACTGGCTCCAGACAATGAGCGAGAAAGGCATGACATTGTTGATCAGCGCCATCGCGAAAAAAGTGCCCCACAGCCGCGGATCGCGTCGGATGCGCTGGCCCGAAAGGCGCAGCGCGACTTGCAGGATCGCCGCGGCCAGGGCGACGCGCACGACAACGACCGTGAACACGGGCAGCTCGGCGACGGCGACGCCATTGAAGAAGAATGAGGCACCCCAAAGAATGGACAGCGTGACGAGAACCGCCCACTGGCTCGTGCCCATTGAGGTGTTAATGCCTGAGATATTTGACATGGATTGCTTCTGGTTTCTGTGCGATGGGACTGGACCGCGCCTGCGATGTCTGCGCAAGTCGCATATTGCGGTCAAATCCGAATATCTGCGCGAAGCGTTTGCCATCCCTCGCGAACTGCGCGATTTTGGGCGCGGGGCCGGATGGCGATGCGATCAGCGGGGAGACGCGGGATGTCAGCTCAGCACACGCAGGAATCAAGCTTGAACAATATCGTGCTGATCGCGATCGCGATGGGTCTGCTCATCGCGGGCCTGGTCTACGGCGCGCCGTTCCTGGTTCCGATTGTCGTTGCGGGGCTGATCACGATCCTGCTGAGCGCGGCCGGCGACCGCATCAAGCGGCTCGGGCTGCCTGAGCCGCTTGCCACGTTGAGCGCGGTTGTGTTGTTCGTCGTCGCGCTGGTCGCAGTTTTTAACATCTTGTCCGCGCAGACAGGCGATGTGGCCCGGGCCTGGCCTGGATATGTCGAGCGGGCGAACGTTTTGGCAGAGCAATTGCTGGGCTGGCTGGGGCCGCAAATGGCCGAGCGCATCCGCGAATCGATCCGGGAGATCGACCTTCTCGGACGGTTGCCGAGCCTACTTGGCACGGCGGGCGGGATCGCCGCCACGCTTGCGCTGGTGGCGCTTTACATTGGCTTTCTGCTGGCCGAGCGTGGGCGTCTGGGTCCCAAGATCGAACGGCTCGCTGACGGCCCGACCGAAGCCCGGCAGATCAAGCATGCGATTTCCGACATCACCGAAAGCGTGCGCCGCTATATCTGGATCAAGACGTTACTGAGCATCGTGACCGCTGGCATTAGCTATGCAGTATTAAAGGTGCTGGGCGTCGACTTTGCCGAAACATGGGCTCTGCTGATCTTTCTGCTTAATTATATCCCAAGCATCGGCTCGGTGCTTGGCGTGATTTTTCCGGCCCTGCTGGCGCTGATACAGTTCGATACGCTTTGGGAGTTTTTCATTATCGCCGTGCTGCTGGCCGGCACGCAATTCATCATCGGCAATATTGTCGAGCCGCGCTTGATGGGCCGCAGCCTCAACCTCAGCCCATTCGTCGTGATGGCTTCGCTGGCGTTCTGGGGCATGATCTGGGGCGTGATCGGCGCATTCCTGAGCGTGCCGATGACCACGGCGTTCGTGATCGTTTGCAGCCATGTGCCATCGCTGCGCTGGATCGCCATTTTGCTGCTGGCGGACAGTCGAGCGGCCGTTGGTCCGGAGGCCCAGCATGCCCGGGCGTGACCGATCACCCCGCGCTTCCGACGAGCTGGTGCGCGATGACAGCGGGAGCCAAAGCAAGGCCCCCGCAATGCAGCGTCTGAAGCAGCGGCCTATTGCAGTTTGATCTTCTGCTCCATCGGGAGGTCTGTCCTGCTCCACTCAATCATCGAGCCATCATAGACCTTGGCGTCTTCGTTGCCGAGGATCTCTGAATTGACGAACCAGCCAAGCGAAGCCCAGTGAGCAGAATTGCAGAAGTTGATCACTTCGCCAGAGATGGGCGCGCCGACCGACTGGTGAATGTTGGCCAGTTGGGCCTTTGAGCGCATGATGCCGCCGTTATTGTTGGTCAGCCATGTTTCCGGCACGCTGATCGCGCCGGGGAGGGTTCCGGCACGCGCGACCGGGCCTGGCTTGGACACGCCCATGTACTGCTCTGCCGGGCGATGGTCGATGACCGGGGTGCCCGCATCCAGCGCAGCTTGCACGTCTGCCTTGGTAGCGATCATCTCGCGGCGCATGTTCACCTCGAAGGTCGCAGGAGTGGGCTCCACGACACCACTATCAAGGGGATTGACCGGGCGATTCGTCTGCGGATCGCGCTCGGCCACCCAGGCGGCAAGACCGCCATCCAGGATAGATACCTTGTCATGTCCTGCGACCTTGAAGGTCCAGTAAACGCGGGTTGCCGCGCCCATCTCCAGGCCATTGGCGCCGCGTGAGACAACCACGACGTGATCGTCATTGTCGATGCCAAGCCCGCCAATCAGCGTTGCGAGCTGCTCCGCGCTTGGCAGCATGCCTGGCGTGCCGTTCTCGTCCGTGACGCGCCAGCCATCGGCGACGTAATCGGAGTAGATCGAACCGGGTATGTGGGCGCGCTCGTAACTCTCCTTGGACGATCCGCTGATACGGCTGCGGATGTCGAGGATGACGACCTCTGGATTGTCGAGGTTGGCCTTCACCCATTCGACATCCACGAGCGGCTGTTTGGCGATAGCGGCGCTTGACATGGCAACGGCAAGCATTCCCGCAACGAGACCTGTAGGCAACTTCATGGCTGATCCTCCCTTGTTTGTGGCAGCGCAATGCTACCCTTCTCCTTCAAGCGCGAGTGCGGCGCGAAGCTCGCTCATCAGGTCGATCTCGCGCTGTGCGAGTATGTAAAGCGTCCGATCGGCGCGTGCCTGGTCCGCGCTGCAGCCGGTCTGCGCGCAGTGCGCAGCCAGTGCGGCGTCGCGTTCGCAGAGCAGCGCCTCAATATGCGGCGCGGCGAAGCGCAGCATCGCCGAGAGCCAGCACGCGGCCGCAGGCGCGATCTCGGTTTCAGGAGGCGGCATTTGGGCGGCGAGTTGTTTCGCGGGCCGCCAGGCTTCGCCTGTCACCCAGTGATTGCTCGCGAACCATTTGAGCGGCTGGCCCTGGCCATCGACCGCCAGGCCTACGACATGCGCGAAGTGGCTGGTTGCGTCTGGCCGGCTGAAGATATGGAAGTGGCCGTGGATGCGGCTGTCGGCAGCGCCTGGCATGTCGTGGGCATGATAGTAAGCGCGCCAGCAACCGCCGCCGAAGACCAGGTCACCGTCGGGATAGTGCTTCTGCGCGATGAACGGTTGGTCGGCGAGGATCGACAGCACGGCGTTGGTGTTGCGCGCCGCAAATCTTTGCAAGCAGGTGACTAGCTCCATCGCCCCTGCGCGCTCTGCGGAATGGCTGCGCGGCGACTGTTCTGCGCTGGCTGCGTTATGTTGCGTCATCGACCGTTCTCCTGACCTCGG
>CAZNGB010000144.1:0-5248 GCA_964572465.1 uncultured Hyphomicrobiaceae bacterium
TCTTCAGGCCGAATTCCTCGACGCGCGCCTCATCCGGCGTGATGGTCGCGCATTTCACCCCCACGCCGTGCTCCAGGATCGCATTCGCGGCATCGACCGTGACCTGATCATCAGTCTCGTCGCGATGCTGCACCGACAGATCGTAGTAGCGCAGGTCGATATCCAGATAGGGCAGGATGAGCTTCTGCTTGATGAAGTGCCAGATAATGCGCGTCATCTCATCGCCGTCGAGTTCGACGACAGGGTTTTCGACCTTGATTTTGTCCATGATCCGTCCTTGCGCGAGGTCTTCAGCGAATTGGCTTTTTCGAGTCAACGCGGCGCAGCATAATGCGGCCCGACCGCGCGGCCAACCCTTGCGGGCGCCACTCAGCCCGTGTAGACAGCCGCAATGTCGCAACAGGCCAGACCCGATTTGCCCGATCCAACCATGCTGGGCCAGCCGCCAGAGGCGCCGGCTATCATCCTTGTGGAGCCGCAGCTTGGCGATAACATCGGCGCGGCCGCTCGGGCGATGGCGAATTTCGGGCTGGGCGAACTGCGCATCGTCGCGCCGCGAGACGGCTGGCCGAACGAGGCCGCGCGCTCATATGCGGCAAACGCGCTCAGCGTCGTGGACGATGCCAAGGTTTTTCCAGACCTCAAGACCGCTGTGGCCGATTTGCACTACGTCATCGCCACGACCGCGCGCCGCCGCGACATGAACAAGCCAGTGCTGGAGCCCGAGGACGCTGCGCAACAAATGGTGGCGCGAACAAAAGCTCGCCAAAATTGTGGTGTGCTGTTCGGCAAGGAGCGATCGGGTCTGGAAAACGATGACATTGCAATCGCTGATGTTATCGTGAGCGCACCGGTGGTCGCTGCTTTTGCCTCGATAAACCTGGCGCAGGCAGTCTTGCTGATCGCTTATGAGTGGCGCAAGGCTTTGTTAAGCGGTACGGTAAGCTTGGCAGAGATCCCCGATTACGCGGGGCAGGCCGGCAGCACTCCCGCGACGCAGGACGAACTGCTCGGGTTTTTCGAGCACTTGGAACGGGAACTCGATGCCTCAGGCTTTTTACGCCCGCCGGAAAAGCGGCCCAAGATGGTGCGAGGCATCCGCAACATGTTCAAACGTATCGGAGCCACCGACCAGGAGGTGCGCACGCTCCGCGGCATTGTGGCCTCGCTGACACGCCGTCACGAGGGCCATTCTCGGGAAAACTCGAAAATGTCATAGTGCCGCCGCGATTGTGCTATTGCCAGACTTGAACGGACGGGCGGTTTCTCGCCTCGACAGCGAGACAGGGGCAAATGATGAAGAGTACGATTGTGACAAGATACCTGGCTGTGGCCGTGGCAGTAGTAGGCCTGCAATTTGGGTCCGCGCTGGCCCAAGACGATAGCGAGTTGAGCGTCAAGACGGTCAACCTCATCACGGGCTTCGCGCTCACGACCATTCCCAGCGAGATCAAGCGCCCCGACGGCTCCGTGATGAAAATCGACAAGTCGGATGTCTCGCAGATCGTCGTCCCGGTGGATGATGCGCGTCGCGTTATCCGGGTGGCGCGCCTGTCCGCACACGCGCAGATGTGTGATCTCCCACAGCTGCAAGCCCAGAACTACCTCACCATGATGCGGCAGGAACGCGCCAAGGATCAGTGGACCGAGGAACAGCTTCTTTTCATCAACCGTCTGCACCTGTTCACAGTGATGTGGCTAAGCGGCAATGTGCGCTTCGTAGACAAGGGGGACGGCTCCACAGAGCCTGAGATCATCTCAGATCCCGACGAGAGCAAATACGAGTGCAGCGAGGATGATCGCAATCAGGTACGCGCTGCCATCGAATCTTATCTCCGGGACGCGAAAAACTCCTGACGTCACCTATTGTGACGCCGCTTGTTGACAACGCTATCGGCTGACGTCTATCTGTGTCTCAGGCGGGTGCATCGCGTGCCCGCCTTTTGCGTTGCTGTGGCGATCTCTTGACTGAGGCATCATTGATTTGCCGGGTCGCCTGTCATCCGCTCGCGCGGACCAGGAAGCAACGTTTCATAATGGTTCGAACCCTTCTTTTTTCAGACTTTGGGAGTCAGAGCAGATGAGCAAGCGCATAAGCGCCAAATACAAGATCGATCGCCGGATGGGCGAGAACATCTGGGGTCGTCCAAAAAGCCCGGTGAACAAACGCGAATATGGCCCCGGCCAGCATGGCCAGCGCCGCCGCGGCAAGCTGTCCGACTACGGCGCGCAGCTTCGTGCCAAGCAGAAGCTCAAGGGTTATTACGGCAACATTACCGAAAAGCAGTTCCGCGCGATTTACACTGAAGCCACACGCCAGAAAGGCGACACCTCCGAAGCGCTGATCGGACTGCTGGAGCGGCGGCTGGACGCTGTCATCTATCGCGCGAAATTCGTCCCGACGGTTTTCGCCGCGCGCCAGTTCATCAATCACGGACATATCAAGGTCAACGGCACCCGCGTCACGATCCCGAGCTACCGCTGCAAGGAAGGCGACGTGATCGAGGTCCGCGAGAAGTCACGCGATATGGGCCTGGTGCTCGAAGCGATCGAAAGCGCGGAGCGTGACGTGCCAGACTATCTGGATGTTGACCACAACAAGATGACCGCGAGCCTCACGCGCATCCCACAGTTCAGCGACGTGCCATATCCGGTGATGATGGAGCCGAACCTGGTCGTCGAGTTCTACTCGCGGTAATACGCCGGCCCGGTGCGCCTTACGCGTCGCGCGCGCCGGGGCTGTGCTCCACCAGCGCATAGGCGATCATCGTCATCAGGACGGCGGCCGAGAAGAAGTAGATGCCCGGCAGTGCCGCCGCCTCCGTCAACGCGCTCGCCTTCACGTAAAAGATCACCAGCGCCAGCACCAACACATCGAGCATTGACCACTTTCCAAGCCACGACATTCGGCTCAGGATGCGCGTCCGCGCTCCCGCACCGCTTGCCATCGTCGTGTAGGCGACCAGCAGATAAAGCAGCTTGATCGCAGGAAACAGCATCGAAAACACCACCACGATGCCGGCGAGGAACCACTCCTGCTCGGCAAAGAGCGCGCGCACGATAGATATCAGCGAGTGGGTGTCCGACCACAGCCAGAAATATGTGAGTTCGATGACAGGAAGGGTAAGGCCAAGCACCAGGGACGCGGTCGCGCCAATGATCATCAAGCCGACCAGAGATGTCCGGATCAGCCCGGACGCGGCAGCAGGGGGCGGGGACGCGACTGCCCCGGGCCCTTGAGCGCGGCCTTCTGGAGCACGACGACCGAGACTAGCCCGCGCAGCGAGCGAAGGGCTATAACCGTCCGTCGAGAGATTTTCCATTTTTCTCCCGCACCCGCACTCGGCAGCGCGGACGGTTATGCCGGCGCCGAGCGCTTCTCGAAGGCGATTTCCTTCTGCTCCAGGTGCTGCTGGAGCTCGCCGTCCTGAAACATTTCGGTCAGAATATCACATCCGCCGACGAATTCGCCCTTAACATAAAGCTGCGGGATGGTCGGCCAATTCGTGTAGGCTTTGATGCCCTCGCGCACGGCGTTGTCGTCGAGGACATTCACATCCTTGTAGTCGACGCCGAGATAATCGAGCATGCGCACAACCTGCGCGGAGAACCCGCACTGCGGAAAGTTGCGGTTGCCCTTCATGAACAGGACAACATCATTGCTCTGAACCTGATCCTTGATCCAGTCGTGAACGTTCTGCTGGTCCATCATTGCGTCCTTCGACATGCGGTGAACTGAGGGGTCTAGTCTGGCGCTGAGGTCTGCAGCGCCAGTGCGTGCAGCGCCCCACCCATATTGCCTTCCAAGGCATCGTATACAAGCTGATGCTGCTGAACCCTGGTCTTGCCCCGGAACGCTTCGGAAACGATCACGGCTGCGTAATGATCGCCATCGCCGGCCAGATCGCGGATCGTAACCTGCGCATCTGGCAGCTTGGCCCTGATCATCGCCTCAATCTGATCGGCTTCCATCGGCATCAGCAATCTCCTTGAATGCTTCCAAACAATACACATCGCGCCCGGCTCTGCCAATAGCAATATCCGACTCTGGCGCTCAGTCTTTTGTCAGATAGGAGGGGAACCAGCCTTCGTGACTGCGGGCGAGGTCGCGAAGTGCGATCGGGGTCTCGCCGGGCATCGAGAGCGCATCGCCGCCGACGCGTCCGACCATGCGCGAAAGCACATCAGCTTTTTCCGCCTCCATGCGGATGGTCGCGGCTGCGTCTTGCGATGCGGCGACAAGATAACGCGCCTGATCCTCGCCGAACCAGAAGGCGTGCGCAGGCAGATCGGTCTCGCCGGCGTCGAACGCGATGCCGCGTTCGCCCGCAAGCGCCATCTCCGCTGCGGCAACAAGCACGCCACCATCGGACACATCATGCACCGTGCGCGTCACGCCGTCGTGGATCAGCCGGCGCACCAGATCGCCCGCGCGCTGTTCGGCCTCCAGATCGACCGGCGGCGGCGCACCGTCAAACGCGCCGGTGGCGTGTTGCTGATAAAGCGACTGACCTAGCGCGCCGCGCGTCTCGCCGAGCAGGATCAGCACCTCGTCTTCCGGCTTCAATGCGATCGTAGCCATGCGCTCCAGATCGGGCAGCAGCCCCACCCCGCCAATTGCAGGCGTCGGCGGGATCGCAACGCCGTTCGTTTCGTTATAGAGCGACACGTTCCCCGACACGACCGGGAAGCTCAGCGCGCGCGCCGCACGCCCCATGCCGCTCACGCAACCAGCAAACTCACCCATGATCTCCGGGCGCTCCGGGTTGCCGAAGTTGAGGCAGTTGGTGATCGCCAGCGGCGTCGCGCCCACAGCCGTCAGGTTGCGCCAGGTCTCCGCGACAGCCTGCGCCCCGCCCATCTCCGGATCGGCGAAGCAATAGCGCGGCGTCACGTCGCAGGCCAGCGCCAGCGCCTTGCGGCTGCCCGGCCCACCCACACGGATCACCGCCGCATCGCCGCCCGGGCGCTGAACGGTGTCGGCCATGACCATATGATCGTATTGCTCCCACACCCAGCGGCGCGAACACAAGTGCGGCTCCGCCATCATTGCCTTCAGCGCGCCAAGCAGACTGTCCGGCGCGGGCACGTCCGCCGCGCGCACCACGGCGGGGGCCTCTCGCGTAGTCCACGGGCGGTCATATTCCGGCGCGCCTGCACTCAGCGCCCGCACAGGGATGTCCGCCTCTAGCACGCCCTCGTGCCAGATCTCGATGCGACCGCTCTCGGTCGTCTCGCCGATCACCGC
>CAZNGB010000145.1:0-5244 GCA_964572465.1 uncultured Hyphomicrobiaceae bacterium
ACGCGTGCTCAACGAAGCAGCGTCGGCGTTCGCTAGAGCGCGTTCAAGGAAATCCGGGTCAGCGAACGCGCTATAAGTTCTTGTTTTGTCGCATTTTCGACCGCAAAACCGGTTCCCACTTTTGCTGAAAATGCTCTAGCTGCCGGGCGCCTTTTCCGCCTGCTGCGCGTGGCGCGGGCGCATCCACCAGATCAGCGCGGCGCACACCGCGAACCAGACCACTGACACAAAGAAGTAAAATGCCAGTTGCAGCCAGATAGAGGTGCCCGGCAGGTTCACGATGGCCACCGTTACGATGAACCACAGGTAGAACACCGTGAACGCGACCATCGCAAGGACGCCGACAAATTTGCGTGCGCGATCTGACATGCGCTGCACTCTAGTCGAAGCCTTAGTCCCAAGCCAACGGAAAAAACGCAGCTTGCGCCGCGACACTGCGTGCGCTTGCCCGCGCGATCGGGGCGGACTAAATCGGCGATAAAGCTGGTGGAGAAAGCTGATGTCGAACGCCGTTGCGGTAAACGATCTTCGCTCCAATTCGATGACTGCAGATGCTGCCATCCGCATCTGGCTGGGCTGCGTAACGGCGCTGATTTTCGTGATGGTCGTCGTAGGCGGCGCAACACGGCTGACTGGCTCGGGCCTGTCGATCACCGAGTGGAAGCCGATCCTCGGCGTCATTCCGCCACTCTCGGCCGCAGACTGGCAGGAGGCTTTCGACAAATACCGCGAAATCCCGCAGTACCAACTCGTTAACAAGGGCATGAGTCTGGCGGAGTTCCAGTTTATCTATTGGTGGGAGTGGGGACACCGCTTCCTCGGCCGGGTGATTGGCGTTGCCTTCGCTATTCCGTTCATCGCCTTTGCTTTCGCGGGCTATATCCGCCGCGAACTCACGCCGAGCTTGCTCGCGCTCTTCGCGCTGGGCGCGCTGCAGGGCTTTATGGGCTGGTACATGGTCCAGAGCGGGCTGGTTGACCGGGTTTCGGTGAGCCAATACCGGCTCGCGGCGCATCTCGGGCTGGCGGCAGTCATTTATGGCGCGATGATCTGGGTGATGCTCGGCGTCGGTCAGCAGTCGCGCGTGATCAAGCGCGGCTGGGCGTGGCTATCGGCCGCTGGGTTATTGGCGTTCACCTTCGTTCAGATCGTCCTTGGCGCGTTCGTGGCGGGCATGAAGGCCGGGTTTGCCTACAACACGTGGCCGCTGATGGACGGCGAATTCATCCCCGATGGTCTCATGGTCATGCAGCCGTGGCATCTGAACCTGTTCGAGAACGCGCTGACAGTGCAGTTCAACCACCGCATCGCGGCCTACCTGCTGTTCGTCTGGGCGATCGTCCACGCAGTCGCGATGGTGCGGGAGAACCACCCCATGCGCATGTCGGCAGTCGCGCTCGCTGGCGCGGTGACGCTGCAGGGGGTGCTTGGCATCTGGACGCTGGTCGCGCAGGTGCCGCTTAGCCTCGGCCTGGTGCATCAGGCGGGCGCGTTCATTGTGCTGGCCGTCGCGGTTTATCATCTGCACGGGTTGTCATCAGTGAGGATGGGCGCGGGCGCGCAGGCTAACCGCGCTACGGCATGATCTGGCCGGCCGTGGTAAGATAGACCTTCGCCGTTTCGCGCACTTCGACTTCCTGATGCGCTTCTGAGGCGCGATGTAGTGCCTCGAGCTGCTCCTCCAGTTCCTCCATGCCCTCTTCGATGCGGTCCAGCGCCTCTTCGAGCGTGTAGGTCGCCTCGTGAATTTCCTCCACATCGTCGGGCGACAACTCGGCCTTCTCCAGCACCTTGGCGACCCGCGCGTTGTACTCGGAGAAGTTCTTCACCGCCTGTCCCAGCGTTTCCGCCTTTTCGGCGCGATAGTGCTCGAAAGGCTCTTTCTCCTCAGCCATGGCCGGAACACTCATAGCCAGGACACCGGCCAAAACCAAAGCTGCTCGTCTCATAGTCGCCTCCCTTTCTGCTATTCAGTTATGGAATGCGCCGCGTCGCGTATGCGGCTTCCTTCCTTGCCGAGCCGCTTGACCGTCTGGATGACCTCGTTCATGTCCAGCGGCTTGGTCATGAACGCTTCCACGCCGCGCGCCCTGTGCTCTTCTTCCGAGCCATGGAGAGCGCTTGCCGTCAGCGCAATGATCGGCGTGCGACGTTTCCAGTCCTTGCGGGCGCGGATGCGGCTGATCGCCTCCAGCCCGCACAGCACCGGCATCTGGTTGTCCATGATGATGAGGTCGAAGCTATGCGCGTCCAAAGCCTGAAGGGCTTTCTCGCCGGTGTCGACAATCGTGACATTACACCCGATTGAGGCGAGGAGTTCCCTGATCAGTAGCTGATTCAACGGGTGATCTTCGGCCACGAGGACGTCATACATTTCTCCGCTCCTCTCCCGGCAATTTTTTTTTTGGCGTCGGGTCCGGCGCCTGATCGGGTACAGCGATGGGGATTGGCAGCTCGACCGTGAAGATCGATCCAGCGCCCGGCGCGCTTTGGACCGTGATCTCGCCGTTCATCAATTCCACCAGCCCCTTGGTGATCGCAAGACCAAGGCCCGCGCCTTCGGACGAGGTGCCGCTCCCCTTGACGCGGGCAAACCTGTCAAAAACCGCCGTGATCTCGTCTTCGCGCAGGCCCGCGCCGGTATCCACAACCGCTAAGCCAATGCCACCATCAGTAGCGTTAACGCTGAGGGCCACGTGCCCTTCATCAGTGAACTTGATTGCGTTTCCGATCAGGTTGATCAGGATTTGCTTAATCCGGCCGCGGTCAGCGTCGATCTGCGCGCCCTGCGGAAGGTTGACACGCGCGAACAGCTCCAGCCCTTTCCCGGCTGCCATCGGCTTCATCAGGCGGGTGGTTTCCTCGATCAACTGCGAAACCTCAAACGTCTCCGGGTCCAACTCGACGGTGCCGGAGGTGATGAGCGAGAGATCGAGCAGGTCGTTGACGAGTTCGAGCAGATGTTCCGAGGAAAACTTGACGATTTCAGCCCGCTCGCGCTGTTTTTCGCTGAGTTCGTCCAGCAGCATGAACTGGATGAAGCCCAAGATGCCATTAATCGGCGTCCTCAACTCATGGCTGATATTGGCGACGAATTCGCTCTTGGTGCGATTTGCTGCCTCCGCCTCGGCTCGCGCCGCCTGGAGTGAGGCTTCTTGCTCTTTGAAAGCGGTGATGTCGGATCGAATGCCAATCATCTCGCCTTGCGGCGTCCGCCGGTCTCGCCGCAGCATCCAGCGTCCGTCAGTAAAGCGCACGATCGTCTCAACCATGCTGCCCGATTTGCGCATTTCCAGTTGCTTCTGGATCCAGGTTTCCGGGTCCTCGCCCTCTGTGTCGAAGCGTCCGCGGGCCACCAGTGCGCGCACGATTTCCTCGAAGGTCATCCCGGGTTTTTTGAGATCGGCGTCGTTGCCAAGGATTTGCGTAAACGCAGAATTGGCTCTCACCAGCCGGTCTTGCTCGTCATAGACCACGAAGCCTTCCGAGATCGCCTCGATGGCAGACGATAAGCGCGCCTCGGCCCGTTCGGCTTCGCGTTTCGCTTCGCGCAGGCGTTCTTCCTGCTGCTTCAGCGGTGTGATATCGCTCACAACGCCTATCCGCTCGCCAGTGGGTGTGCATCGGGAGCGGTGCATGATCCAGCGACCATCCACGAACCGGACGATTCCTTCGCCTTCGTCCTGCGCATTTCGCTGCTCGATCTGGCGGTGCATCCAGGTTTCGGGAGCCTCGCCCTCGGTATCAAGATATCCGCCGAGGACAGCTGCGCACATCAGCTCCTCATAGGTGACGCCGGGAACGAGCTTGTCAGCGAGGAATGATAGCTGTTCTCGCAAGGCGCTATTGCACATCACCAGGCGGTTGTCGGAGTCGTAGATTATGATACCCGTGGAAGCGGCCTCGATGGCAGAAGCAAGACGGCCCTCGCTGAGTTCGGCGGATCGCGCAGCCTCTTCGAGCCGTCTTTCGCGGCGCTTTCTCTGGGTGATGTCGCGCACGACGGCGAGGTATCTGATGGGCCGGATCTTGTCGGTGCGCACTGGGGTCAGCGCGATCTCTATCCAGGTGCTCTCGCCGCTTTTCTGGTAGGCGAGCATGTCGCATTGGACGGGCCGGCTGTTCTGGACAGCCGCCTCAATGCGCTTGATTGTCGCGGGATCGCTATCAGGTCCCTGGAGCCGGTCCCAGAGCCTGCAACCCATGAAATGCTCGGCCTGATGCCCTGTCAGGCGTTCGAGCGCCTCGTTGACCCACAGCGTCCAGCCCTCGGCATCGGCGATCGCCACGCCGTCCGAACCATGTTCAGCGACGAGCGCCAGCAGCCCGCGCTGTCTGCTCATCATGTCCAACCGGGCCTGAGCCTTCGCCGCCTCCCGATCTCGCGCGATCTCGCGGTTCATATCGCGGACAAAAGCGATCGTTCGGTGCTCCGAGGTGGTCTCATCGGTTTCAAGTAACAGGCCTATCGGGATACGCTCACCGTCGCGCCGCCGGGCCCGGCAATTGCGCCAATCGCTCATCTTGATATGGCCTTGCAGCGCTGAGTAGAGCGCCCGCCTCAGGACGCTGTCGCGTCTCGGCTCGCGGCCTGGCAGCAGAATGTCGACGTTTTGACCGATGAGACTGTCACCGGGCCAACCGAACATGCGCCGCGCCGCGGTGTTGGCCGCCCGGATCCGCCCCTCCCGACTGACGATCAGAATGCCATCAGGGCACGCATTGGCGACCCGCTCATCGAACATGGCCTGCTCACGCCTTTATCTCTCCCACAGTGAGCAATTAAAAATGTCCGAAGATAAAATTCCATGTTCACCGCTGCGATAAATATAAGAAAATTCTGCATAAATACATGATGACACGCGATCGTAGTACACTACCGAAGGTTTTCGGTTACTGAGGGTTGCCGGTAAAAGCGCATGTTAGAACGGTTTCTTCCTTGCACTGCTGAACAATACGTGTCTCAGGATGAAACGCGTGGGCCACAAAGGCGAACGTGACGTCATAGGGCACATCCGCGCCGTCGCGCTCGACCGTGACTGTTCCAATGTCGCGCCCGCCCGCGACGCTGGAGTCATCCAGCGCGGAGGCTTGTCCGGGCTGCCAGCTGATCGTCACGTCGCCGGCCTCGACGCGTTCATGCTCGCGCAGCAGGTCGAGCGAGACGATGGTCGGCTTGTCGGTTCGCACCATCACCACCCGCACCATCGGGTTGATGTCTTCGGGCAGATCGCCGCGGAACAG
>CAZNGB010000146.1:0-5244 GCA_964572465.1 uncultured Hyphomicrobiaceae bacterium
GCGTTTACGATGAGATGGAAGCCGAGGCGGCGCGCGCCGGCGAGGAGCCAGACGAAATGCCCGCTGGTTTGCATGCCTCTGCCGTGCCGCAACTGAGCATGGAAGAGCGCGCCGGCTGCCTCGCCCGCAACGCTTCTATCGAGATCATTCCGAGCACAGCCAGCAAGATCGGCGATTTCCGCGACTTGATGCCTGCGGGCGCGCGCGTGTTCGTGCCGTTTCTACCGCGTGCGGAGTTC
This sequence comes from uncultured Hyphomicrobiaceae bacterium, assembly GCA_964572465.1. Taxonomy (GTDB): domain Bacteria; phylum Pseudomonadota; class Alphaproteobacteria; order Rhizobiales; family Rhodomicrobiaceae; genus Dichotomicrobium. The sequence continues at coordinate 240 of CAZNGB010000146.1, forward strand.
GCTGATTGCATCCCGCTCTCGGCGCGCTTGCGAAACGAAGGTATGGAGCCGGTACCGCACATCGCCGCGCGCCGGCTGCGTTCACGCGGTGAACTCACCGAGACGCTGGCGGCCTTGCGCGAGAGGGTGCGCGTGCGCGAGGTGTTGGTCATCGCTGGCGATCCGGAAGAGCCGGCCGGACCGTTCGAAAACAGCATGGCCGTGTTGGAAACCGGTCTGCTGGAGGAATACGGCGTCGAGACGATATTCGTCGGCGGCCAACCCGAAGGCATCCCCGGCGTATCCGGCGAAGCGGTCAGCGACGCGCTCGACTGGAAATGTGCTTACGCCAGGCAAAGCCCGGCGAATTTCCGGCTTGTAACCCAGTTCGTCCTTGACCCGGACAACCTGTTGGCGTGGCGCCGCAATATTGCTGATCGTGGCGTCGATCTGCCGCTGCATGTCGGGGTCGCCGGCCCCACCAGCATGAAAACGCTGATGAAATTCGCCGGGTTGACCGGCGCGAAGGCCTCTTTCCGCGCGATGCGCAAATACGGCGTAAAGCTGACCCGCCTGAGCGATACTGCCGTGCCGGACGATCTCGTCCACCGGCTTGCCAGCGAGAGCGAAGGCGCGAAGGTTCACGGCTTGCATGTCTACACTTTCGGTGGTTTCTCCAGCGCGGTGGAATGGCTCGCCAAGTGGCGCACAGGCGCGCCGCAGGACTGCCGCAAGGCGGGTTACGCAGCGGGCTGATTTCTCTGCCTATTTAATCTGCTCAAGCCGGATGGGGCCATCCCGTCCGGCTTTTTGTTCGCGCTCTTGACGGCCCAGCCTTGGAATCGCGCCTGCGCGCCTGTACACAGGACACATGCAAAGAGGTGAGCGATGAAAACCGAAGAGCCGCGAACGATTTACCTTAAGGATTACCGGCCCTCGCCTTACCTGATCGAGAAAGTCGATCTGGACGTGGCGCTGGCACCCGAGAATACGCGCGTGCGCTCGCGCCTGAAAATCACGTCGAACAACGATCCAAATGCGCCGGCGGGCCCGCTCACGCTCAACGGCGAGAAGCTGGAGCTGCATTCGCTCAAGGTCAACGGCGCCGCCGTCAACGACTACACGCTCGACGAGCACACACTGACGATTCCCTCAACCCCGGACGGGCCATTCGAGGTCGAAATCGAGACCACCTGCAACCCGCAGGCAAACGAGGCCCTCGAAGGTCTGTACCGCTCGAACGGCATCTACTGCACCCAGTGCGAGCCGGAGGGCTTCCGCCGCATCACCTATTTCATCGACCGGCCGGACGCGCTAGCGCGCTATCGTGTGCGCATCGAGGCGGACAAGAGCGAAGCACCGGTCCTGCTCTCGAACGGCAACCCTGTCGAGTCGGGCGACCTCGATGGCGGCCGGCACTACGCGGTGTGGGAAGACCCTTTCCCCAAGCCGTCCTATCTGTTCGCGCTGGTGGGCGGACATCTCGCCTGCGTCCAGGACACCTTCATCACCCGGTCGGGCCGCACGGTCGATCTGCGTATCTACGTCGAGCCGGGCAAAGAGAGCCGCTGCGGCTGGGCGATGGAAAGCCTCAAGACCGCGATGCGCTGGGACGAGGAACGCTTCGGCCTGGAATACGACCTCGACATCTTCATGATCGTCGCCGTGTCCGACTTCAATATGGGCGCAATGGAGAACAAGGGCCTCAACGTCTTCAACGACAAGCTGATCCTCGCACGCCCAGACATTGCCACTGACGCCGATTACGAAGCGATCGAAGCCGTCATTGCCCACGAGTATTTCCACAACTGGACCGGCAACCGTGTCACGTGCCGCGACTGGTTCCAGCTTTGCCTGAAAGAAGGGCTGACCGTCTTCCGCGATCAGGAGTTCACCGCGGACCAGCGTTCGCGCCCTGTCAAGCGCATCGAGGATGTGCGGCTGTTGCGCGCGCGCCAGTTCACCGAAGACGCCGGCCCGCTGGCGCATCCGGTACGCCCGTCCTCCTTCGTGGAGATCAATAACTTCTACACGCTCACCGTCTACGAAAAGGGCGGCGAGTTGTGCCGGATGCTGCACACGATGCTGGGCGAGGACGGCTTCCAGGCTGGCATGAAGCTCTATTTCGAGCGCCACGACGGCCAGGCGGTGACGGTCGAGGACTACATCGCCGCGATGGCCGACGCCAACGATCGCGACTTGAGCCAGTTCATGCGCTGGTACAACCAGGCGGGCACGCCGGAGATCGTCTGCCGCTTCGAGCATGACGCCACAGCCAAGACGGCGACGCTGCACGTGACTCAGGTGCTCGCGCCCTCACCCGGCCAGCCGGACAAAGAGCCGGTGCCGATCCCGCTGCGCGTCGGGCTGGTTGGCCCGGATGGCGAGGATATGCCGCTGCGCCTGCAGGACGGCAGCGAGGCGCCCGGCGGTCTACTGACGGTCACACAATCCGAGCAACAGTTCACGTTCACGGACGTCGCGCACCATCCGATCCCCTCGCTGCTGCGCGGATTCTCCGCGCCGGTGAAGCTGTCGATCCCGCTGGATGATGCCGACCTCGACTTCCTGATGCGCCACGACGCAGACCTGTTCAACCGCTGGCAGGCGGCGCAGACACAAGGAATGAAGCGGCTCGTGGCGATCGCTTGCGGCGAAGGAGAGTATGTGCCCGATGTGCGCGAGTTCGCGCTCGCCATCGGCCCGACGCTCACCGATGACTGGCTGGAACCCGCCTATCGCGCGGCCTTCGCCGTGCCGCCTAGCGAATTGGACATCGCCCAGGAGATCGGCACGGATGTGGACCCGACGGCCGTTCACCTGGCCCGGCGCAAGCTGCGTCAGGCGCTCGGCCATACGCTTCAGGGTGATCTGCAGCGGCTCTACGAGGACTACGCGGTGCCGGGCGAATATGAGCCGGACCCGGACAGCGTCGGTAGGCGCGACCTGCGCAATACGGCGCTCGCGCTGCTGGCGGCGGAAGAGACTGAGGACGGTGTGAAGCGGGCAAAGGCGCATTTTGAGAATGCCGGCAACATGACCGATAGCATGGCGGCACTGCGCATTCTCGCAAACCTCGATCAGCCGGCGCGCGACGACGCGCTGGACAGCTTCTATGATCGCTGGAAGGACGAGCAACTCGTGCTCGACAAGTGGTTCGCCATTCAGGCGCAGTCGACCGCCAGCGACACGCTGGATCGGGCCGAGCGGCTGCGCGCACACCCAGCCTTCTCGATCAAGAACCCCAATCGGGTTCGCGCGCTGTTCGGCGCGCTGGCCCATGGCAACCCGCTGCATTTCCACGCTGCGGATGGGCGTGGCTATGAATTCATCGGCGAGGCGATCCTAGAGATCGACGGCTTCAACCCGATGATTGCCGCCCGGCTGGCGAGCGCGTTCTCAACCTGGCGGATGCTTGAGCCAGGCCGGCGCGCACTGGCCCAAGCCATGCTGGAGCGCATCACCGCGAAGGAAGGTCTGTCGCGCGACACTGGCGAGGTTGTCGGCAAAATGCTTGGCTGATCAGGCGTGGGCGAGCGGCACGACGTTCGCAGTGGGTGGCGCGGCATCCGCGTCCATGGTCTCGACAGCCATGGCTCGGGCCACAGACCAGTTGGTCTCGATCATGCGCGCCATTGCCCGTGGCGGCAGATCGTAAAGCCGCTGCCCGCGTACATGCGCCGCCGCGCGCAAGGCCGCCTGCTCATCCCGCGCCGCCCGGATCACCGCCTTGACCTCGCCGCGCGCGCCAAGGATCGCGCGGTTATGCCGAATAAATGCGATCAGGACCGCGATGTCGTGGTCCAACCCAATGATGTCTGACAGCTCGCTGGCGAGATCGATGCGTGGCGCGATCGCCGCGGGCCAAGCATTGCGCACAAGTTGGAGTTGACGCCAGTGCCGCTGCACATGCTTGCGCCATTCATGGAAGGCTTCGTCGTCGACGCCGGCGTGGTACGCGTGCTTCATGGCCTTGCGCCCGCCTGCGTAGATCTCGCGGAAGCCCCCGGCCAACGGCGCCAGCCCGTCCGCGCGAACCGGCAGCGCCTCAAAGGCCGTACGCGCATCCGCCAGCGCCTCCCGCGCTTGGTACATTGCCAACTCGTCATGCGCGGGGATGATCGCGGCGCGGTTCGCATCCAGCCAGGCGCGCAATGCGGCCCGCGCGCGCGCCGCTTCGCCCAGGTCATGCTGATGCTCAAGCCGCTCCAGCGTCTGGCGCATGACATGAACGTCGCGGGCCCTCGCCAACGCACGCCCTAAATCGCGGAAGCGCCGGTTCTCGCGCCGATAGACCTTTTCGCTGAGCGCGGGGCGAGTCATGTCGAGCAGCGCGCGCACGCGCTTGAAGCACTTGCGCGCCTCGTGAATGCCCTTGTCGCGGTCGGCCCCGGCGAGCGCGCCTGCGGCGCGGTCAATCTGCGCAATGCCGATGCGGCGCACGCCATCGGCGAGGGGCTCTTCCAGTCTCAGGCGGTAACGCATGAGTGTTGCTCTCGAAATCTTGGGGCGATTGTATTGTCATCGAACCGTAATAATTGGCGACCGGCCCGATGATTGTCCAGTCCACCGGCCCTTGCCGATGCGGGCGCAATCGGCTATGCCGCCGCAACGCCAAGCGATAAGGACAACCCAGCCATGAGCGATACCACCGCCCCCGTCCGCAAGGTCGTGCTGGCCTATTCCGGCGGCCTCGATACATCCATTATTCTCAAGTGGTTAAAGGTCACTTACGGGTGCGAGGTCGTCACCTTCACCGCCGATCTGGGTCAGGGCGAAGAGCTTGAGCCGGCCCGGCGCAAGGCGGAAATGCTCGGCATCAAGGAGATTTACGTCGAGGACCTGCGCGAGGAGTTCGTCCGCGATTACGTGTTCCCGATGATGCGCGCGAACGCGGTTTACGAGGGCGTCTATCTGCTCGGCACATCCATCGCCCGCCCGCTGATCGCCAAGCGCCAGATCGAGATCGCGCGCGAGACCGGCGCGGACGCGGTGTGTCACGGCGCGACCGGCAAGGGCAACGACC
>CAZNGB010000147.1:0-5192 GCA_964572465.1 uncultured Hyphomicrobiaceae bacterium
CGCAGGCGGAGGGGCTGGCGACGGTGGCCTTCGACGATGACGGCGTGCAGACGCAAGGGCGCGAATTCCCTATCATCGACAACGGCGTGTTCAAGAACTATCAGATGGCGATGGGCCAGGCGCAGCTGATCGGCCGCACACATTCGAATGGCTGCGCCTACTGCTCAAGCCCCGCCCACTTCCCGATTCAGCGGATGCCGAATATTTCGCTGCAGCCGAACCCGGAGGCCTGCTCGCTAGATGACTTGATCGGCGGGGTGAAGCGCGGCATCTACATCAACGGCGCGGGCAGCTGGAGCATCGACCAGCAGCGCGACAACTTCCAGTTTTCAGGCCAGCTCTTCTATGAGATCAAGAACGGCAAGCTCGGGCCGATGCTGCGCGATGTCGCCTATCAGGGGCGCACGGTGCCGTTCTGGAATTCGCTCGACGGGCTGGGCGACAGCTCGACCTATTTCCTCGGCGGCACCTTCACCTGCGGCAAGGGCCAGCCGATGCAGGCCGCGCCTGTCTCGCACGGCGCTGTGCCCGCGCGCTTTCGCGGCGTGACGATCCTCAACACCGAACGGAAAGCCTGATGCTGCTCTCGCGTGAGGATGTCGAGCGGATCACGGCGCGCCGGCTGGCGGCCTCGCAGGCGGATGACTGCATCGTGCATGTCAGCGGCAGCGACAAGGTCAATCTGCGCTTTGCCCGGAATAGCGCGACCTCGAATGGCGCGCGCAGCGGTGTGAGTGTGACCATCACCTCGCAGTTCGGACAGCGGTCGGGCTCCGTGACGGTCAATGGTCTCGATGAGGAGGCGCTCCAAGCGGCACAGCGCCGCTCGGAAGAAATCGCCCGCCAAACGCCGCCCGACCCGGAGCAGATGCCGCCGCCCGGCCCGCAGAGCTACCCCACCAACATTGCCTACGATGCGGAAACGGCCCAGGCGGACACCGCCCGACTCGCGGGGGCCGCCCAGACGGCCATCGCCGCTGCCGAAGCTCAAGGCGTGGATGCGGCCGGCTATGCCGAGGCCGGCGGGCGGTTCCGCGCGGTCGCCAACAGCGCCGGGCTGTTCGCCTATGAGCGCGACAGCATCGCGGATTTCACCGTGACCGCGCGGCGCGAGGATGGAAGCTGGTCGGGCTGGGCCGGCGGCTCGCAGCATCGCTTCGACGCGCTCGATCCGGCGCAAATCGCCCGCACGGCGGTCGCCAAGGCCGCGCATGATGCCGCACCGCGCGATCTGGAGCCGGGGCAATACACGGTCCTGCTTGAGCCTTCGGCGGCCGGCGAGATGCTGCGCTATTTGATGTGGGCGCTGGACGCGCGCGCGGCCGATGAGGGGCGCAGCTGGCTGAGCGGCGCGAGCGGCCAGACAAGGCTGGGGCAGCAGCTCCTGTACCCGCGCGTCACGCTCACCTCGAACCCGGCCGATACGCTTGCGCCCAGCCCGACCTTTGACCGGGAAGGCATGCCGCATGAACGCACGGTCTGGGTCGAAGACGGCGTGGTCAAGACGCTCGCCTGTTCGCGCTATTGGGCGCAGAAGACCGGCCGCGCAGCCCGCCCCGCACCCGCCGCACTGTCAATGGCGGGCGGGCCGACCGCACTCGAAGACATGATCAGCGCCACACGCCGCGGCATCCTCGTGACCCGCGTTTGGTACACGAACATGCTCGATCCGCAGAGCCTGCTGCTGACCGGGCTGACACGCGACGGCAATTTCCTGATCGAGAACGGCGAGATTGTCGGGCCGGTGCGCAATTTCCGCTTCAACGAGAGCTTGATCGCGATGCTGTCGAACATCGAGGCGATCGGGCCGAGCGAGCGCATCCACGGCGGCGACCTGCACGGCGCGCCCGTGGCCGCGCCGCCGCTGCTTGTGCGCGACTTCACCTTCTCCAGCCGCTCCGCCGGCATTTGACGAACTGGACGCGCTGCGCGTGCATCAGGCGCGCTTTGGCCGCAAATAGACGAACCAGTACACAAGTGCGACCAGCACCCCGCCGCCGAGGATATTGCCGAGCGTGACAGGCGCAAGGACGCGGACAAACCCGGTTACAGAGACATTTACCGCTGGCTGCTCGATGGCGGCCCAGAAGCTAGCGTCTCCCGTGGCGCTGATCAGCGCGGCGGTAGGCAAATAGAACATTACCGCGATGGCGTGCTCCAGACCGAGCACATAGAACGCCGCCACCGGCGGGGTCAGCGCAAGGATGCGGTCCGTGGTCGACCGGGCGCTGTAGGTCAGCCAGACGCCCAGGCACAGCAGCGTGTTGCCCAGAACACCAAGCAGCAGGGCATCCATTACGTCGAGCTCGTTAATCCGCTGTGCCGAGGCGAGAAGCGCCGCGCCCACGCCGCCGCTGAGTTCGGCATGCTGTCCGGCGAGGATAAGCAACGCGCCGGTCAGCGTGGCGCCCAGAAAGTTGCCCACGAAGATGATAATCCACGCGCGCAGCAGATTGAGCGTCGAGAGGCGCTTGTGCGCCCATGCCATGACCATGAGGTTGTTCGTGGTAAACAGCTCGGCCCCGCCGACGATCGCCAGCACATAGGCCAGCGAAAAGGCAAGGCCGCCCGCCAATCTGGTAAGGCCCGCCGGGGCTTCGCCCGCGCCTCCTGCCATCACCGCCGCGGCGAAGGTCGCGCCGAAGGCGATGAATGCGCCCGCCATCAGGCTCAACACGAGCAAGCTCAGCGCGTCCTGTTTCGCTTTTTCCGTGCCAGTGTGCTCGGCAAGCTTGGCCATCTGTTTCGGCAACAGGGCGTCCATCTGGCCGTCGGGGCGCGGGGAAGGCTCTTGAGGCGGGCTGTCCTGCATTTGGCTGTCTCCGGCTGGTGGCGGTCGTTCGCTCTCCTGGAGAGTAGGTATTCGTTAACGATCTCCCAACCGACACGCCACCGCAGGCGTGCATCTCTTGACCGACTTCGGTCGCCAGAGCCAACGCATAACGTCGAAGGGCGCGCTCACGAAGGAAGCGCGCCCATGACATGCCCCGATGGTCGCAACGCACACGCGCTGCGCCGTAGTGACCGCAGGCTTACTCGCGATTGCCGCGCAGGACGAAGAACAACCCGATCAGCAGCAGCACAACCTGGAACTCCATGCCGCCCATCGGGTGGCTTTCGCTCGGGACGAAGCTCCAGCGCGGCCAGTGCACCATCGCGATCGCGCCCAGCATGACAGGGACGATCGCCAGACCGCTCAGCCGAGTGATCGCATCACCCACCGACCCGGCCAGCAAGCCGCCGAGAATGATGCCAAGCCCGCCAGCCACCTCGGCGAAGGCGACCAGCGCCCAGACTTCAAAGGAATGGCCCATCGGGATGGCGCCACCTGCCACCAGGTCGCCGACCTTTGCGACGCCGTGAAAAATGAATACCGATGCAAGCGCGATACGAAGCAGCCAGTCGGGCGACACGCGAACAGCCGCAGAGGATTGGACATAAGTTTGTTCAGCCATTGGATCTCTCCTTGTCTTGATTCAAAGAATAATTTGCCTGTCTTCCGCGCCAAACACATGACGTTTGTCTTGTTCACTGTCGAATAAACTGTGCGCGAACCAGCGCCCGGTCTGGATGAAGTATTTGTGAAAACACGCAAAGGCAGACGCGGCGCACGCCTGAGCAGCAGACGCTTGACGGCGGCCGGACATTACGAATACCGTATACGAAATACGAAGGAGCGCCGATGGACTCCCTGCCCCGCCAAGCCAGCGTTCTCGATGCCGTCTACGCCGCGATCCGCGACGCCGTCTGCGACGGCGAGCTGGCGCCGGGAGCGCGCGTGACGCAGGACGAAATCGCCGAGCGCCTCGGCGTCTCGCGCCAGCCGGTTGTTCAAGCGCTGGTGCTGCTCAAGTCGCAGGGCTTTTTCCGCGAGGCCGGGCGGCGCGGACTGATCGTGACGCCGGTCAGCGTGGACATGGTGCGCGCGATCTATGAGTTGCGCGGTTCGCTGGACGAAACTGCGGCCCGACTCGCCGCAGAGCGCGCCCGCCAGGAAGACCTGGCCGAAGGCTGGGGAATCCTCGAAGAAGGCGACCGGCTGGTAGAGCGCGGCGATGTCCGCGACCTCGTGAAATGCGACATGGCCTTCCACGAATTCGTCTATGGCCTTTCGCGCAACCCACTGATCAGGCAGGCGCTGGAGCCGCATCTGCACCACCTGCGCCGGGTGATGATGGCCGTGGTCGAAGCCGCCAGCTATCGCACGCGGCTTTGGCGCGAGCATGCCGACATCCTCAACGCGATCGGCGATGGCGATGCGGAGCGGGCGGGCGGTTTGTCCCGCGCACATGTGCAAGCGGCCTCAGCCGAGATACAGGCAAAGCTCACTATGGACGCGCCGGACCAACAACAGCGCGCCGCAATATCACGGAGGAAACGCGATGAACGAGCAAGCGCCCATCCGCATCATGCTCGCCAAGATTGGTCTGGACGGGCATGACCGCGGCGTGAAGGTCGTCGCGCGCGCGCTGCGCGATGCCGGCATGGACGTGATCTATACCGGCTTGCACCGCACCGCAGAGGAAGTTGCGCTCGCAGCAGTTCAGGAAGACGTCGACGTGCTCGGCATCAGCCTGCTATCCGGCGCGCATATGACAATTTTCCCGAAAGTCATCCGCGTGCTGGAGGAACAGGATTCCAAGGGCATCATCCTGATGGGCGGCGGCGTCATCCCCGATGATGACGTGGCGCAGCTCAGGGAAATGGGCGTCAGCGAGATATTGCTGCAAGACACCCCGCCCGAGGCGATCATCTCGCGGGTGCGCGAACTCGTGGCCGAACGCGGCCCGCGGTAGGGGGCGCATCATGGAGTTCTGGTCTTATCCCCCGCGCTACGACGACAGCTATTTCCCCGAGGCCGGATCGCGCTACTGGTTTGCACAGCGCGAGACCATGCCGCCGGGCGAACGTGAGAGCCATATCCTTGAGCGGCTCAAGCAGGTCGTGCGCTACGCCTATGACAACGCGCCGTTCTATCGCCGCCACTGGGACGCGCACGGCTTCCACCCCGACCACCTGCAATCGCTGGAGGATTTCGAGGAGCGCGTGCCGGTCATCACCAAGGCCCACTTGCGCGAGGCGCAGGCGCGCGCGCCGGTGTTCGGCGATTATCTGTGCGTGCCCGAAAGCGACATCCACCACATCCACGGCACCTCCGGCACCACCGGCAACCCGACCGCCTTCGCCATTGG
>CAZNGB010000148.1:0-5075 GCA_964572465.1 uncultured Hyphomicrobiaceae bacterium
GGCCCGATCGCGATGTCGGGATCGAGGAAGACGCGCAGCCGTATTCCGGCTTTTTTCATCTTGGATTGCATGGATGAACGCTCGCGCGATCGACCCGCGTGTGCAAGGCCATCTTCGGTTTTTTTAACCGCGCCTCGGCCAGCAGCGCGAGGCTCGCCGGCGTCGTATTGGAAATCCGGATGCTTGGAACGAATTCGCGAATGCTGCGTTGAGCAGTTGTCATAGCAATCTAATGGAGGGATGTTCATGGTTTGGAATCCACTCATGCCGAGTAATCGTGGAACTGATGTTCGCCGCACGCGTGATGACGATCCCTTCGCGCTCATGCGCCGCGAGATGGACCGGGTCTTCGATGATTTCATGCGCGGCTTTGGAACGCCCGCGGCGTCGCTGCCCGAAGGCGTTATCTCTCCGCGTGTGAATGTCGTGGAAAAGGAAAACAGTCTGGAGATCACCGCCGAGCTTCCTGGCGTGGATCAGAAGGACATCGAACTGGACCTCAGTGAGGGCATTCTCACTCTCAAGGCCGAGCACAAGCAGGAGAAGGAAGAAGGCGGTGAGGACGAGCGTTACCACGTCGTTGAGCGCGCTTATGGCACCTATATGCGCCGCTTCGCGATCCCCTTCGAGGCGGATCAGGACAAGGTCGAGGCGCGTTTCGAGAACGGCGTGCTGAACGTCTCGGTCCCGCGGTCGGCCGAAGCTGAAAAACGCACGCGCAAGATCGAGGTCAGGAGCGGATAAAGTGCCTTTCGCGAACGCGGCGGATGCCGATTCCGCTGCGTTCGTGTCTCTCGCGGTTGACAGACATCAAGGCCGAGACGCGTCCTTATTATCATGATGGTATACTGTGGTGCATAACAGCACACTCAGGGGAGCGCCTCATGACCATCAAGACCGTCCTTGCCTATCTCCCGTCCGAAGAGCTTAGCGAACCCGTGTTGAACGGCGCCGTCGCGCTTGCCAAGGCGCACGGAGCGCATGTTATCGGCCTGCATCTCGAAGCGGCCTACTACCCGGCCTATGGCGAGGTGGCGATTGCCATGCCGCCGGATGTTATCGAGCAAATGCGCAAGCCGCTGCGCGAGCGCTCCAAGAAGCTGGAGGAGGGTTTCAAGGCGCGTATGGCGGACGAACAGATCAGCGCGGACTGGCGCTCCGGAAGCGCGGAATACAGCTCGCTACCAGCGCGCATCATCGAAGATGCGGTGAGCGTCGATCTTGTGCTGTGCCCGCAGGTCGAGCCGTCGAGTGTTGATGTGACCACGCTGGACCTGCCTGAGCGGCTCATCCTGGAGGGTGGCCGTCCGGTGCTGATCCTCCCGCTGGAGCACGCCTTACAGATTCCGCCGAAGCGTGTGCTCATTGCATGGAACAACTCACCGCAGGCCGCGCGCGCGGCGTTCGATTCGCTTCCTCTGATGAAGGATGCCGAGGCTATCACCATCCTGACGCTCGCAAGCGGCGCGGACGCCCGGCGCGACGGCGAGGAACACGCGGCTCGCCTAGCCGCCAATCTTGGCCGCCACGGTCTCCACGCGAAGGTGGAGGCCGTCGACATCGCAAACCGATCCGCCAGCGATTACCTCGGCACGCGCCTGGACGAGGATGGCGCCGATCTGATGGTCATGGGCTGCTACGGCCATTCGCGGTTTCGTGAGCTGGTGTTCGGCGGTATGTCGCGGGATATGCTTGGAGCCGTCAAGGTGCCGACTCTAATGTCTCACTAAAAAGCAAGTGCATCGGGAGGATTGTAAATGGGACTGAAAAAGGTGCGGCTTGAACTGGCGCGCGATCATGATTTCCCGCGGGGCAGCCGGCGACATGGCTACGACCTTGTCGCGCCGCTCGATACGGACGGCAAACTCGACCCTGAGCTTTGGAAGAAAGAGCGCGGACACTGCCGCGTGCTACGTTTTTGGGGCGATGAAGAGGAAGAACTTGGCCATCTGGTGCGCAAGCCCGGCGGGCACTGGGCCTTCCACTACGACATCTACGGCGACGAGGACGATGACGAGGCGGGCTTCCGCTTCAACGACGAACACTTCATCCCCGGCGAATATGTCTCGATCCATGAGCAGGACGACACCATGCGCACCTTCCGCGTCGTGACGGTTGATGAGGTCAACGTCGCGGATTAGCCTTCGGTGGCCATGAACTGGCGCAGCCGGGCAATAGCCTCTGGCGCATCCCACTCGGCTGGGCCAATCATCCGGGCGATCTCGCGGCCCTGCGCATCAATGATAAGCGTTGCGGGCAGGCCCATGGCTTCGAGCGTGAAGTTGACGCGCGACGTCTCGTCGAGCAGCAGCGGCAGGTTATCGGCGCCGATCTCTTCGAGGAACGCGCGCGGCTTGTCCAGCCCGCCCTGGTCGACGCTGATCGGCAGCACGGCAAACGCATCGCCGCCCAGCTTGGCCTCCAGCCGGTTAAGCGCCGGCATCTCCTCCTTGCATGGCGCGCACCAGGTCGCCCAGATGTTCACAAGCAGGAGCTTGCCGCCCCAGTCCGCAAGCGTGCGTGTCTCGCCATCGCCGTCGATGAAGGAGAAGTCGGGCACCTCGCGCGGCGCGCTGTGAACCACGAGCTTGTCGAGGCCGGTGTCCTTTTGCGCGGCCTGTGCGCTTTGGCTGGACGCCGCCGCGGGCCGCTCCGCGACCGTCCCCGCTTGCTGCGCTGGCGTTACCACGAATTCCGCGACCGCAAAGCCCGCGGTTGCCGCGACCGCCATACCCGCGATATAGGTAAGGAAACGCGGGCCGCGCGACGGTTGATCATGAGATTTGCCGGTCATGCGCGCCACCTTATTCACCCAGCGGTTTAAGAAACAACTTTCTGATGGGCAATAAAATGTGGGGCGGGCGCTTTGCAAGCGCCGCTGACGCCATCATGGGCGAAATCAACGCCTCGATCGACTTTGACAAGCGCCTGTACCGCCAGGATATCGCTGGCTCAAAGGCGCATGCCGCTATGCTTGCCGACTGCGGCATCTTAACGTGCGATGAGGCCGACAAGATCGCCGCCGGGCTGGATCAGGTTGCGCAGGAGATCGGCGAAGGCCGCTTCGCCTTCTCGCGTGAGCTTGAGGACATCCACATGAATGTCGAGGCGCGGCTGGCCGAGCTGATTGGCCCGGCGGCAGGCAAACTGCACACGGCGCGCTCGCGCAACGACCAGGTAGCGACCGATTTGCGCCTTTATATCCGCGATGCGCTCGACGCGCTTGCGGCGGAGATCGTGGAGTTGCAGACCGCGCTTGCCCGCAAGGCGCAAGACCATGCCGGGGATGTGATGCCCGGCTTTACGCATCTGCAAACCGCGCAGCCGGTCACTCTTGGACATCATATGCTCGCCTATGTCGAAATGTTCGCGCGCGACCGGGGCCGGCTGATGGATGCGCGCGCGCGCCTCAACGAAAGCCCGCTGGGCGCGGCGGCGCTGGCCGGCACGTCGTTTCCGATTGACCGCGCGGCGACGGCGGGCGCGCTTGGCTTCGACAGGCCGATGGCGAACTCGCTGGATGCGGTATCGGCGCGCGATTTCGTCATGGAGACGCTGGCGGCGGGGACGATCCTCGCGATCCACCTTTCTCGGCTGGCTGAGGAAATCGTGCTGTGGTGCTCAGCCGAATTCGGCTTCGCCAAGCTTTCGGACCGCTTCACCACCGGCTCGTCGATCATGCCGCAAAAGCGCAATCCGGATGCGGCGGAACTGGTGCGCGCCAAGGTCGGGCGGATCGCCGGGGCCTTCCAAGCTCTGGCGATGGTGATGAAGGGCTTGCCGCTCGCCTATTCCAAGGACATGCAGGAGGACAAGGAGCCGGCCTTCGCCGCGCTCGATGCGCTGGCGCTGATGCTGCCCGCGATGACCGGTATGATCGACGATCTCCAGCCAAACGCAGGCCGCATGCGCGAGGCCGCCGCGCGCGGCTATTCCACGGCGACCGACCTGGCGGACTGGCTGGTGCGTGCGCTGGGGATGCCGTTTCGCGAGGCGCATCACGTCACTGGGCGAATCGTGAGGCTGGCCGAGGAGCGCGGGCTGGCGCTGGACGCGCTGCCGCTTGCCGAGATGCAGGCCATCGAGCCACGCATCAACGCTGATGTGTTCGGCGTGCTTTCGGTCGAGAATTCGGTTGCCAGCCGGGTGAGTTTTGGGGGCACAGCGCCAGAAAATGTGCGCACGCAGGCAAGCGCATGGTTGCAACGCCTTGGTGAAGGGGCTTAATGAAAGGAGCGGGCGGCGGCTATGCGCTGGCCGGCGACGGACAGGGGGACGAAGCCATGCGGACGAAACATTTTGCGCTCACGGCAGCGCTGCTCGTGCTCGCCATCGGCATGACGGCCTGCGGCAAACGCGGCCCGCTGGAGCCGCCGCCGCGCGCGGACAAGACGGCCCATGTCGAGCGTGCCGCCGCCGAAAGCGGCAAGGTCATCGACGAGCGTGAGCAAGACGTCAAGGAATCGCACGAGCCGTTCATCCTCGACGTCCTGCTGTGATCCCGCCCGCGCCGCGCGGGCGCAACGGCGTCGACCCGCGTGGGCGCTAAAGGGCAGGTGCTATGCATCATTTCACTTATCGCGGTGGCACGCTCCATGCAGAGGGCGTGAGCCTCGTAGACCTCGCCAGGCATATCGGAACGCCGTTTTACTGCTATTCGACCGCGACGCTGGAGCGGCATTACCGCGTATTCGCCGATGCTTTCGCCGGGCGTGACACGCTTATCTGCTACTCGATCAAGGCGAACTCGAACCTGTCGGTCATCAAGACGCTCGCGCAGCAGGGCGCGGGCATGGACGTCGTGTCCGAAGGCGAGTTGCGCCGCGCGCTGACCGTCGGCGTGCCGCCCTCACGGATCGTGTTTTCAGGCGTCGGCAAGACACGCGACGAGATGGCATTCGCGCTCGATGCGGGGATTTATGGCTTCAATGTTGAGTCGGAGGCGGAGGCCCGCGCGCTGTCGCAGGTCGCTCAATCGCACGGCAAGCCGGCGCGCATCGCCTTTCGCATCAATCCGGACGTTGACGCGCGCACCCACGCGAAAATTTCGACTGGCAAGGCCGAGGACAAGTTCG
>CAZNGB010000149.1:0-5004 GCA_964572465.1 uncultured Hyphomicrobiaceae bacterium
AGCCCTGATGTCATTCTAGCCTTACCTGACAATGCGCCCATGACGCATCGCTCTTCCCTTGTATTTCACAGACACGCTTCCAGATGGCGCGCCAGTGGGTTTCGCACTGCGTCTCGTTCGGCGGCGGACCACATTTTCGTCTGCGCCGCCAGCGCGGAAAGGAAACGCTAATCGGAACCTGCCAGCAGTATGACCTCAGGGTGCGAATGACGGGATCGCCGCACGCACCGGAAAGTTTTGGATCTCTTGTACCAACCCTCGACCCTTGGCATCGCTGTTGTCGGCAGCGGCATCCTCGCCATCACCTACGGTCTGGCCCGGTTCGTGTTCGGGCTGTTCCTGCCGGAGATCCGCGATGATCTCGTTCTAGGCGCGACCGGCGCAGGGATCATCGGCGCGCTACCCTTCATCAGCTTCATCGGTGCCATCCTGATCGGCCCGTCGGTGTGCCAGCGGCTCGGGCCGCAGCGGGCAGGCGCATTGGCAGCAGGCCTCGCGGCGGCGGGACTGGCCGCCATCGCCAACGCCCCTGGCGTGGTTGTCCTGGGCTTGGGCGTCGCCGTCTGCGGCATCAGCACCGGGCTATCGTCGCCCGTGATGGCCGAGGCGGTGCACCGAGCCGTGCCCCCGGCCGTGCGCGGGCGCGTCAACGCCATCCACAATGCGGGCACCAGCATCGGCGTGGCGATGGGCATGCCGGCCATGGTTTGGCTGCTGGGCGCCTGGCGCACGGCCTATACGGTCTTCGCCGTGCTGGCTGCGGTGGGCGCTCTGGCGG
The DNA here is from genome assembly GCA_964572465.1 of uncultured Hyphomicrobiaceae bacterium. GTDB lineage: Bacteria > Pseudomonadota > Alphaproteobacteria > Rhizobiales > Rhodomicrobiaceae > Dichotomicrobium. The sequence continues at coordinate 779 of CAZNGB010000149.1, forward strand.
CGCTGGCCTATCTGCCGGGCCGCACGTATTCCCGGGAAGCGCCAGAAAACAACGAGCCGCCGCCTGCGATAACCCGCGCCCAGTGGTGGGCCATAGCGCGCCTGAGCGTACTGGCGGGCAGCATGGGGCTGGTGAGTAGCATATACTGGGTTTTTGCTCCCGATCTGGTGGTGCGCGCGGGGAGCCTGTCTGGGCAAGACACCGGCTGGATGTGGCTAGCGATCGGGTTGGTGGGTCTTGCCGGAGGCACGGCCGGCGACCTGCTCGACCGTCTCGGCGAGGGACGAACCCATGCGCTCGCGCTGGCGCTGATGGCATTTTCGCTTTGGCTGGTTGCCTTCGCGCCTGATGTACTCGGCCTTGCGCTGATCTCCGCTGCAACCTTCGGGGCCTCTTACATCATCCTGACCGGATTTTATCTCGTGCAGGGCGTGCGGATCATGGACGAGAGGCCGGCCGTCGGCCCGGTCCTGCCGCTACTGGCCACCACCGTCGGCCAGGCGGCCGGCTCCTCGCTGGCGGGCTGGCTTATCGACTCTGCCGGCTACACGGCTGCCTTTGCCGGGTATGCCGCCTTTGGCCTCGCAGTCGCGGTGGCAACGCGAGGCTTCGCGCACAAGTCATCAGACAGCAGCCGTCACTCAATCCGCACCGGTTGAGCCAAAGCCGCCGAGGCCGCGCTGTGTATCGGGCAACGCCGCCACGAGCCGGAGTCGCACGCGCGTCATCGGCGCAACAACGAGCTGGGCGATACGTATGCCGCGCTCGATCATGACATCCTCCGCGCCGAGATTAATCAGCAGCACCTGAACCTCGCCGCGATAATCCGCGTCGATCGTGCCCGGCGCATTGAGCACGCCAATCCCATGGCGATAAGCCAGCCCCGAGCGCGGGCGCACCTGCGCCTCAAAACCTGGTGGCAGCGCTATCGACAGCCCCGTTGGCACGAGCGCGCGCGCCATCGGCCGCAAGCTCAACGGCTCGTTCTCCGGGACCGCGGCGCGCAGGTCCAGGCCGGCGGCATCAGCGGATTGGTATGCGGGCAACGCTAAGCCCGCGCCATGCGGAAGTTGCTGAACGGCGACCTCGACTTCAGACGACATGATTCGGCCCCACCGGCAGATAAGGGCGGCCCTCCAGCGCATCCGCCACGCGCGCCATCAGCCGGCGGGCAACCTCGACCTTGCTCATGCGCGGCCAGGCTTCTGCGCCCTCACCTGTCACCAGCGTTACTCTGTTGTCATCGCCGCCAAACACGCCGGTTTCGGGCGAGACATCATTTGCGACAATCCAGTCGCAGCCCTTGGCGTGGCGCTTCTCCTGTCCTTTGGTAGCCGCATCGCCCGTTTCCGCCGCGAAGCCGACCAGAAGCGCGGGCCGGTCAGCGCGCGCAGCGATGGTCTTCAATATATCGGGGTTCTCAGTGAGCGTGAGCAACGGGGCGCCAGCCGATTTCTTCAGCTTGGCCTCAGCGTTTTCGACTACGCGCCAGTCCGCGACAGCGGCCGCGAAGATCGCTGCGTCAGCTGGTAGCGCAGTCTCTACGGCGGCCAGCATCTCCCCGGCGGTCTCGACCACGACCCGCAACACTCCCGGCGGCGCGGCCAGTTCGGTCGGGCCGGAGACTAGTGTCACACACGCGCCCAGCGCCTCCGCAGCCTTTGCGATCGCGTAGCCCTGCTTGCCGGAGGATCGGTTGGCGATGAAGCGCACGGGGTCGATCGGCTCATGCGTCGGCCCGGCAGTGACAAGGATGTGACGGCCCGCCAGCGGCTGGGCCTGCGGCCCCAGCATCGCCTCGATCTTCTCAACGATCTGCTCGACCGGCGCCATCCGGCCCAGCCCATATTCGCCACAGGCCATCGCGCCTTCGTCCGGCCCGACGAAATGGATGCTGTCCTCGGCCAGCCTCGCGAGATTGCGCTGCGTTGCTGGGTGATGCCACATGCGCACATTCATAGCAGGCGCACAGAGCACCGGCTTGTCAGCAGCGAGCAGCACGGTCGTCGCAAGATCATTAGCGTGGCCATGCGCCATCCGCGCGATCAGGTCGGCGGTTGCCGGCGCAACGACGATCAGGTCCGCTTCCCGCGCCAGGCGAATATGGCCAATTTCGGTTTCGTTCTTCAGGTCGAAGAGTTCGGTGAAGACTGGCGCTTCGGTGAGTGCGCCGACGCTCAATGGGGTAACAAATTCTGCTGCCCCGCCCGTAAGGACCGTGCGTAGCCGTGCTCCACGCTCCTTCGCGCGGCGCATCACGTCGAGAACCTTGTAAGCCGCGATCCCAGCGCCGAGGATAAATAAGATGTCGCGATCCGCCAGGCTGTTCATGCACACGCCTTTCGCTGCTCATGCATCCACGACATAAGCATACACGATCCAGCACGCGAACATCGCACGGACCAGCCCCAGAAACCGCCGCTCAATTCACAAGGCGTTGCACCCGTCACAAGGCGTTGCACCCGGCGCGGCTCAGATTGATCACATTGAACGCTCCACAGCTCGTGCAGACAAGGTACCGCTCACGCCCGCGGTTATGCGGTGGACCATATTCTCGGTCGCGCATGACCAGCGTGCTCTTGCCGCAATCTGGACAGGCGGCCGAATGCGGCGCGTTCCGGCAGAGTTGCTGGGCGATTGCGACCCATTCATTCAAATTGGCATTGCTGACCGCGCTCATTTTTTGTCTCGCTTGTTTATGTCCGCCGCCCGTCTTGCAACGCTGCGCGCAGACCCTGCGTTCCTCCCACGGGCGCTACGATTCGCGCGCCCGGCCTGCCGTGACAAGCAGACTTCTTTTGCCTTGGAAAAAATCAATGCTCTAATCAAGACAAAAACAGGATCGTTTGAGGTTTTGAAAAATAATGTGATCGCAGCGTCGCGCTGTTAACCGGCGCCGCGCCATTGTGCAGGGCAGGGATGCGCTGCCTTGACGGACCGACTGGCGAGCGCCTAATCCATGGGGTTTGGCGACAGCAACAGTGTGCCGAACCCGGAACCAAACCTGACGAACGCGCGTTTATGGCGACACATGACGAACCGATGGGCCCCCCGATGGCTGCCGGCCCGCGAAACAAGCGCCGCAGCGCGCTGGGACGGCTGATCCGCTATCGGCTGCACATCCCGATGCTGCGCAGCGCCCACCCGCCTGAGCACACGGCGCGCGGGGTGATGATGGGGCTGATATGGGCGTTCGTCCCGCTTTTCGGCATCCAGATGGGCGGCGTGCTGGTCACCTGGATGATTGCGAGCCGCTTCGTCGGCTGGCAGTTCGCGCTGATCCCGGCCATCGCCTTCACTTGGGTCACAAACATTCTCACGATCGTGCCAGTGTACTACGTCTACTACATTACCGGGCAGGTGATGCTCGGCCACTGGAGCGACATCGCGGGCTATGAGGCTTTTGCTGCCCTGTTCGCCAGCAGCGCGCCGGCCGGCGCCGGGTTCTTCGAGGCCGTCTGGGCCTGGATCGAGACGCTATTGACCTACTGGGGTCTGCCGATCGTCCTCGGGTCGATCCCCTGGACCATCGCCATCGCCGCGGCTGGCTACAAGTCGAGCCTCAACCTGGTGCGCGCCTATCGCCGCCGGCGGGCCGAGCGCATGGCCCGGCGCGCCCGCGAGAGCGGCGAAGAGGCATCAGGGTCATAGCAGTTGCCCACAATCGCGGCAGATCGCATTTTATGTAATCACAATTTCATGTTTCGATTATAAGGCTCATTGGCTGCACACGCGGCTAGAGCCAACTCAAGGGGAGTGCACAAATGTTTTTACCCGCAGAATATTTCTGGCTGGAGCCAGTTCTGATCGCTTCAGGCGTCGTCTTCCTCGTCAGCCTGCTGGGCAACCTGATTGCCTTCGGCAACCGGCTGGCCAACGCGATCGTCACCGCGGTCGTTTTCGGCCTGATTTTCGGCGCGCTATCGTTCTACGGCTACGGAGACGTGCAGATGCGCGTTCAGACCAGCCCGGACGCCAACGCGCCGGCGAGCGAGATGATGGACGGCGGCAACAACCAATAAGCCGCCATCAACAGGGGACGCGCGAGCATGCGCGGCCCCTTTCCGCCCTTGACCTGCGCGGGAAATCCCCATCTATCTGTCATGTCAGCCGGCTGGATGGCCGCCGCGCTAGTGCGTGACTGTGGGGCGAAACCGCTCGACGCGCACCGCGCGGAGGAAAGTCCGGGCTCCATGGAAACACGGTGCCGGATAACGTCCGGCGGG